>NZ_JASFZF010000024.1:0-123987 GCF_046055765.1 Lutibacter sp. | reverse complement strand
AGCAACATCAAAATTAAAAAAGCCATCAAAATCATCATCACATTGTCTACTTATGGTAACGCTATTTGCTATTGGTAGAGGTTCAACATGAAGGGTGATGTGTGCACCAAAACCTAAACAATCATTATCTAATTCACTATCCACTCTTATATAAATATTTTGTGTATTTTGATAACCAATATTTCTGTAATTAGAAGGGTTTATAATAGCGTTTATTTCAGCTAAAGCATCAGCTTCATTTCTATAATATTTAATGATTAATTGTTGACCAATAGGGAAAAGGTTTTCAATTTCAGTAGTAACTTCACTAAAATCAAAAGAAGAGATTCCATCTCTATCATTATTTACAGTGTCTAAATAGTCATCACATTCATAATAAACCTTTTGAAAAGAGGATGGAATTCCTGTAGTAGACACAATTAAATTTACTTCACTTACTCTTTGACATCCATTTAAGTTTTCAACTCGTGCCCAAATAGTATTTGTGCTCACAGTTTGATTTATGTAAGTAATTGGATTTACTATTTTATCATTTATATCATTACTGTTGGCACCTAAATATGAATAAAAATAGGAGAAAGTTTCATTTACAGCATCAGTAGAAATTTTAGTATTAACTTCAGTTAAATTAAAAGCACTATAACCATCAGTATCATCATCACATTGTTTTAATGATACTAGATTTGTAATTACGGGTAATTTATAGACTTCAATATTAAAATTTGTATAAGCTACACAACTTGAATTTAAGTTGTTAAAAATTTTAACGTAAATAGTTTGAATAGTTGTACTATTTGGAAATGTTGAAGGATTTGAAATTTCGTTTGTTAATGCTACATCAGAAAAATATTGAATTGTAAAATCAGTTGCTGATTGCCCATTTAAAATTTCTAATTCTTTTTCTGTCAAATCAAAAATGATTAATTCATCAACATCAGTTCCAATAGATGTATTGTCGCATTTTCCTAGACTTGAAATTGTTGTAGGTGGATTTGGGGTTTCAAATACTTGAATAGTAAAACTTTCAGTTTCATAGCATATAGGGTTTTGAATATTATGAATACGTGCAATAATAATATCCGTACTAAAGCTGAACTATTAGTATAAGGGCTTGTAATTGCATTAATGTTTGCATCTGCGTCTGTTTGATTTCTAAAATAGCTTACTTCATATTCTGTAGCACTTTGCCCATTTAGAACTTCGGTATCTTTTAAATTTTTTAAATTGAATGTTAAATACCCATCATTATCAGTATCACATTCACTTATAGATGAAGGTTGATTTGCAATAGGAACACTATGAACTTTAAGACTAAATTCACCTTCTAACGTACTTACATTTCCACAAATATCAGTTTGAGTAACCACTAATGAATAAATACCATTATTTACAGTTGCTAAATTTGTAAAAGTCAGGTTTGCAATAGTTGAATAAGGTGTTGAAGAACCATTGAAATACCAAGTGTATGTTGTTAAACCAGTTAAAGTTTCAGGAATAACATTAAAATTATCACCAACACATAAATTACTAGTTTGGTCATTTAAAATACTTGTAGATCCGTTAATATCTACATTTTTAATTTCAATTTGAGAAAAAATTGAAGCAATAAAAGGAGGTAAACCTTGTGTAGAGTTATTTCCTCCTAAAGAAATTGCTTTGTGGTTATAATTACAAGCTAGCCCGTCATTTTCGGGGTTTTCAATAACACCTAATGTTGGCATACCAATATTATAAGTTTTTGAAAGTGCTCTGTATATTTTTTGATCAGGACCTAATTGCAATCCACCTCTAAATAAATTTTGAGAGTCTATAATTATTCTTGAATTATTAATATCATTAATATTTTCTGAACTAATATCAAATTGATATAATGTGGAAAAGTGATTACTTGGATTATTCCATTCAGAAGAAACATTACTAAAAAAGTCATTAGAGGCATTCACATAGAGTTTTTTACTATTAGCTGAGAATTCTGCACCGTATGGCTTATCAGCAGGAGCTACCAAGGGTAGCAATCTTTCATTTGTAACTTTTCCAGTTCCAGTATTAAAATCGTATAAATAAAATTTGGCATCACCCATGTGAGCAATTGCAACCTTTTTTCCATTAGGAGAAATTTTTAAATAGCCTCGTCTGTCATTCGTAAAATAATACCCTGAACTTTTAACTGGATTGGCTGCAACTCCTGCACTAGATATCTTGTACGCATAAAATTCATTTTCCACATAAGATAATACCCAGAAAGTGTTACATTCTTTACCTTTGATTGCTGCGACTTTTTCGGTCCAATTAGAAAATCTACCTTCAGATAAATCAATTGGTCCTGCAACAACACTACCTAATCCACCTTCAGTGCTCATATCTATAGTGTAATAATTAAAACCAAATTCTCCACCACTAACTCTAGCACCTACTGTAAAAAGATAAAATTCAAATGTGCTTCCAGGTTTAGGTACAATCATTGCAGATTGTGTACTTGAAGGGTCTCCCTTTAACCCTGTACCATTTAACATTATAGTGTGGTTTCTATTCCATACTGTAGTTCCATCTGAGTAAAATAATAGGTTTCCATTATTATCAGAAAATGAAGAACAGCCTTCAAAGGTATTTAATTGACCATTAGTTAAAGGTTGTGGAGTTCCACTATTAAAATCTAATCCAGCGTTTTCACCAAAATACCAGATATTCGCTTCTTTTTGAGCAAAAGTATGAAGCGTTACTATAAGAAAAAGAAATGATACTATTTTTTTCATTTGGAAAATTATCTTTAATATTCTTCAAATGTAATAATATCTACTAAAATGTAATAATTATTTATAAATCTCTCTTTTTTAATAAAGCATACGATAGGTAAATGAAAATAGTTGTCCAAATTAGTACAATTAATATATCAAGTGGTTGTACGGAAAAATCTTTAGACAAGTCTTCACCAACTTGTTTGGCAACTGTTTTAACAGCACTTAATCTGGTAAATGGTTCTTTAATTAAGTTAGCCATTGCTTCCAAAGGTAAAAACTGCATAATTTGATCTACAAAATCTTCAAATTTCCAATATAACATTCCTTTAATAAAACCTTCAAACATTGCCCAAATTAGCATCGCTCCAACAGCAAAGGCACTTCTTTTTACTAAGATTCCTAAAAATAGCCCAAATGAAAAGAATCCAACAAGTTTTACAAAAAATGCAATTAAGTATTCTAAATCGGTAGTTACAATTGAAAATTCAGTAAAATCAGAATAAATATATCCAAGTACAATTGATACTAAAAAAACAAAAATTGTAGATATAAAAGCTAGTAAAATAACAGTGTAAAATTTAGATAATACAAATTCTTTTTTGCTTAAACCATCAATTAAATTTTGCTTTAATGTTTTGTTACTGTATTCATTAGCCATCATAGAAACAATAACTAGCAACAAAAAGAATTTAAAAATGGATGCCATAAATGTATTAAAATGCCAGATGTATGGAAAGTTGAAAATACCTTGTTCGGCTAAATGAAATTTTATAGGGCCAATGTCAAATTTTATAGCTGCAATTAATGCTATTGAAGTTAATAAAATGAAGTAAATTAAGATTAAAACTCTACTAGCTCTACTATGTTTTAATTTATGGATTTCTATATTTAATAGTCGTAGCATTGCTTACTTTTTGTTAGTTAATGTTAAGAATTGTTGCTCTAAACTTGGTTTGCGTTTCACCAAATGAGAAAGAATAATATTGTTTTTGAATAGATAATTATTAATTTCTGAAGCTGAAATAGGTTTTCCTAATGTTGCAATAATTTTATCTTCATCATCAACTTTTGTTGAGATAATTCCTTCAAAATTAGAAAGTAATTCAATTAATTTTTTAGAGTTAGCTTCAACTTTAAGTTCAAATAAACCGTGTGAAGCTGTCATTTCATCAACGCTTCCTGAATATAATTTTACACCTTCTCTAATTATAACAACATGAGAGCATACTTTTTCAACTTCATCTAATAAATGTGAAGCTAGTAAAATAGTAGTTCCTTTACTTGCAATATCTTTAATTATTTTTCTAATTTCATGAATACCTTGGGGATCTAGCCCATTAGTAGGCTCATCTAAAATTAATATTTCAGGATCGTTTAATAATGCAGATGCAATTGCTAAACGCTGTTTCATTCCTAAAGAAAAAGTTTTAAACTTACTATTTCTTCGTTCATATAAATTAACAATTTTTAGTTTTTCTTCAATTTTAGAGAAAGGAATTTCTTTTATTTTACATACTAATTTTAGGTTTTGAATAGCCGTCATGTAAGGATAAAAATTTGGTCGCTCAATAATTGCACCTACTTTTTTTAAAGCCTCATGAGTAGATAAAGCACCATTAAACCAACTAAAACTTCCCGAAGTTTTGTTAACAACATTTAAAATAATACCTAGTGTAGTTGATTTTCCACTTCCGTTTGGACCTAAAATTCCGTAAACATTTCCTTTCTTAATATCAAAAGATAAATTATTTACAGCATGAATATTTCCATATTTTTTATTGAGGTTGCGTAGAGATATGATTGTTTCCAATATTTTTTTGTTTAGTATAAAATTAAGACGATATTTATTGAAAATTGTTACAGCAATATACTAAATTTGATGTAAATATGTGATTTTAAATATGGATGAAAAATTAATTTCTAAGAAAAAACCAGCGTATCCAATTAATGAACAACTCTATAATTATTTAACAGATTATAATAGAAATATTAAAATTCCTGTTTTTTATGAAGATTTATTACGTTTTGATGGTGGAGTAGAAGTATATGATAAAAATGGTGATGATACTTTATGGATTAGAGTGTATTATGCTGAACATGAACGGGATGAGATTGATTTAAGTTTGAAGAGAATGTACTTGATTTTACACGGTGATGGAACTGAAGATTCACTTCCTTTTTTAACAATTGATGGTATTGACTACTGTACTTTTGGGAATTCGAAACCGTTTAGAGTTAAAATTAGAAATATTTTAAATGATAATCACACTTATATTTATGTGAAAAAAGCGGATGCCTCTAGAGTTTACGGTCTTGAATTAGAACATATTTTATCTCCAAATAATATTAATTTCTTAATTTATAAAGAAACATTAATTGAAGAACATGTGTTAGGAGTCCCTGGTGATCAATTTTTGACTGAAAATATGGACGCAGTTTCAATTAGAGGAAAAAAAAGATTATCTAAAGAGTTTGTAAAATTTAATGAACGTTGTATGATTCGATTGTTAGGAGATATGCGTTCTTATAATTATGTAATTGTAGCTTCTTATGATTTTGATCAAGTAGAATATCGTATCAGAGCTATGGATTTTGATCAACAAAGTTTTGAAGGTAATTTAAAAGTTTATTTCCCACAGTTTTTTAAAGAAAATTATCCATTTGTAAAAATGGTAACCGAGAACTTGCAAGAAGAATCTATAGAGCAATATAAACGTGAAGAGCGTTCTGCCATTGCACGTAGACTTAGAGGCTATCAAGTGAGAGTTAATGCCTTAATTTCTTGTATGATTAATGACAAAATTTCAACAACTGAAAAAATTAATGAACTTAAATTAGATTTATTTGAATATACAAAGGATAAAAAATTTAAGAAGTGTAAATCAATGGGAGAAATTTTAAAAGTAGCGTTTGCTTTTGTAACAAGAAATTATGAAAACGTGAATGCTTACATAATTCACAAATAATTTAATAATTATCAAAATCGAGGTCGTCTATATTTTCTAAATCATTTTCATCATCGAAAGCATCAAAATCATTGGTTAATTTCTCAGATTTAAATTCTTTCTCAGGAGCTTCTTCAGGTGTATTTCCAAATGAAAGGGCTATTTTTGGTAAACCATCTTCATTTGCATTGGTAATTTCAGCTAATTCAACAAAAAAAGACCACATTAACATAAAGTCATAAATGTAAATTAATTTATCGCCTACATTTTTAAAAATTTCAGAAACTATACAATTATTCATGGCTAGTGAATCTCCATTTTCGGACATATCAAATAGTGGAATTTCATCTCCTTGTTCCCAATTATCATCAGTTTTATAAAAAGAAGCCATTTCTTGCCCTTTAAAACCAAATGATTTTGCAATGGTATAATGGAGTTCTTCCAAATTGATAGATGAATCAACAATTAAATCCCTAATAACATCATCTTTAACATCTAAAATAATTCGAATTCGGTAAGTCATTTTTATAAAATACAATTAGTTTTCAAAGGTACTATTTAAAAGTTTTAAATTCTTATTTTTACTGTCTAACAATTTTTATATGAATAATAAAGAAGCAACACTTCAAACATTAAATAAAATGTGTGAAAATACATTAATGGAAACTTTAGATATTAAATATGTTGATTTAGGCGAAGATTTTTTGGTAGCCACAATGCCAGTAAACTCTAAAGTATATCAACCAGATGGAATATTAAATGGAGGTGCAACAATGGCTTTAGCGGAGAGTGTTGGTAGCCCAACATCTATGTTGGCAGTTGATATGGATAAGTTTAGTGTTAGAGGAATTGAATTTTCGGCAAATCATTTGCGAAGTGTTAAAAATGGCGTAATTACAGCTACTTCTAGAATAATTCATAAAGGAAAAACCATCCATTTAGTTGAAATTAAAATTGAAGATAATAGAGGTAGAGTAATTTCTATTTGTAAATTAACTAATTTTATTTTGGCTAAGTAAAAATTATGTTTGGAAAAATCATTAAAATTATTGGAATTATTTTTCTACTACTATTAACGATATTAATTGTATTGTTTTATAGATTTTCAACACCTAAATCTGATGCTGATATTCAAAAAGAATTTACCAAAAGAAATCATATTGTTTTTATTAGTAAAAAGAAGTTTCAGAATTTTGAATACAGAGTTGTTACAACTCAAAAGGAAATAGATACCACTTTACCAACACTAGTTTTTATTCATGGCTCAATAGGGTCAGCACTAGATTTTAAGTACTATTTATTGGATGAAGAAATAAATAAAAAGGCTAATTTAATTGCTTATGATAGAATTGGTTATGGTGAAAAAAATGCAGGAAATGTGCAAGAATCTATTGCTTTTGAAACTGAAATGCTTGAAGATTTAATTGCAAATTTAAATAAACAAAATACGATATTAGTTGGCTATTCGTACGGAGGTTCAATTGCTTTAGCTTCAAAAAAGGATTACAAAAAAATAGTATTGTTAGCACCTGCAGTTTACTCTAAAGTTGAACCAATGCCTTGGTTTTTAAATTTGTACAAATGGAAAGCAACAAGATGGATGTTACCTAAGATTTGGAAATCAGCTTCCAAAGAAAAGTTATCACATAAATTGGATATATTAAAATTTGAAAATAGTTGGGCAATGAATCCTTCAAAAGTTATAAGCATTCATGGAAACGATGATTGGATTGTTCCGTATGAAAATTCACTATATTTAGAAAGAAAATTTTTACCAGAACAATTTGATTTGGTAACTTTGAATAATGCTGGTCATGGGTTGGTTTGGTCGCATTTTAACGATATTAAAAGTATATTACTTCAACAATTAAATTAAAAATAATTGCAACAAGATATCACATCATTTTTTAATGAAATTAAACAAGTGTACGATTTAAATCTTCCATTTGTTGTTTTTAGAAAACCAAATGAAAATTTGGTTACAACTTATGTTCAAAAGACAAAAGAAATACATTATTTAAATTCTTTTAGCGAACAAGGTTTTATTTTTGCACCGTTCAATAAAAATGAAAAAACAGTGGTGTTTTCTGTTGATAAATGTACCTTATTATCTTCTAAAATTTCAAAAAAAACATTATTTACAGCATCAAAAAGAAGCTCAAATTTTAGCATTGGTTTTAAAAATGACTCAAAAGAAAAGCATATTAAATTAGTTCAGAAAGGAATTAATTTTATTAAAAATAACAACGTTAAAAAAGTGGTGTTATCTAGAAATGAAAAAATTAAAAATATAGATTTAAATGTTATAGATATTTATAAAAGAGTATTGAATAATTATAAAAATGCATTTGTGTATTTATGGTATCATCCATCTGTTGGATTGTGGATGGGAGCAACTCCTGAAAGATTACTTAATATTACGGATAATACGTTTAAAACAATGGCTTTGGCAGGAACACAAGCATATAAAAACACCACGAATGTTAATTGGAAAACTAAAGAGCAACAAGAGCAACAGTTTGTTACAGATTTTATCTTAGAAAGGATAGTTAAAAACATAAATAATATAAAAATTACTGAGCCATATACAATAAAGGCTGGTAATTTATTACATATTAGAACAGATATTTCTGGAACTTTAATATCTGATAATCAATTGGGGAATTTAATAGATTCATTACATCCTACACCAGCAGTTTGTGGATTGCCAAAAAATATTGCAACGGAATTTATTTTAAAGAATGAGGGGTATAATAGAGCTTATTATTCAGGTTATTTAGGTGAAATAAATAAAGATAATACTACAAATTTATTTGTTAATTTACGTTGTATGGAAATTAAAAATTCAACAGCTATAATTTATGTGGGAGGCGGTATTACTAAAGATAGTAATGCAGAAAAAGAATGGCAAGAAACAGTTTCAAAAGCTGAAGTTATGAAAAGTGTTTTAAAAAACGAGAAACACTAAGTTCTAAGCTCTTCATTTGACAATTTATTATAAATTATTGTATATCTGTGGGCAACATACAATTAGTGAATAATACAGTTTTCAAGCAATATTTCCAACTATAAACAAAGAACTTAGCATTTCGTTGTTTTCAACAATAAAAATAGAAAGTAAAGTTAAAGGATAGTTTTTATATCGTAAAAATCAGTGTTTAAATCGTAAATTTTATGACTATTTTTTTTTGAATTGAGTTGGAGTACATTTGTTATTCATTTTAAAAATTCGTATAAACGAATTAACAGACCCAAACCCAGATAGTTCGCTTATTTCAGCAATAGAAAGTTGTGGTTGTTGTTTTAATAATCTTTTTGCTTCACTTATGCGATAGTCATTTACAAACTGATTAAAGTTGCAGTTTAAATTTTCATTGATAATTTTAGAAACATAAGACCTATTGGTTCCAATACTTTTTGCAACATTCCAAATGTTTAAATGTGGATTTAACCAAGGTTTTTCTTTTTTAAAATATTTTAATAAACTTATTTCTATTTCTTTTAATTCATCAAGATGAATTTCAGGAGAGTTAGTGTTTTTAAATTGGTGACTTATATTTTTTTCTACAGGAATTTGTTTTAATCCTACAATTGCTAAGATTAAGTATAAAATGGTGAAAATTATACTAAAATATAATAAAGAAAATTCATTTCCAACAAAAGGAGTTCTACCAATATAAGTAATATAAAAACCAGGAATTGACATTAATAAAATAAATGAAATGGTTACAATATAAAAATAACGAAGTTGAAATTTATCTAAATTAGAAAATGAATTAGACATACTTTTTTTAGTTTTCAATAAAAAATGAATAGATAAAATATTGTACGCTAAAATTTGAATTAAATGAAAATATCTACTTCCATCATATAAATAAGTTAGGATTTTAGTAGTTTGATTTGTGAGTTTGGTAGTATGTAAAATATGATTCATATATACCTGATAATCCTCTAAACTAGCAAGGCTTGAAGCTAAAAGCATAGCAATAATTATAATGATAGAGGGAATAAAATGATAAATCCATTTAGTTGAAATAATTTTTATGTTAAAGGCACTATATAAGTACAAATAATAAAAAGGATAGAAAGCTAGAAGAGCGCCTAAAAAAATAAAATCATAATGCTTGTAATAATTCCAAAATTCAAAAAAAGAAAAAAAATTACCTGTAAATATTAAAAAGCTACTCAAAAAAACAAACCCTAAAAAATAACGATTTTTGTAAGCTTTATTTGATAACGCAAATAAAAATATTGAACTGAATAAAGTTACTAATAAGATTAATAATAAGGCAGTTAGTTTAATCAAAACACTTTTATTAATTTAAAATTGAGAGGTATAATTGATAAATTTAAGTTTTAAAAGTCTAGTATTGTATGATATTTATCAATAACAAAACTTATTTGTAATAGATAATTACTAAGGGAAGTTTCCGTAACTTTGCCGCTTTAACTAAAGTAATTAATGCCAAAATTCCCTAAAAATAGTTTAGCTAAACAAGTTGTAAATAATTGCATACATTATACTATTAATACAGTTGTAATTTCTCCAGGTTCTCGAAATGCACCTTTAATTATTGGTTTTAATGAAGCGAAAGAAATTGAAACTCTATCTATAGTAGATGAACGTTGCGCTGCTTTTTTTGCATTAGGGATAGCCCAACAAACAAGGAAACCAGTTGCATTAGTGTGCTCATCAGGGTCGGCATTATTAAATTACTATCCGGCAATTGCAGAAGCCTTTTATAGCAATATTCCATTAATTGTAATTTCAGCCGATAGACCTAAGTATTTAATTGATGTTGGTGATGGACAAACAATTAGGCAGGAAAATGTGTTTGCAAATCATAGCTTATTTAATGCAAATTTAAAAGTTAGTAATAGCAATTTACAACTAAAGCAGGCTATTGAAACTGCAATAAATAAAAAAGGGCCAGTTCATATTAATGTTCCATTTGATGAACCTTTATATGAAACTGAAGAAATAGATTTCGAAAAGATTGAAGAAATTAAGGAAGTGAAAGAAAGTTTGATAGATGAAACTCCTTTAGAAGTTGATGAACTTCAAAAGTTTGCTGATATTTGGAATACTTCAACAAAAAAGATGGTGTTAGTAGGTGAGCATTTTCCAAATGAATTATTACAAATACAATTAGAACATTTAGTAAAAGATCCATCTGTTTTAGTATTAATTGAAAATACAGCTAATGTATCGCATCCTAAATTTATTAATAGTATAGATAAATTAATTTTTCCTTTAGAAGATTTTGAGTTGGAAAAATTTCAACCAGATATTTTAATAAGTTTAGGAGGATTAATAGTTTCAAAAAAAATAAAACAACATTTAAGAAAGTACCAGCCTAAACACCATTGGCATGCAGATGCTAAAAGAGCATTTGATACTTTTCAATGTTTAGAGCATCATTTTAAAATATCTCCGCAATTATTTTTTAGTCAGTTTTTCTTTTTAACTAAAAATACCGATAGTAATTATCAACAATTTTGGCTTCAAAAAAAGGCAATTAGATTAAAGAAACATCAAGAATTTATGAACACTTGTAAATTTTCAGATTTAAAAGTATTTAGTAAGTTATTGCCTTCAATACCAGATAATTCACTATTACAATTAAGCAATAGCTCTGTTATTCGTTATTCTCAATTGTTTGATATTAACAAGACATTACAAGTGTTTTGTAACAGAGGTACAAGTGGTATTGATGGGAGTACAAGCACTGCAATTGGAGCCTCTTTTGCAGCACAAAACAATACGGTGTTTATTACTGGAGATATTAGTTTTTTTTATGATAGTAATGCTTTATGGAATAACTATATCCCAACTAATTTTAGGATTATACTTTTAAATAATAGCGGAGGAGGTATCTTTAGATTTATTCCTGGCCCAAAGGATTCAAATGCTTTGGATTATTTTGAAACTCCACATAATTTAACTTCAGAGCATTTATGTAAAATGTATAATTTTGAATATTTAACAGCAGATAATGAGGTAGATTTGAATTTGAAACTTTCCAAATTCTTTGAAAAGTCTGAACATCCAAGATTATTGGAAATTTTTACACCGAGAGAAGAAAACGACAAAATATTAAAAGCATATTTTAACAATTTAAAAGAGTAACTAAATGGATTTAAAAGTAGGAGATAAAGTAGATTTAATAGTTGTAAGAAATTCAGGGATGGGTTTTACAGTATTAGTAAACGAAGAGTTTGAAGGGTTACTTTATAAAAATGAATTGTATCAAAAAATTGAAGAAGGTCAAAAATTAGTTGGCTATATTAAGAAAATTCGTGAAGATGAAAAATTTGATATTAGCCTACAAGCAGTAGGTTTTAAGCATACTATTGTTAAAAATGAAATTATTATTCTAAAAGCATTAAATGCAAATAATGGTTTTTTAGGATTGCAAGATAAAAGTGCTCCTGATGAAATTAAATATCAGTTAGGAATGAGTAAAAAATCCTTTAAAAGTGCTATTGGTGGTTTGTTTAGGCAAAAATTAATTACTATTTCAGATGAAGGAATAAGCTTATTTAAACCTGAATGAGATTAAAAAAAAGAGTGATTTTATACAAAATCACTCTTTTTGAAAATATATTTAAAAGTTAAAATTAAATACTAAGTGTAGCTTTTAGAGGTTTATTCAAACCTTTTTTATTTACCATGATTGAGATAGTTTTTAATTTAAAAAAAGCTTTGCTCATATAAATATAACCACCGTTTCCAATTCTACTTCCTGTTGTTCCCCAAGAATTTTTCACTTTGTAATATTCATTGCCTTTTTGGTCTTTTACCATTCCAACAATATGCATTAAATGGTCATCTGTAGTATTATAATTTTCAAATTCTTGTTGTCTGAATTCTGGTGTAATTTCTTTTTCGGTTACAATATAAGTTAAAGATTTTTCATTATTTTCAAAGTTTTTTGGGATAACTGCTACACCAAATTTTTGTGAAAAAGTTTTTTCAGAAACATCACAATCTAATGCAATTGTATAGCCTTTTTTTAGCGCATTGTCAACTGCTATAACTAATTCTTCAAGTTTTAGATTATAAAAATAACCATTTGAAAAATTATCAGGAATATTTAAAATAAATTTAGAATTGTATGGTTGATGTGTAAAGGAAGTTAGTGTTACATAATTTTTTGAATCAAATTTCATTTTTTTCGCAAATGTTTTGGGTGTGTAATAAGCACCATCATACATAAAATTAGTTGGCATTTTACCTAACTCAGCATCTAAAATAGAATCAACTTGAACTTTCCAATTTGGATGAGCAGAATTTTTATCATTTTTAATATAAGCATCTAATATTTTTTGAAGCTTAGGAACTATTTTTGAATGATTGTATTGGGTTGCATCTCCAATTAATCCGGTATAAGCACTTTGAGGAACTAGGCCCTTTTTTTGAATTGAATTAATTACATCATGCGCCAATCCACCTTCTCCAAACTGAGTTCTTCCTTGTCTCATAACATAATCCCAAGCTTTGTCATTATAGGTATTTCTAACGTTGTACATTTCAGAAATATCAATAAGTTTACCGGTAGTTTTAAATATTTCAGATTCGATAAATGAAGTTGTTGAAAAACTCCAGCAAGTACCAGTATTCCCTTGACTTTTAACAGCTGATGCTTCAATATCAATTATTGGTGTAAAACTATATGTTTGATCATTTGGGATTTTAACTTTTACAAAACTGTCTTTTTGAGCGTAAAATAGGGTTGTAAATGTTAATAATACAATTGTAAGTAGTGTTTTTTTCATTGTTTAAGTATTAATTTTTTATTGTTGAATCAATATAGGTTCCATTTCTTTTCTTTAAAACCCTTTCAATATTTTCATAGTATCCATCTGAATTTGGATCGTCTTCATGTAATTTCATATAACCGCTTTTATAATATCTTAAAGCCAGTTTTAACTTATTTCCAGTTTCATAATAGCGTCCAATATAATAGTCTCCAATGGGAGATTCTTTATATAAGTTATTAATCATTTCACCAAAGTTTTTTAAATAATCACCATTTTCTTTATCTATAATAATTGGTTCTATTGCAAAGATATCTCGTTCTCTAATTTTTAAATTACTTCCAAATAAGTAATCTATTTCAACGTATTTATTTTCTAAATAAGCAATTGCATCAGGTGGTGAGAGGTGTTTTATTTTTTTTTCAAACTCTTCCTTTGAAATTGCAGAATATAAATCGAAAATAAAAGCTAAAGCACTTGGAATAGATTGCCCAATTGACGCAGTTTTGGTACTATTATTAAATACGTCAAATTTGTAATTGAAACTTGAATTTTTTGAATTTTCCAGTAAGCCATTTGTAGTGTTTATGGTGTTTTCCCATTTTTCTACATTGTATTTTCCATTACATAAATAATAGTATATATTTTCGCTACTATTTTGTTGAATTTTATTTTGTAACATAGCAGGCATATCCATAGCATAATATGGATTAATATTTATAAAAGCATTAAAACCAGGGTATTCTTCAACTAAAAAATAATTTATAAAATTTGCTGTAAGTGTATTTCCTACAATTGTTTTAAATGGTGAAATTCTATAGTTTTCATCTAAATATTCTAATAGTTCACTTCGTATAAATCTATAAAAAGCTTCGCCTTGTTGTGTTGGTAAACTATTTTCTTTTAGATAGGAACAATCTTCATATCTTTCATTGTAATAATTTTGATTAATTCCTACAATAATTTGTTCGGGTGCTTTTTCTTTTTTTGCAAAAAGGATGGCATTTCCAACATAAACATCAAATAAGTATTCAGCGTCTAAAATAATTGTTAAAGGGTATAGTTTTGTTGAATCTGTTTCATAGCTTGGAGGTATATACACTTTTAAATATCTGTCATTATTTAATTCTACTGAATTAAATTTTTTTAACTGAATGTTTTGAGATAATGTACTAAAAGAAACTAGAAATGTAAGTACTAATAAACACAGGTTTTTCATAAACTATTATTTTTTGCTAAAATCTAACATAAATGTCATATTTTAAATTAAAAATTGAAAAGGTTAAATTTATCATTTATGCTTCAATTAACCAAAAAAAAGTACTGTAAGAAGTTGGACTTGTAAAAAAAAGTAAATATTCAATTCCGCTTTTACTCAGCTACATTTTGGTTAACTATTTTTAATTCAAATTTATTAATAGTTTTATAGTTAGAGGAAATTATTCTAATTATATTTTAATTCTTAAAAATTTATTGTTCTAAGCTTTACAAAATTACTATTTTAGTTTACAACTAATTTTAGTGGTTTAGTTTTGTCACACATATTTCTTTTATTTCATTATGTTTTTTAAACCATTAAAATAATTTATTTTTACCAAAAATATAATTACATGAAAACAATAAACTGGAAAACTGTAAAAGAGTTTGAAGATATAACCTATAAAAAATGTAATGGTGTTGCAAGGATAGCATTTAATAGACCTAATGTTAGAAATGCGTTTAGGCCTAAAACTACTAAAGAATTGTATGATGCTTTTTATGATGCACAAGAAGATACTTCAATTGGAGTTGTGTTACTTTCTGCAGAAGGACCTTCAACTAAAGATGGGATTTATTCATTTTGTAGTGGTGGAGATCAAAAAGCACGAGGTCATCAAGGTTATGTAGGGGAAGATGGTTATCATCGTTTAAATATTTTGGAAGTGCAGCGGCAAATTCGTTTTATGCCAAAAGCTGTAATAGCGGTAGTTCCTGGTTGGGCAGTTGGCGGAGGACATAGCTTACACGTGGTTTGTGATTTAACGTTAGCAAGCAAGGAACATGCAATTTTTAAACAAACGGATGCTGATGTTACTAGTTTTGATGGTGGTTACGGATCGGCTTATTTAGCAAAAATGGTTGGGCAAAAAAAGGCTCGTGAAATATTTTTCTTAGGAAGAAATTATTCAGCTCAGGAAGCTTATGAAATGGGAATGGTAAATGCAGTTATACCACATGAAGAGTTAGAAAATACGGCTTATGAATGGGCACAGGAAATTATGGAAAAATCACCTACTTCAATAAAAATGTTGAAATTTGCTATGAATTTAACAGATGATGGTATGGTTGGTCAACAAGTTTTTGCAGGTGAAGCTACCCGTTTAGCATATATGACTGATGAAGCTAAAGAAGGAAGAAATGCTTTTTTAGAAAAACGAAAACCTAATTTTGTTAAAAAATGGATTCCTTAGTTTATAATAAATCAATAAGTATTAAAAGTCTCATTGTTTGTCATTCCTGCGAGAGCAGGAATCTATTTTAATTATTTAATCTTTAAATTGATAAAATGAAAATTATTTGTATAGGTAGAAATTACGCTAAACATATTGAAGAACTGGCAAATGAAAAACCGGAAAATCCTGTGATATTTTTAAAACCGGATTCAGCTATTTTACTAAAAAATCAACCTTTTTTTATTCCTCCTTTTTCAAATGATATTCATTATGAAGTAGAGGTGTTAGTTAAAATAAATAAAGTTGGAAAATATATTGATGAAAAGTTTGCTCATAAATATTATGATGAAATAGGTTTAGGAATTGACTTTACCGCTCGTGATATTCAAACTAAATGTAAAGAAAAAGGGTTGCCTTGGGAAAAAGCAAAAGCTTTTGATGGAAGCGCAGTTATTGGAAAATTTATTTTAAAAGGACAATTAGGTGATTTAAATAATTTGGCATTTACGCTTCATAAAAATAATAAACTAGTTCAAGATGGAAATACAAATGCAATGCTTTGGAAAATAGATGAATTAATAGCGTATATTTCACAGTATTTTACCCTTAAAAAAGGAGATGTTTTATTTACAGGAACACCTGCTGGAGTAGGTAAAGTTTCTGAGAATGATAAACTTGTTGGAGCTATAAAAAATCAAGAATTATTTTCAATAAAAATAAAATAATTACTAAAAGGTAAACAAAATAGTTCCTAGAGGTTTTATAGTTTCTTCTTTACGGTGTTCTTTTAAAATATTATAACCATAATGGTTTTTTACTAACTCTTTAAAGTCATATTTTAAACGTGGGAATTCTCTAAGTAATTTATCGAAATCTTTAGTTCCAGATTTTTGCATAAAAAAATGCAAAATTTCTGTATAAGCTTTTGTTAATGGTAAATTAAATTTAGAACTATTTAAAGCATTTTTATAATATTGCTCTTTAATTTTACAGTTTTTAAGTGTTGCAACTTCTAATCCGTATTTGTTTATTAAAATCCATGATAATTTTAATTGTGCTTCATGAGTAAATAACGCTGGACTTAAAGTGCAGTTCTCAATTTGATTGACTAAATCGTTTTCATCTAAATTTTTATATGTGTTCATAGCGATAGATATTATAGGGGCTTCTTTCATATAAATTAGATGTAAAATTTCATAAATGGTTGCGTTGAAATTAAAGGTTTTACGAATTTTTTAAATTAATTTATGTAGTGGTAAGTTTCTTTAATTCAGTAAATTACTTTCTTTTTTGATCCAATAACCAATTGTAAATATCATTTCCTTCATAAATTCGTTTCCAAGTATCATGTGACAAATCTTCATGGATGGTAAAACGAATGTTTTTGTGTCCCAATTTTTCTAGTTTATTTAGTCCTTCATAAAAATATTTAACAGGGATTACTTGGTCACGTCCACCAGCAAATTGCCAAACGGGTATTTTGTATTTGGCAATAGAATCCATTAAAATGGGATGTCCCCAACCAACTATTGGGTTAATAGCGGCAAAACGTTTTGGGTGTTTACTAGCAATATACCAAGTCCCAAATCCGCCATAACTAATTCCACTTAAATACACGCGATTTTCGTCTGCATTGAAGTTTATTAATGTGTTATCTATCATTTTCATTAAATCATTTTCAGCTTTATTCCATCCATATTTAGTATGTGATAGATTAGGAATTGAATCTATAGCAGTTGTTCCTTGCATTATTAGTGAGGAATTAGCAATTTTTGTTCTTTTTGGAACACCATTTTTTAGCCGTTTTGGAATCCAATCTTTTGTACGATTATCAATATAATTTAACCCAAGTTTATCTTGGTTAAACATCTGTAATTGAGGAACTATTATAATAAAAGGTAAGTCACGTTTTTGGATCCAAGCTTCATATAAAGGGCCATGTATTAAAACATAATCTAATTCATCCTTACCATTTCCTCGTTCTCCATTTCCGTGTAAAAATAACAATACAGGCCATTTTTTAGTACTATTTTCATGATAACCTTTTGGTAAATAGACAAAATAATCACGTGAGGTGCTGTCGATTGAACTTATGTATGGGATACGTAATAACTGTTCTTCTATTTTTTTTGATAATTTACAAGAAGAAATAAATATAATAAAACTAATTATGATAAGTATTTTAACTTTATTTATAGACATAAGAAAAAGTTTTTAACTATCAAAAATACCAATTTTTTTTAAGTTATATTCCTTCTTTATAGTAAGTGTTATCTGGAAAAAACTTTTTACTTTTACTATTCAACTTTTTTGAAATATGCAAGCAGAAATAATAACTATTGGAGATGAAATTTTAATAGGTCAAATACTTGACTCAAATTCTAAATGGATAGCTGAAGAATTAAATAAAATTGGAGTTTCAGTATATCAAATAACTTCAATTCAAGATGAGAAGCAACATATTTTAAAAGCAGTAAAAGAAGCTCAATCAAATGCCAATATCGTTATTATAACGGGAGGTTTGGGACCAACAAAAGATGATATTACAAAATTAACATTAGCTGAATATTTTAATGACACCTTAATTTTAAATGAGGAAGTGGTTGAACATATTAAAAATCTATTTGCAAAAATGAACTACCCGTTTACAGAAGTAAATAGGCAACAAGCATTAGTACCTTCAACTTGTACACCACTTAAAAATTATTTTGGCACAGCACCTGGAATGTGGTTTCAAAAAAATGATAAAATAGTTGTTTCATTGCCAGGAGTTCCAAACGAGATGAAAGGTTTAATAGAAAATAGTGTTTTACCAAAAATAAAAGAAACATTTCAATTGCCTTATATTTTGCACAAAACCATACTTACTTATGGAATGGGTGAGAGTATGGTTGCAGCTAGAATTGAAGATTGGGAAAATAACTTACCAAAATTTATTAAATTGGCGTATCTGCCATCATATGGTAAAGTTCGTTTAAGATTAAGTGCTAAAGGAAAAAATAAGCAACAATTAATTGAAGGTATTGCAAAAGAGGTTGAGGAACTCACAAAATTAATTCCTGATATTATTGTTGGTTTTGATGATAGTGAAACTATTGAAGTTGTTATTGGGGAAATGTTAACTAAAAAAAAGCAGACATTAGCCACCGCTGAAAGTTGTACAGGTGGAAATATTGCTAAAATGATAACAGCTATACCTGGTTCTTCAAATTATTTTGTAGGTTCAGTAGTAGCTTATCATTCTAAAATAAAAATAAATATACTAGGTGTTGATAAAAGTTTGATAGAAAAACACTCAGTTGTAAGTGCTGAAGTAGCTGAAGCAATGGCAAAAGGAATTCAACAAAAATTTAATACCACCTATGCTATTGCAACTACTGGTAATGCAGGTCCTACAACAGATAATACTGATACATCAGTAGGAACAGTATTTATAGCAATTGCTACACCAACTACAATTTTTTCAAAAGAATATTATTTCGGACAGCCTAGAGAAAAGGTAATATATAGAACATCCTACGAAGCAATAGAATTACTTAAAAAAGAAATATTAAAAAACTAGTAAAATAAGTTTGTGTATTAAGTTTTAAAATTTTAATTTTGCATCTCGTTTTGAGAATACACTAAAAAGGTACAGAGATATGTCAAGAGTTTGTGAACTTACTGGAAAAAAAGCAATGGTTGGGAACAATGTTTCTCATGCATTAAATAGAACTAAAAGAAAATTTGACGTTAATTTATTAAAAAAACGTTTTTATATTCCTGAAGAAGATAAATGGATTACGTTAAAAATAGCAGCATCTGCTTTAAAGAATATTAATAAATTAGGAATCTCAGCTGTTGTTAAAGAAGCAAGAGAAAAAGGATTTTTAAAAAAATAATTATTGTAGGAAATGGCAAAGACTAAAGGAAATAGAATCCAAGTAATTTTAGAATGTACTGAGCATAAAGCTACTGGTAAACCAGGTACTTCTAGATATATTACAACGAAAAATAAAAAGAATACTCCAGATAGATTGGAAGTTAAAAAATTCAATCCTATCTTGAAGAAAATGACTGTTCATAAAGAAATCAAATAATATAGGACTATGGCAAAGAAATCAGTAGCATCGTTACAAACAGGATCAAAAAGATTATCAAAAGCAATTAAAATGGTAAAATCTCCAAAAACAGGAGCTTACACATTTGTTGAATCTATTATGGATCCTTCAAAAGTAAAAGACTTTTTGAGCAAAAAATAATTTTTGTTCATAAATATAATACTAAAGCTACTTTCAATATTGAGAGTAGCTTTTTTTCTTTATATATTTATACCATTAATTTGAAGAAAATGAGTTTATTTAAAAAAATATTTTCAAAAGAAAAAAAAGAAACTTTAGATAAAGGTTTAGAGAAAAGTAAAACTTCATTTTTTTCTAAATTATCTAAAGCTGTTGCAGGGAAAACAAAAGTGGACGATGATGTTTTAGATAATTTAGAGGAAGTCTTAGTTTCATCGGATGTTGGTGTAGAGACAACCTTAAAAATTATTGAGAGAATTGAGCAACGTGTAGCTAAAGATAAGTATCTAGGTACTGATGAATTAAATTTAATTCTTAGAGAAGAAATAGCTGGTTTGTTAGCCAAAACAAATGTTGGTAATGAAACCGATTTTATAATACCTTCAACTAAAAAGCCTTATGTTATTATGGTTGTAGGTGTAAATGGTGTAGGAAAAACAACCACAATTGGAAAATTGGCATCTCAGTTTACTAAAAATGGTAAAAAAGTTGTGCTTGGTGCGGCTGATACTTTTAGAGCAGCTGCAATTGATCAATTACAAGTTTGGGCTGATAGAGTTGGAGTCCCATTAGTTAGTCAAAAAATGGGAAGTGATCCTGCTTCAGTTGCTTTTGACACCTTAAAATCTGCTGTTTCACAAAATGCAGATATTGTAATTATTGATACAGCTGGAAGATTACATAATAAAGTTAACTTGATGAATGAGTTGACTAAAATTAAACGTGTAATGCAAAAAGTAGTTGAGGATGCTCCACACGAAGTATTATTAGTTTTAGATGGTTCAACAGGGCAAAATGCTTTTGAACAAGCAAAACAATTTACATTGGCAACCGAAGTTACTTCGTTGGCGGTTACAAAATTAGATGGTACGGCTAAAGGTGGTGTGGTAATTGGAATTTCTGATCAGTTTCAAATACCAGTTAAATATATTGGTGTTGGTGAAGGAATTGACGATTTGCAAGTGTTTAATAAAATTGAATTTGTAGATTCTTTTTTTAAATAAAAACAAAAATAATAATTTAAAAATATCACACTTGACTTGTCGAAGTGTGATATTTTATCTTTTAGAATATGAGAACTAAATCAAGAAAAGAAAATAAAATTAACGTTGTTACTTTAGGATGCTCAAAAAATGTGTATGATAGTGAAGTGTTAATGGGACAACTAAAAGCAAATAATAAAAAAGTTGTTCACGAAGATAAAAATGAGGATGGAAATATTGTTGTTATTAATACGTGTGGTTTTATTGGCGATGCTAAAGAAGAATCTATAAATACTATTTTACATTATGTAAATAAAAAGGAAAAAGGAGAAGTTGATAAGGTTTATGTTTCAGGATGTTTAAGTGAACGTTATAAACCAGATTTGGAGAAGGAAATTCCAAATGTTGATGAGTTTTTTGGAACTCATGATTTACCAAATTTGTTAAAAGTTTTAGATGCAGATTATAAGCATGAATTAATTGGAGAACGTTTAACAACTACACCAACTCATTATGCTTATTTAAAGATTGCTGAAGGTTGTGACAGACCTTGTTCATTTTGCGCTATTCCTTTAATGCGAGGGAAACATGTTTCTACTCCAATCGAGAATTTGATAATTGAAGCAACTAAACTTGCTAAAAAAGGCATAAAAGAATTAATCCTTATTGCTCAAGATTTAACATACTACGGTTTAGATATTTATAAAAGAAGAGCGCTTGCTGATTTGTTAAAAGAATTGGCTAAAATTGATGGCATTGAATGGATTCGTTTACATTATGCATTTCCAACAGGGTTTCCGCTAGATGTTTTAAAAGTGATTCATAATGAACCAAAAGTGTGTAATTATTTAGATATTCCTTTACAACATATAAATAACGATATTTTAAAATCGATGAAAAGAGGAACTTCTCATGAAAAAACCACTAATTTAATTGCTAAATTTAGAAAATCAGTTCCTAATATGGCAATTAGAACGACATTAATTGTTGGTTATCCAGGTGAAACAGAAGCATCTTTCCAAGAGTTAAAAGATTGGGTTCAAGAAATGCGTTTTGAACGCTTAGGAGCTTTTGCTTATTCTCACGAAGAAAATACGACTGCAGCTAATTTAGAAGATGATGTTCCTGAAGATATAAAACAGCAGCGTGTGAATGATATTATGGATATTCAAAGCCAAATTTCATTTGAATTAAATCAAGAAAAAGTAGAAAAAACATTTAAAGTTTTGATTGATAGAAAGGATGGGAATTATTTTATTGGTCGTACAGAATTTGATTCTCCTGATGTTGATAATGAAGTGCTAATTGATGCAACTAAATACTATGTACAAGTAGGAAAATTTGCAACAATAAAAATTACTTCTGCTTCTGAATTTGATTTGTATGGTGAACCAGTAAAATAGTGTCGATATAAAAAAAGCGAGCAAACGCACGCTTTTTTTATCTAAAATTGAGATGTTTTAATTAAAGAAAACAGCATTTGCAAAAAATAATTTACCATTTTCCCAAAACGATCTAAATAAAGGATTATCTACCATATAAATTAGCTGCCCTTTACCTTTTCTCTCAATACCAAAAAGTAATGAGTTAGGAACTTTTTCTAGAGCATTTTCACCTGCAAAACCAGAAATATTTATTGCATTTTTTTGGAAATAACCTACATTAAAACCTGTATCCAATAACTGATAAGAGTTTGCACTTATTTTTAAACTATAATATTTATTTGGATATCCAAAAGCAAGCGGATGTGAAGCATCAATAGTACTTTTAAAAATACTACCCGTAATGGCATTTTTTATGTTTTCATTTCTTCTTTGATTGAAAGGAATTAAATTTTCAGGGTTTTCATCAGTGTCATCTTTATCATCCTTTTTAGATTTTAAAGAAAAACCGTCTTTATCGGAAAAACTTTTTAATGAACTACCAATTGCAATAATAGTTCCTCCATTTTTGACAAATGATGATACTATTTTTAATTCAGTTTCATCAGCACGAAATCCATTAGGTAAAATTAAAATATCATAATTATTAAAGTTGATTCTTTTAAAATTTCTAGTGTTTAACACATGAATAGGATAATTTAGTTGTGTTTCAAAGAAATGCCAAATCTCCCCAAAATTTAGTGATGAAGTTCCTTCACCAGCTAATACCGCAACTTTTTTGGGTTTTATAAGTTTATAATTTGATGAACCAAAATCTGAACCGCTATTAACAAAACCAGTGCTAACAGGGGTTACTTGTTTCTTAATTCTATTTGCAATTTCAACAATAGTTTCACTAAAAGAGTTGATATAGTCATTTTCTCCTCTTAAAACAACTAACGATCCTCTTTGATAATTAGTTCCTTCAACAGAAAATGCTTTTTGACTGTATCTTACATTAAAACCTTCTTCTAATAAATTACCTAATAATTTAGCATCAGAAACTTCATTCCATTTAGCAATATATGCGTATGAATTTTTATCTATTTTATTAATAATTTTAGGTTCAGCTGTATTTATGGTAGGTGATGTAATTGTATTTTGAGTTGCAAAACATTGTAAACCATATGCGTAAGGTAGGCTCCAAGCTGTAATATCATAAGTTAATGGCGATGTAAGTTTAGCATTTTGTTCAAACAAAACTTTAACCATTTTTCCTTTTGGTTGGTTTGTTGTAATTACCAAATCATTTTTTGAAAGTCTAATAGTTTTAGTTGAATTTGAAAAGTAATCATATCCTTTAACAGTTGTTGTATTGATATAAAAATATTGAATTTCATGCAATTTTAAAAGTGCAATTAATTTTTTGATTTTTTCTTTGTCTCCTCTTAAAATATAGTTTTTATATTTTAAGTTGTTGTTATTGAAGTATTTAGTAAATTCAATTACCAGTTTTGAAGCATTTTTCGATGAGATTTCAACTGTAGATAAACCGGTTGTTGTATGATGGATTAATCGATCTTTTAAAGTTAGTAATTTGCCATTTTCTAAGTCAATTCCTAATCCTACTTGACCTCCTTGTTCAAAAGTCATTCCAATAGCACCCATAAATGTTGGATAGGTGTCTCCGTAGCTTGGGTATAATAAATCAAAAATTTCTTTAGTAAAATAACGCCACCCATTTTTATCAAAATATTTGGCATGGTTTTTTCCAATTTGGGCTTGAAAATTATGCTGCCAATCTGTAATAATTTCATGAAATGGTTCTGCAGCTGGAGCGAAATAGTAAGGACTGTTATAGCCTTGTTCATGAAAATCAACATGAACTTGTGGCATCCATTTATTGTACATTTTTAAACGTTGTTGAGTTTCAATTTGCGAACCCCAAACCCAATCTCTATTTAAATCAAATAAATAATGATTTGCTCTTCCATTTGGCCAAGGCTCATTGTTTTCAGTTACTTCAGGATTCGAATTATATGGGGTGTTTTTAGTTTCATTGTACCAGTTAACATATCGTTCACGACCATCAGGATTTATACACGGATCTATAATTACAACTGTATTTTTAAGCCATTCTTTTTTTTCTGTAATTAATTTATAAAGTGTAAGCATTGCTGCTTCAGTACCAGAGGCTTCATTACCATGAACATTATAACTAAGCCAAACTATAGCTATTTCAGAGCTAGAATCTCCTTCAATAATTCCAGTTCTTTTTAGATTATCTTTTCTAATAGTTTCTAAGTTTTTAATATTTTCTTCTGAAGAAATAAAAGAAACATACAAAGGCCTAAATTCATTTGTTTCACCATATTTTATTAATTTTACATTAGAAGATTTACTTGCAATTTCTTTAAAATAATCAATAACTAAATGATGTCTTGTAAATCGAGAACCAAGTTCATAGCCTAAAAAATCAGAAGGCGATTTTAATGTTTGAGAATTTAACGTAATAATACTTATTAAAAATAAAACTGCTAAGGAAAATAGTTTTCGAATCATTAGATTTAAATTTTGAAATCAAATATATTGAATTTTAATAAAAAATTAGTTAAATAATTGTTACAACTTTTTTGTCATTTCTACAGCTTGTTTAAATTGTTTACTTTTAGCAAAAATTAATATTTCACCAAAATGAGTAATCATCAAACAAATGATTTTGATTTTGAAGAGCATTGGAATAATGCATATCAAAAAGTACCTGCTGATAATTTAGGGTGGTATGAAGAAGATCCAATTCCTTCAATGGAGTTAATTTTAGAGTGTAATTTACCAAAAGATGCCTTACTTTTTAATGCCGGAGTTGGTGCGGCAACTTTAATTGAATTATTATTAAATAAAGGATATTTAAATATTGTTGTAAATGATATTGCTGCTTCAGCATTAACTGAATTGAAAAATAATTTAACTGCTTATAAACAAGCTGAAGTTGAATTTATTGTTGATGATTTAACAAAACCTACCGAGTTGCTAAAGCTGAAAAATGTTGATTTATGGCATGATAGAGCGGTATTACATTTTTTTACAACCAAGCAACAACAGCAAGCATATTTTAATTTGATTCAAAAAGTTATACGTTTAAAAGGATATGTGATTTTAGCCGAATTTAATTTAGAAGGTGCTAAAAAATGTAGTGGCTTAGATGTGTTTAATTACAATGAAGAAATGCTTCAAGAAAGATTAGGTGAAGATTTTAAATTGCTAAAATCATTTAACTACACTTACATACAACCTTCAGGAAATACAAGAGAATATGTGTACACATTATTTCAAAAAATAGCTTAATTTTAATAAAATGCAAAGTTTCATAAATAACCGTTGTTGTTTACAGAAAAAAATCATTTGTCAAATTAAAAATGATAAAAAGTAACAGATGAAAGTACATCATATTCCTTTTCAAGATACAGGATATTTTTCGAAAATAATTTGCGATTATTTAGATAAAAAAACTGAACTCTCTCAATTTTATGAAAATTTTCCAGATTTAGAAGGATTTAAAAAGCAACTACTTTTAAGATCAAAATTCGAAATTAACAAAAGAAAATTTTTAGTTGAAGTACTTAATAAACAATATAACTCAACAAATGTAAGTGAGTTAACATTAAAAAATATTCAATCATTAGCAAAAACAACTTCTTACACAATTACAACAGGTCATCAACTAAATATATTTACAGGGCCGCTGTACTTCTTGTATAAAATTATAACCGCTATAAATTTAACCAAAGTTTTAAAAAAGGAGTTTCCTAGCTATAATTTTGTACCTGTATATTGGATGGCTACGGAAGATCACGATTTTGAAGAAATTAATTATTTTAATTTTAAAAAACATAAAATAACTTGGAATAAGCAAAGTAGTGGTGCTGTTGGAAGACTAGAAACAAAAGATATTGATCAAGCTTTTGATGAATTTTCAGCATTAGTTGGCACAACAAAAAATGCAACTTTTTTAAAGGAATTATTTAAAAATGCTTATTTAAATCATTCAAATTTAACAGATGCAACTCGCTATTTGGTAAACGTGCTTTTTAGGGATTATGGATTGGTAATTATTGATGGAGATGATACACAATTAAAACAACAATTTGTACCAATTATAGAAGATGAATTATTAAATAATACATCATTTAACAAAGTTTCAAAAACAAATAAACTACTAAGTAAAGATTATAATATTCAAGTAAATCCAAGAGAAATAAACCTTTTTTACTTAAAAGATAATTTACGTGAACGTATTATTTTTAAAAATAACCAATACATAATTAATAACACAATTATTTCTTTTTCTGAAGAAGAAATTTTAAACGAATTATCAAATTTCCCTAATCGTTTTAGCCCAAATGTAATTATGCGACCATTGTTTCAAGAAATGGTGTTACCTAATTTAGGTTATATTGGCGGAGGTGGAGAGCTAGCTTACTGGTTTCAATTGAAGCATTATTTTGAAGCTGAAAATACACCATTTCCAATTTTATTATTACGAAATTCTGTTTTGTTAGCTTCCGAAAAACAAGTGTTAAAGAGTACTAAATTAAATATTTCTTTACAAGAATTATTTATAAATCAGCAACAATTAATTTCGAAAAAAATTAAAGAACTTTCAAAAATTGATATCGATTTTTCTAAGCAAAAAGAACATTTAAAACAGCAGTTTATTCATTTAAAAGAATTGGCAAAACTGACTAACATTTCTTTTTTAGGTGCTGTAAATGCACAAGAGAAAAAGCAACTCAACGGACTTAATAATTTAGAGAAAAGGTTGTTAAGAGCTCAAAAGCGTAAACTTTCTGATGTTGTTGAAAGAATTAGAATTTTACAAAACGAGTTATTTCCAAATCAAAGTTTAGAAGAACGTACACGTAATTTTTCAGAAATGTACCTAAAATTAGGTGATGATTTTATACCAATGTTGGTGAAAGCTATTCAGCCTTTACAATTAGAATTTAGTATTATTGAATATTAAATTCGCTTGTAAAATGTAATTTTACCGTTGGATATTTACGCTGTGTCATTTGAATAGTAAATTCAGAATCGGCCAGAAAAACTAATTGACCTTGTTTGTCTTTAGCTAAAAAACGTTGTTTTATACGTTTAAATTCTTTAAATTCTTCATTTTTAATATCCTCAGGTTCAACCCAACACGCTTTATGAACAGGTAAATTTTCGTAACTACATTTTGCACCGTATTCATGTTCTAAACGATACTGAATTACTTCATATTGTAAAGCGCCAACAGTACCAATAATTTTTCTTCCATTTAAATCTAATGTAAATAATTGTGCCACACCTTCATCCATTAATTGATCTAATCCTTTATATAATTGCTTAGATTTTAGAGGATCCGCATTGTTAACATAACGAAAATGCTCTGGAGAAAAACTAGGAACCCCTTTAAAGTTTAGTACTTCTCCTTCAGTTAAAGTATCACCAATTTTAAAATTTCCAGTATCTTGAAGTCCAACAATATCACCAGGGAAAGATTCATCAACAATTTCTTTTTTCTCGGCAAAAAAAGCATTTGGACTAGAGAATTTCATTTTTTTATTATTACGAACATGTAGATAAGGTGCATTTCTTCTAAAAGTACCAGAAACAATTTTTATAAATGCCAATCTGTTTCTATGATTAGGATCCATATTTGCATGAATTTTAAAAACAAAACCAGTCATTTTTTCTTCTTTTGAATCTACCAATCGCTCTTCAGACATTTTTGGTTGTGGAGAAGGAGCAATTTCAATAAAACACTCTAATAACTCTTTTACTCCAAAATTATTTAAGGCTGAACCAAAAAACACAGGTTGCAAATCACCGTTTAAGTATTCATCTTTATTGAAATTAGGATACACTTCAGTTACTAATTCTATTTCTTCTCTTAGTGTTTCAGCAGAAGTTTCGCCAATAATTTCATCTAATTCTGGAGTAGAAATATCTGTAAATTCAACACCTTCGGAAACTAGTTGCTTATTGTCTCCAGAAAAGAGGTTAATTTTTTTTTCGTAGATATTATAGATTCCTTTAAAATCGTAACCCATTCCAATTGGGAAACTTAAAGGAGTAACTCGTAGTCCAAGTTTTTGTTCAACTTCATCTAATAAATCAAAAGCATCTTTACCTTCTCGGTCTAATTTATTAATAAAAACAATCATTGGTATTTTACGCATTCTACAAACTTTAACTAATTTTTCAGTTTGTTCCTCTACACCTTTAGCAACATCAATAACAACAATCACACTATCTACAGCTGTTAAAGTTCTAAAAGTATCTTCGGCGAAATCTTTGTGACCAGGAGTATCTAAAATATTTATTTTTTTATCTTTATAAATAAAAGCTAGTACAGAAGTTGCTACAGAAATACCACGTTGACGCTCAATTTCCATAAAATCGGAAGTTGCACCTTTTTTTATTTTATTATTTTTTACCGCACCCGCTTCCTGAATTGCACCTCCAAAAAGAAGTAACTTTTCAGTTAAGGTTGTTTTACCAGCATCAGGATGTGAAATAATTCCAAAAGTACGTCTGCGTTGTATTTCTTCTAAAAAACTCATGAATTAAATTTTGAGGTGCAAATATATGCTTTATAGTTCGAAAGTTGAAAAGTTTGAAAGTATGAAATTTAATAAGTATCATTACATTTTGTAAATTTGTTGCAATTGAAAATAATATGAGAGAAGAACAGGTAATTTTAGTAAACGAAAAAGATGAGCAAATTGGTTTAATGCCAAAAATGGAAGCTCATGAAAAAGCCTTGTTACACAGAGCATTTTCGGTATTTATTTTTAATGATAAAAACGAATTAATGTTGCAACAAAGAGCCGCAGATAAATATCATTCTCCTTTGTTATGGACAAATTCTTGTTGCAGTCATCAAAGAGATGGTGAAAGTAATTTAGAAGCCGGAAAACGTCGTTTACAAGAAGAAATGGGGTTTGTTTGTGAGTTGAAAGAAGTTACTTCATTTATATATAAAGCTCCTTTTGATAATGGTTTAACGGAACACGAATTAGATCATATAATGATTGGTTATTATAATAAAAATCCTATTATAAACAGGGAAGAGGTTGAAAGTTTTAAATGGATGACAGTTAAAGCTGTTAAAAATGATATCACAAATAAACCGAAAATTTATACCGAATGGTTTAAAATAATTTTTAAAAAATATTATAGTTTTATCACTAAAAAATAATTGTATGAAAGTTACTGTAAATAGAAAAGCACATTTTAATGCAGCACATAGATTGTACAATACTGAATGGACTGATGCGCGCAACGCTGTAGTTTTCGGAAAATGTGCAAATCCAAATTATCATGGGCATAATTATGAGCTAATTGTTTCAGTGAAAGGTGAAATTCATCAGGAAACAGGTTTTGTTATGGATATGAAAATTCTAAAAAAATTAATAGAAGTAGAAATTGAAGATAAATTTGATCACAAAAATTTAAATGAAGAAGTAGAGGCTTTTAAAAAACTTAATCCTACAGCTGAAAATATTGCAGTTGTAATTTGGAATAAATTGCGTTCAAAAATTGATATAAGTTTAGAACTTTCTATCACACTTTATGAAACGCCAAGAAATTTTGTAACCTATTCTGGTGAATAAAAAAAGCTATCTAAAAAAATAAAAATTCGTCAACCTGAACTTGATTCAGGTTCTTATAATTAATAGTGATTAATTAGATGAGATTCTGAAATAACACTTCAACAAACTCAGTGTGACATTATTCAGAATGGCGGTTTATTTTTTAGATAACTTCTTAATTAAAAATATTATTTTTTCTTACAGGTGTTCAATCCGAAAATTGGGTATAATGGACAAAAACCTACTAAACTAGTTAATACAAAAATACCAGCAAAAACTAATAAAACAATAGCTAGTGTACCACCACTAATAATTCCTTGCCAATATAAAACGGCAATTACAACTGCAATTAACACTCTAATAATTTTGTCGATAGATCCCATGTTTTTTTTCATAATAAATAAGTTTTAGTTTAAATTTGGTTCGAAATTACTTTAAAGATATGCATTTTGCAGTGACTATAGTCACCACTTACAAAATTTCAATTTGGTTAGAGTGTTGTTTTACTTTATGCTCACCTTCTAATTTTTTAATCAATCGACTGATAACTTCGCGTGCAGTACCTAATTCATTTGCAATTTGCCTGTGTGAAATTTTAATTGGATTTTTTTTGGTAAATTCTTTTTTCTCAACCAAATAATGATACAATCTAACATCTAATTTATCAAATAAAAGATGATTTATTGTTTTTAATAATTCACTATATCTAATATTATATTGTTCAAAAAATAACTGATTAAAAGTAGGAAATTGCTTTACCCAAGTACTAACTTTTGAAACTGGTAATAAAATAACGGTAGTTTTTTCTTCTGTAACAGCAAATACTTGACTAGGAGTATTCTTTAAACTTGCAGAAAATGACATTACACAACTTTCAGCAGGTTTTATATAATATAATAATAACTCTTTGTCTTCAAATCTTGAAAATACTTTTATTAAACCTTCAAGTACAATAGGAATTACTTTAACAAATTGGCCTTCACGTAGTAATTCCGTGTCTTTTTCAAAACTTAAAACAGATGAAGATTCAACAATATTATTTAATAAAGCAGTTCCTAAAAATGAAAGTTTAGTTTTAATTAGTTCGTTTTGGCTCATTTAAATTAATAACAATAATTAATCTTTTTTATGTTTATTTAATTCGTCTTGAAGTTGCCTTCTTACTTTTTGTTCACGTTCTAATGCTTTTTTTCTATGAGATTCAAACTCGTCTTCTGTTTCTTTTAAATTTAACTTAGTTTGTTTAATGATTCCGTAACTTTGTTTAAATTTTGTGATAAAAACTACTAAAAGTAAAATTAAAATTGCAATTATTGAAAATACAATTGTTTTAAAAGTTGTTTTTCCAATTTGAATACCAAAGATAGAAATACTTTGTTTTTCTGAAGTAAGTGTATCAATTTCTCCTTGGAAATTATTTAACACAGTTTTTAAACTATCTATTGCTTTTTGTTGCGTATTTATAGTTTTGTAATTAGCTAAAATCTCATTTTTTGAAGTAGTTAATGAATCCGAAACGTTTGATTTTAATTTAGATAACCAATTAATTTCCACAACTTTATATTGTTGGTATCTATTCGATTTCTTAATTAAATAATCAAATTGATTTTTAACAGATCCTGTGTCAATAAACTTTTTTGTTATTTGGCTAAAAGTAGTTGTAGTAACTAAAAGTACTGCAATTATTAAATTTATTTTTTTTCTCATAGTTATAGGTTAGTTAGATTTATAAACGAAATCAGTTAAAACTTATTGCAATTTTAAAGGTACTATTATTTAAATCTACTATCAGATTTAAAGTGATGTTTATCAATATTATTTTTATCTGTTAGCCAACCTTTTTTGGTGTTAAATCTATTGTCAAAATCTTCAAAAAACGGTTTAATATCAAGAATAGGAGAGTTATTGATCATATCAACATCTAAAATATGAATTTTATTCTCTTCAACTTTTTCAATTTCAACAATAGAAATACCAATTTTATTTGGCCTTTTTGGAGATCGAGTTGCAAAAATACCTTTAGTAACTGTATCCATAAATGGGATTACTTCTAATTGAGGATCTGTAACTAAATGTAGCTCATAAATTAAGATAATATGTGAGAACTTTTCAATTTCTTTGATGCCAGAATAATATTCAGGATATAATTCAATAACTCCTTTAACTCCTTTTGCACCAGTTGGTTGAATAGGCATGTTTTCTAAAGTGAGCCAAGGAGTTTTTATTTTCCCTAAGATATTTAGAACAACTTGTTCAGTTTTCATGATTGTTGTTTGTCAAAATAATTATCTAGTTCTTCAATATGTAATTCCTTAGATTTTTTGTCTAAAAAAGAATATTGGAATGAATTTTTTGCTAACTCATACACTTCTTTTTTTGTTAAATTTAAGGCATGCTGAATTTCAATATAATTTTTGTTTACTTGACCACCAAAATATGCAGGATCATCAGAATTTATAGTCACTTTTAAGCCTAAATTCATCATTTTCTTTAAAGGATGATTTTTTAAATCATCAACTACTTGCAAAGCAGTATTTGATAATGGACAAACAGTTAATGCCATATCACGTTTAATAATTTCATTCACTAATTTTTCATCTTGTAACGAATTATTTCCGTGATCAATACGCTTAATACCTAAAATATCTATTGCTTCCCAAATATAATCAGCGGTTCCTTCTTCACCGGCATGTGCAACTGGAATATAGCCTTCTTTAACGGAGGCTTCATACACATTTTTAAATTTTGAAGGTGGATTTCCTTTTTCAGAAGAATCTAAACCTACAGCAGTAATTTTATCTTTATAAGGAAGTGATTCTTTCAATGTTTTAAAAGCATCTTCTTCACTTAAATGGCGTAAATAACTCATAATCAGCAATGAAGAAACTCCTAACTTTTCTTTAGCATCATCACAAGCTTTTGAAATCCCGTTAATCACAGTTTTAAATAAAACACCTCTTTCAGTATGTGTTTGAGGGTCAAACATAATTTCAGTATGACGTACATTTTGATTTGCACATTTTTGTAAATAACTATAAGTTAAATCGTAAAAGTCTTGTTCTTTAATTAATACACTAGCACCTTGGTAATAGATATCTAAAAAGTCTTGTAAGCAATCAAATTTATAAGCTTCTTCAATTTCTTCAACTGAATTAAAGGGAATTTTAATATTATTTCTTTTTGCAATTTCAAACATTAGTTTTGGCTCAAAAGAACCTTCAATATGTAAATGTAATTCTGCTTTCGGTAAATTTTCAATAAATGTTTTCATATTGTAAAATTAACGATTTAATTATTTTAATTGATATTTGTTGAAAACTTATGTATGAAAAAAATAATTATTTTAATTGTAGTAGTTACTGCTATGCTATTTCTAAATTTTAAAAGAAGTAAAATGTCTTATAAAAGAATTGAAGTTGGTGATAAAATACCATCATTTACATTAAAAAATCAAGACGGAGATTTATTTACAGTTGATAATTCAATTGGAAAACCGATGGTAATTTATTTTTATCCAAAGGATGATACTCCTGGTTGTGTAAAAGAAGCTTGTAAGTTTAGAGATGAATTTGAAGACTTTTTACAACTTGGAGCCTTAGTTATTGGTATAAGTGGAGATAGTGTTGAGTCTCATAAAAAATTTAAAGATAAGTATAATTTGCCTTTTATTTTGTTAGCCGATATAGATAATAAGGTTAGAAAATTATTTGGAGTACCCAAAAGTATGGTTTTTTTGCCTGGTCGTGTAACTTATGTAATTGATAAAAGTGGTACTATTCAATATATTTTTAACAGTCAGTTTGGAGCTGAAAAACATATAGAAAATGCACTTAAAAAGTTAAGAGGTTTATAAAATGTATATTAAGTTTAATAATGGTAGAATTTTATGTTAATAAATAGTTTTTTTTTGTTTTTTAAATGAATTAATTAATCAATTTCTTGTAAATTTGTATTAAAATAATAAATAAATAGTATGTCAAGTATTAAAAATTTAAAAAAGGATATTAATTACGTTTTAGGTGATATTATTGAAGAGTGTTATTCTTGGGAATTATTAAATCCAAAAGCTGATTCAAAAGGAACAGAAGCAATTATAGACGAAGCAATTATTGCATTTGATGCTTTAATTGATAAAATTAATATTAAAGATGTTGAAAATAAAAAAGCTCACTTCAAAAATATAAATTTAGAATTAGAAGAAATTGCTAATGCTTTACTAAATAAAGTAAATAAATTGAAGTAATATTTAATAAATGGTGACAATTTTTTTTATTTAAAGTTTCTTTTGTAACTTTAGTACACTAATTAAGTTTATATAACGTTCTTAATTTATTCACCAACTAAAAATCTTTTAAAATATGGCAAGAGCAATGTTTGAGTATACTAAAGCAATACTTGAAAAAGTCAGTTTCAATAAAGAATTGTTTAAAAAAGAATTAGAAAAAGCAGTTAATAGATTATTACCCTATGAAATTAAAGAATTATACTTTTGGTTAATAGAGTTTACGGTTAATAAACCAGATCTTCATAGCTGTTTGGTATTAGTAAAAAATTAAAAAAAGGAGCTTTTAAGCTCCTTTTTTTTGGTGTATAGGACTTATTATTTTAACATCATTAAAGGCAATTACACCTCTAACAATACCATCAATTACCGTTTTTAGAGCTTCAATTAGTTGAATTTTTAATTGTGATTTATGATAAATGATGCTTACTTCTCTTGCCGGCACAGGGTCATTAAATTCTCGTAAATATATTTTATCATCCTCATTTAAATCTAAAGTTTGTAAATAGGGTAATAAAGTCATTCCTAAACCTTCTTTTGAAAGTTTAATTAGTGTGTTAAAACTTCCACTATGTAGTATAAATTGCTGATTTTCAGTACCAAATGTACTACATAAATTAATAATACTCTCCTTGAAACAGTGTCCATCTTCAAGCAATAAAATATCATCAATATTTAAATTATCAATATCAATTGTATTCTTTGAGAAAAGACGGTGTTCAGTTGGTATAAATCCAATAAAAGGCTCATAGTAGAGTACACGTTCTTTAATCATTTCATTTTCTAAAGGTGTAGCTGCAATACCGACATCTATATGACCATCAGCTAATTTTTTTATAATATCTTCAGTAGTAAGTTCTTCAATTTTTAAATTTACTTTTGGATATTTTTTTATAAAAGTTTTTAAAAATAATGGTAATAATGTAGGCATAATAGTTGGAATTATTCCTAGCCTAAAGTCTCCACCAATAAATCCTTTTTGTTGATCTACAATATCAGTGATACGGTTACTTTCATCAACAATAATTTTTGCTTGTTCTATAATTTTCTTTCCTATTTCGGTAAGTTGAATAGGTTTTTTCTTTCTATTAAAAATTTGAGTGTCTAATTCTTCTTCTAGTTTTTGAATTTGCATACTCAATGTTGGCTGTGTAACAAAACAATGCTCAGATGCAACAGTGAAATTTTGATGCTCAGCTACTGCTAATACATATTTAAGTTGGGTTATAGTCATTATTATAAATATTTACGATAAAGATATTAAAACTATCAATAATGATTATACATTTTTTAGTTTATTTTTAAATAAATTTGTATTAGAAATAATAACAGTTAAAATTATAAAAATATGAGTACAACAATTTTAGGATTAGATAAGAATAAAACAGAAAATTTAGTGGTTAGTCTAAATAGCTTATTAGCTAATTTCCAAGTATATTATCAAAATTTAAGAGGTTTACATTGGAATATTAAGGGAAAGTCATTTTTTGAATTACATGTAAAATTTGAGGAGTTTTATACAGATTCTCAAGAGAAAATAGATATGGTTGCAGAACGTATTTTAACTTTACAAGGAACTCCAATTCATACTTTTGCAGAATATTCAGAATTATCAAAAGTAACTGTTGGAAAAAATGTAAGTAATGATGTTGAAGCAGTTGAATTAGTTGTTAATTCTTTATCTGAATTATTAAAAATAGAGAGAATTATTTTAAATGAATCAGATGATGCTAGTGATGAAGGAACCAATTCAATGATGAGCGATTTTATTGCGGAACAAGAGAAAACAATTTGGATGTTAAATGCGTGGTTAAATTAAACACAAGTAGTATATTAAAAAAAGCCGTTTTAGAATTCTAAAACGGCTTTTTTTAATATACATCCCAAAAAGATCTTTGCTTGTTAAGAGCTTCTTCAGATTTTTTATATTCTTCAGGGGGTGTTACTTTTAAAAATGATGGATGTTGTTCAATCTCCATTTCTATTCTTTTTACAATAGCATCAATAGTATCATTTTCATAATCAATTTTCATGGGTTTTTTAATTACCATAGATTGTAAAACATTTCGTTTTTTAATGAGTAAACCTTTTTTATCAAATGATCTTCTAAAGCCATCAATTACAATTGGAACTACTATTGGTTTGTAGGTTTTAATAATGTGTGCAGTACCTCTTCTAATAGGTTTAAAAGGTTTTGTAGTTCCTTGTGGAAACGTAATTACCCAGCCATCATTTAATGCTTTTCCAATATTGCTAATATCTGATTGTTTTACTTGGCGATTTATATTTTTACCTGCACTTCTCCAAGTTCTTTCTATAGAAACAGATCCAACATAGGCAAATATTTTAGGTAATAAACCCGATTTCATTGTTTCTGATGCGGCTACATAATAAATATTCAATTTTGGATTCCAGATGTAGCCAATATTTTTTAAAGAATCTACTCTTCCTTTTAAGGAAGCGTTAAATACATGAAACATCGCGGCAACGTCAGCAAAATATGTTTGGTGATTAGAGACAAATAAAACATTAGTTTCAGGTAATTCTCTAATAATTTCTGATCCTTCAATTTGAAGTCGGTTAAAACGTCTATAACGTCCGTGTGATACTACTCCAAAAAGACGTACAAGCCATCTTTTTAAAAATAATATATGTCCAAACGGATTTCTTTTAAAAATGGGCATTTAGGTTGGTTTGGTTTTGAATGAAATACAAATTTAAGCAAAAAAAAGTTTATAAATTTTTTAATAATTCTTTGATTTCATGAAGCATCATTGCAGTTGCACCCCAAACAACATAACTGTTTAAAAGAAAGCAAGGTACTTTAATATTTTTAGCATAAGAAGTAGATAAAGTTGTTGTTGAAATTGAAGAATCACTTAATAAATCTTTTAGTGAAATTGAGATGATTTCTTCTACTTCATGGTTTTTTATAAATGAAGGAGTTTTATTTAAGTATCCTAAAAATGGTGTAACCAAAAAATTACTTGGAGGAATAAAAACATCAGTCATTTGTTTAAAAATTTTATTTTCATTTATTAAAATTCCAACTTCTTCATGAGTTTCTCGTAATGCTGTATTTTTAAGAGAAACATCATTGATATCAAATTTTCCACCAGGAAAACTAATTTGTGATGAATGTGCACCATTATAACTAGCCCGTAAAGTAAGTAAAAAACAAGTTTCACCTCTTTTATTTGGATAAAACAGGGCTAATATTGCCGCTTTTTTAGGATTAAGAGCCTTAATTTTTTCTTGAGAATATTTTAGCCTTAATTTTGGAGCTAGATTAAATTGAGCTTCTAATCCACCAACAGATGTACTTTTAATTATCGGAATATTATTTTTAAAATGTTTGAAGTCCATCACATTTGTTGGGTAAAATAGTTGTAGTCTTTAATTATTAAATCTATAAAGTTTATTGGCTTCATTTCAGTTTTTATGCCAGTAATATTCATTATTTTTATATGCAATTTTAATATTGTTTTATGATTTCCAGTTTTTTTAGCTTTTAAATATAGCTCTTTAATAGTTTGTATGTCCTTATCATTTAACAGCGTTACTTGAGGGAATGTTGGTGTATATTCTTCAGGAATATCAACTATTAAAGTGTCTTTAATAGTTATGTTTTTCTTTTCTGAAATTACAGTTGTTCCTGCTGCTAAATCACCTAGTCGCTGTCCTTTCCCATTTAATAAAATTGTTAATAGAGCAACTGATCCTGATGCTAAGCTTATATCAATTAATCGTAAAACCCATCTAATTAAATAACTTCCAAATGTTGGTTTTGAACCATCAATTTTAGTAACTCTAATTTTAGTTATGTATTTTCCAGGCGTTTGTCCATTCATTAATGATTCAAAAAGTAAACTATAAAAAAATACAGGTAAGCTTAATAAAGCGTAATAGACGTATAATGATTCATCTAAACTAAAGCCAAGTGCATTTATTATTAATAAAATTAGAAGGTAATAACCAGCAATTATTAGCATATCTATTATAAAAGCACCAATACGAGTGCTTAGTGGAGCAACATTTTGTTTAATTGTTACATTTTGTGCAGTTTCTATATGAAAATTATCCATTTTATGTTTAATATTTTGGCTGATACAATTTGATTTTTTACATTCGTTTGCTCTTAAGGGTGAAAAAAGGGAGAACGAAGTAAAAAACAAAAGTAAAAAAAATGCGTGAAGCATCATTTGTAAAAAGAAATAAAAAAAAATGGCTTTTGTTTGAAAATGTTCTTGACAAAAAAGATCAAGTTTCTCCAGATAAGTTATCTGATTTATATATTGATATTACAGACGACTTAAGTTATGCTAAAACATTTTACCCACAGAGTAATACAGCGTATTATTTAAATTCAGTAGCTTCAAAAGCTCATCAAAAAATATATAAAACAAAGAAGGAAAGTAAAAACAAATTAGTTACTTTTTTTAAAATTGAATTTCCTCTTGAATTTGCTAAATATCATAAACAATTATTGATAGCATTTTTAACATTTCTATTTTTTGCGATTATTGGGGCATATTCTGCAGCTAGTGATGGAGATTTTGTTCGATTAATTTTGGGTGATTCGTATGTAAATACTACGCTAGAAAATATTGAAAAAGGGGATCCTATGGCTGTTTATAAAAAAATGGATGAAGGAAATATGTTTATTCTAATTACTTTAAATAATATTAAAGTTGCAATGACTGCTTTTGTATTTGGAATACTTTTTTCTGTAGGAACTTTATTTATAATGATGCGTAATGGAATTATGTTAGGCTCATTTTTATACTTTTTTTATGAAAAGGGGTTACTTTGGGAATCATCTCGTACCATTTGGATTCACGGAACCATTGAAATTTCAGTAATTATAATTGCAGGTTGTGCAGGTTTAGTATTAGGAAATGGTTTACTTTTCCCCAAAACATATACAAGATTAGAATCTTTTAAAAGAAGCTTTAAAGCTGGTTTAAAAATAATGGTAAGTACAATACCATTTTTTATTATTGCTGGTTTTTTAGAAGGTTTTGTAACACGACATACTGAAATGCCAGACTGGTTGGCATTATTAATCATAATAATATCATTTATAACAATTGTATATTACTACGTATTGTATCCCATAAAATTAACCAAACAACAAAATAAAAATGAACAATAGTATTGAATTTAAAAAAGAACGAGACTTAGGAGCAATAATAACAGATACTTTTACATTTATTCGTGAAAATTGGAGAGATTATTTTTTAACAGTTTTTAAAATAATTGGTCCTGTATTATTAATAGGTGCAGCAGTTTTAGTATTTGCTATGGTATCTTATTCAGGAGCAATTAAAGGAATTTTAACTCTAAACCAAACTGCACCAGATCCTTCAGATACTTTTAGTTCTATTTTTGGAATGCTAGGTTGGCTGTTTATGATGTTTGTAGTTTTTGGAATAGTTTATACACTATTATCTGAAGTTTCTTTGTACTATATAAAGTCGTATATAGAAAATAATGGTGTTGCTAATTTTCAGGAAGTTAAAGATAATACATTTGCTAATATTTGGAGGTTTGTAGGACTAGGATTATTGAATTTAATTGTTATTATTTTAGGTTTTTTCTTATGCTACTTACCCGGAATATATTTAGGAATTGTGTTGTCGTTATCTTTTTCAATAATAATATTTCAAGATAAAACTATTGGAGATTCATTTTTACATAGTTTTAACTTAATTAAAGGTGAATGGTGGAATACATTTGGAGTTGTATTAGTTATTGGAATATTAGTTTCAATGTTAGGCTTTATATTTTCTATACCTTCATTAATTTATCAATTTATATCTATGGGAGTTTCTATAACAAATGAAGATCCTACAGCAATTTTAGGAATTTTAGAAGACCCAATTTATTTAGTTCTTAATTTGATAGCTTATTTTGGTAAATTTCTATTTTATTCTGTCACACTAGTATCTTCAGCATTTATTTATTTTGATTTAAATGAGCAAAAAAACTTAACAGGAACTTTTGAAAAAATTGATAATTTAGGAAGATAAATTAATTAATGTTAATGAACAGAATAGTACTTTTTCTTTTGATAATGATGTCGGTTAGTGCATTTGCTCAAACCGACTCACTTACTGTTAAAAATGATAAAAAGAGTATTGTTCAAAAAAAGTTTGAATCCAATACTTTTGAGAAGTATAAAACAGATAAAAATTTTATATACGATGAAGGTGTAACTAAAGAACCTTCATTTTTTGAACGTGTTTTTAATTGGTTTGGTCGTCAGCTTTTACGTGTGTTAGAATTGATTTTTGGTGTTAAATATGCCAAAGGTGTTTTTGGAACAATTTTATCAGCATTACCTTATATAATTGCAGGTGTAGTATTAGTATTTCTACTTAAATTCTTTTTAAAAGTAAACTTAAATTCAATAGTTTTAACTTTAAAAAATAAAGCAATTGTTTCAATTACTGAAGAAGAAGAACTTGTGAAAAATAAAGACATATTAAAACTAATTGAGCGAGCAATCCAACAAAAGAATTACCGTTTAGCAGTTCGTTACTATTATCTAAATATTCTAAAACAGCTTGAAAGTAAAGAGCTTATTATTTGGGAACAGCAAAAAACAAATGAAGATTATATTAAAGAAATTTCTGTACAAAACATTCAAAATTCGTTTAGTAATTTGACAAGATTATACGATTTTATTTGGTACGGAAATTTCTCAATTAGTGAGCATGAATTTGGTGGTGTAGAAGGTGATTTTATAAAAATTAATACTCTAATTCAGAAAAAGTAATTGGATAAAAAAGGTAAAATATATATTGGAGTATTTTTTATGCTAGTGCTTGGACTTATTTTCCTTGAAGCCACTAAAAAAAAACCTATTAATTGGTTTCCAAGTTATGTTTCAACACATAAAATACCTTATGGAACCTTTGTTTTAAAAGAGGAAATAAATAAATTATTTTCTTCTGTAGAAATAGAAAATATTAAAATTCCACCTTATAGTTATTTAGAAGACACTACACATATTGGTACTTATTTTTTTGTTGATGAAGCTATAAATTTTGGAAATGCTGAGTTTTTACATTTAATGAAATTTGTTGAAAGAGGAAACGAAGTTTTCATTTCTACTCATGGAATGAATATTGATACCTTAAATTTTGAAACTGAGCGATTGGTAAGTAAAAATCTTGATGAAAAAGTGTTTTTTAAATTCAAAAATAAGGTTTTTAAAGGTAAAGAATATTCATTTGATAGGCCTTTTATTAATCAGGTATTTACTAAAATAGACACGTTAAACACAACAGTTTTAGGAATCACAGGTTATGTGAATGCAGCGAATGAAAGAACTGAAGAAGGAATTAATTTCGTTAAATTTTCTTATGGAAAAGGTAACTTTTATTTTCATACGTTTCCTGAAGTTTTTACAAATTATGCAATTTTAAAGTCACCAAATCAGCAACATACAGCTAATATTTTATCTTATTTAAGAGACGATTTACCCATTTTATGGGATTCATATTACAAAACAGGTAAAAGCAAAATTTCCTCACCTATTTATTATTTATTAAACTCAAAATATTTAAAATGGGCGTATTATATGGTTTTAATTGGAGTGTTGTTTTTTGTGATTTTTGAAGGAAAACGTAAACAACGTAGTATTCCAATAATTACACCTTTAAAAAATCAAACGATTGATTTTACGCGCACCATTGCAAATATGTATTTTGAACAACAGAAACATAAAAATATTGCTGAACATAAGATTAGTTATTTATTAGAGTTTGTTAGAACAAATTTACACATTCCAACAATATCAATTGACGCTACTTTTTATAAATATGTTGCATCGCGTAGTGGAAGTTCTTATGAAAATGTTGAAAAACTATTTCAATATTGTGAACAAATTCATTTGAAAAACCAAATTACAGATGAAGAGCTTATCACATTAAATAAAATGATAGAAAAATTTAAAAAAACAATTCAATATGGAAAATAACGATTTGAATTTTGAGAATAGAGTAGACTTAGAAAAATTAAAAAATGCCGTTACACAAATAAAAGCCGAATTAGGTAAAATTATTGTTGGGCAGGAAAATTTTGTAGAGTTGTTAATTGTTGCATTATTAGCTGATGGCCACGTACTAATTGAAGGTGTGCCCGGAGTTGCAAAAACAATTACCGCTAAATTACTTTCAAAAACAATTGATACAGGTTTTAGCCGTCTTCAATTTACTCCAGATTTAATGCCAAGCGATGTTTTAGGAACTTCAATTTTAAACATGAAAACCTCGGAATTTGAATTTAAAAAAGGCCCTATTTTTTCTAATTTAGTGTTAATTGATGAAATAAATAGAGCGCCGGCAAAAACACAAGCTGCATTGTTTGAAGTGATGGAGGAACGTCAAATTTCGATTGATGGAAATACCTATAAAATGAAACCGCCTTTTATGGTGTTAGCAACACAAAACCCTATTGACCAAGAAGGAACTTACGCTTTGCCAGAAGCACAATTAGACCGATTTTTATTTAAAATAGATGTTGGTTATCCAAATTTAGATGAGGAATTTTTAATTATAAAAACCCATCAAGATAGAAAGGGAATAGTACCACAAACCTTAATTTCAGTATTGTTAAATGAAGTAGATTTATTAGAATATAAAAACAAAATATTTGAAGTATTAGTTGAGGAAAAGATAATGAAGTACATAGCGAAGTTGGTTACAAAAACCAGAAATCATCCACATTTATATTTAGGAGCTTCACCAAGGGCAAGTATAGCGATGTTAAATGCTTCAAAAGCTTATGCGGCAATTAATGGTCGTGATTTTGTTATTCCTGAAGATATTAAAAAAGTAATTTTACCAGTTTTACGACATAGATTAATTGTAACACCAGAAAGAGAAATGGAAGGAATGACTACTGATAAAGTGATTGATATGATTGTGCAATCTATTGAAGTTCCTCGTTAAATAATGAATATAATTAAAAATACATATATTCATCAACGCTTTTTTATATACATAAGCACTATTGCTGCATTATTTTTAGTATCCTTTTGGATTCCATTATTGTATAGCATAGCTTGGTTTGTGGTAACTATTTTAGCAGTACTTTTTTTTGGTGATTTATATCTACTTTTTAATAAAAAAAATGGTGTAGTTGCAAGAAGAATTTTAACTGAAAAATTTTCTAATTCAGATGATAACCCAATCCCAATAACAGTTAAAAATAATTATAATTTTAAAGTAGAAGTAAAATTAATTGACGAATTGCCTGATCAGTTTCAAAAAAGAGATTTTGAGCAAATTTCATTTATAAATCCAAACAATGTTTGGGAATTTGAGTATAAAGTAAGACCCGTTGAACGGGGTGAGTATTCTTTTGGAAAACTGAATGTGTATGTGTCTTCTTTTCTTAAAATTATTTCAAGGAGATACAAGTTTCAAGAAAATGAAGTGGTTGTGGTATATCCTTCATTTATACAAATGAAGAAGTACGAATTTTTGGCAATGAGTGATCGTTTAACAGAATTTGGACTAAAAAAAATTAGACGAATAGGACACACTTTAGAATTTGAACAAATTAAAAATTATATTGCTGGAGATGATGTTAGAACAATAAATTGGAAAGCAACAGCAAAACGTTCTCAACTAATGGTAAACCAATACCAAGATGAAAAGTCACAACCAATTTATTCTATTATTGATATTGGAAGAGCTATGAAAATGCCGTTTGAGGAGTTAAAATTAATTGATTATGCTATCAATTCAACATTAGCTTTTTCAAATATTGCACTTAGAAAAAACGATAAAGCAGGTTTGTTAACTTTTGCTAAAAAAGTTAATACAATTGTTGCAGCAAGTAATAAAAAGACACATTTAAATACTATTAATGAAGCTTTGTACAATGTTACAACTCAATTTACCGACTCGGATTTCGGATACTTATATGCGCTTATAAAACGTAAAATCACACAAAGAAGCCTGTTAATTTTATACACAAATTTTGAACATATATCTTCATTAAAAAGACAACTTCCATTTTTAAAAGCAATTGCAAAAAATCATTTGCTAGTTGTGGTATTTTTTGAAAATACTGAATTAGATAATTTGATAAATGAAAATGCTGAAGATTTACAAACAATTTACCATAAAACAATTGCTGAGAAATTTGCTTATGAAAAAAGGCTTATTGTAAAGGAATTAGAAAGTAAAGGGATTTATGGAATATTAACAAAACCACAAAACCTAACAGTTAATGTTATCAATAAATATTTAGAATTTAAAGCAAAAGGATTTATTTAATTTGATATTTTGCTGCCATTGCAGCTCCAATTATACCAGCTTCATTTTCAGCTTTAGCAGGTACAATTTTAACACCTACATTAATTTTAGTTTCAAATTTTTCAAACTTTTTACTTGCTCCTCCACCAACAATAATTAAATCTGGAGAAACTAATAAATTAATATGATTAAAATATTTATTTAATCTTTTCCCCCATTCTTTTCTAGTTAAACCATCTCTTTTACGAGCTGAATCTGATGCGTATTTTTCAAATATCTCACCATTTTTATACAACACATGTCCAAATTCTGTATTTGGTATTAATTTACCATCTAAAAATAGTCCAGATCCAATCCCAGTTCCAAGAGTTATCATAATTACAGTTCCTTTCACGTCTTTTCCAGCACCAAAATTAATTTCAGCTAATCCAGCAGCATCTGCATCATTAACAACCGAAAAATCATTTCCGGTTTTTGCTTTAAAAAGAGTATCTACTTGAGTATTTTTCCAATCTTCATGTAAATTCCCTCCTGTTAAACATTTCCCATGTTGTAGTGGTGTTGGAAAACCACAACCAACTAAACCTTTCCAATTAAAATGGTTTACAAGTTCTTGAATGGTAGACGCAACGGATTCAGGAGTTGCAGGGTTTGGTGTTGGTATTCTATGTTTATTAGTTGTTAACTTACCAGTTTTTATATCAACTAAGGCACCTTTTATGCCAGTTCCACCAATATCAATCCCTAATATTTCCATAGAATTTCACTTTTTAATGTTTAAATTGTTTTGTTATGAATCTAATTTGAATTAGATTTTTAGATTTAAGGGTTTTATAAAATGTGCAAAATAAACACTATTTTTTACAATGAATTTTTATAAGAAGCTAAAGTAAGAATAATTTATAGTTTATTATCGTTATTTTAAGGCATAAAAAAACCACCCCAATTTTGGGGTGGCTAAAATTACGTTATTAATTTTAGTCCTAATGCCTTAGGATAACTAGAACTAAGATTGTGTAATTTGTAGGTTAAAGATAAAACTTGAATTACTGAAAGTTAATGATTTATATCATATATTTTAAAATTTTATATAAATTTTGTTTAATGTGTACTATTAAAAAAACGTATAAATAATTAAAGCCTAAATATGTGTTCTTTTTTCAATCCATTTTTTAAAATCGAAGAAGTTTTGTGGTGCAACACCATGACCAACAGGATATTCTTTATACGAATTTTTAATTTTAAGTGTATTCAAAAATTGAGGGGCTTTTTGTGCCCAATCAGCTGGTATAACCTGATCTACGCTACCGTGTGAAATGAAGAAGTCTAATTTAGAATAATCAATTTTTTCAACTTCTGAAGGTAATAATTCAGGGTTTATATAACCACTTAAAGCTATTATTTTTTGTACTTTATTAGGATAATTTAAAGCTACAGCATAGCTTAAAATAGTTCCTTGACTAAAGCCTAATAAAAAAGTTTTGTTAGGTGAAATATGGTATCTCTGTTGAATTTCATCAATAAAAGTAGCAATGGTATCTCTGGCAGTTATAGCTTCAGGAATGTCTGAAAATTTACCTTCGTTTGCTGTAAAGTTTATGGTGTACCACGAATAACTTCCAAAACTTAAATTTTGAGGAGCTCTTGTGCTAATAATTAATAAATCATCGGGTAGTTCTGTAGCAAATGAGAATAAATCTTCTTCATTGCTTCCATAGCCGTGTAATAGAATTAATAATGAAGTATTTTTAGTTTGTATATTTGGCTCTCTAACTATGTATTTAAGCGATAATTCTTTCATAGGTATAAATTAAAAGTCGCGCTTTTAGGCGCGACTTCAAAAGTATTATTTAAAATGTTGTTAAGCAATATTTCGAAACCATTCTTGAAATAAATCACCTACTAAAGGCACTTTCTTTTCTTCACCTTGTGTTGCACCAATTAAACCAATAATCCAAAGTACAAAAAGACCAGTACCAATAATTCCACTTGCCCAAACACCACCATATCTAGCAATAATAAATGTATTTGCTATTGAAAATATAGATAAACCTATCATTTGTCGTATATGAAAAGCTGCAAATGAATTCCGTTTATCATTATTCATTATAAAAGCAATTAAGGTTCCTATCCAAGTTATATAGCTTATTATTGCTATTGATTTACCTTGGTGTACATTTTGATTTACCATTTTATTAATTGTTTAAAATTTATTTTTGTATAAATATATGAAATTATAATACCATTTTATTGTTAGCTATAATTCCATATACTTTTCCATTTAATTTTTTGTTTAGAAATATTGAATTTTTAGATGTAGAAAATATATTATTTTCTGTAAACTCAAATTCAAAATCAGGGTTAAAAAGTGTAAGATTAGCTTTTTCACCTTCATTAATCGGACTCTCTTGTATACGAAATCTTTTTCTAGGTTTTGTGGTTAAACAGTCAATTAAAACTTCGGTTTCTACTGTTTTATTTAAAGCGCCAAATAAGCTTTCTAAACCAATAGTTCCATATTTAGCATTATCATATTCAACTTTTTTATGTTCAATATCAATAGGGTTATGATCACTAGTAATCATATCAATAATTCCAAGTTTTAACCCTTTTAATAAAGCTTTTCTATCTTTAGAAGTACGCAAAGGAGGTGAAACTTTGGTGTTTGAATCAAATTTAGTTAACTCATCATCGGTTAAAACTAAATGATGTACAGCAACACTACACGTTATATTTAAACCTCTCTTTTTTGCGTCTTTAATTAGTTTTACAGATTTAGCCGTAGAAATAGTTGGAATATGTAATTTGCCACCAGTGTATTCTAAAATAAATAAATCTCTAGCAATTTGTAATTCTTCAGCTAAAGTAGGGTTTCCTCTCAATCCTAATTTGGTACTATTTATATTTTCGTTTACTAATCCTTTTCCAGCAATAGAATTATCTTGAGGAAAACTTAAAATAAGTGCGTCAAAATTTTGAGCATATTGTAAGCCTATTTTAAGTAAATTGGCATTCGTTACCGGTTTGTTATAATCTCCAAATGCAATTGCTCCAGAGTTTTGCATATCATACAATTCAGCTAAATCGTTACTTTCAGCTCCTTTTGTAAAATTTCCTATTGGATACAAGGTTGTGGCAAAATTAGTTGCTTTATTTTTAATAAATTCAATAGTAGATTTATTATCAGCAACCGGATTAGTATTTGGATTTACAGCAACAGTAGTAAAACCGCTTTTTGCCGCTGTTTTTAAACCGTTTTCGATAGTTTCACGTTCTTCAAAACCTGGTTCTCCAAAACAAACACTAGAATCAAACCAACCCTGAGAAACATAAAGATTTTTCAAGTTAATTTCTTTAATAGCGCCTTCATTTTGTATTGAATTTTCAATTTTTGAAATGATTCCATTTTTAATTAAAATATCCTTTTTTTGAAGATGATAAGGACTTGATTTGTCAATAATTGTTGCAGATTTTAGAAGTAGTATCATTTATTGAAATATTTAAGTATCAGCATTTCAATTAGCAAAAATAGGATAGAAAATGCTAAAAACCATTTAAAAAGCCAATTGATTTTCTGTTCATTGTTAATTTTATTTAAAACTTCACCAATAGATGATGAAATAGTTATATTAGTATGATTACCAATTAGTGTTTTTAAATTAAGATAATTTAAATCACTTTCTTCCCGGTTATAATTAAAAGCAATGGTTTTAATAGGGTTTTTACCGTTTAAAATAGTATAAAACCCACTTTTTAGGATGTTTTCTTGCAATTTAAGCGTTACTTTATTTTGAGCTATACTTTGCAAAGGTATAAATTCAGTAACTTCATTAGAGATTTTAAGTACATTATCTTTTCCTATTGTAGTTAACACATCAATTTTAATTTCTGGCGAAATTGTATAATACAGTTGTGATATTTTTAAACTGCTTTTAGCAAAATTATAAAAAACAGGGACAACTAAAGGCGATTGTATAAAATTAGAAATTTCTTTATTTAGCGGTGCAGAAACCCAATAAAAAGTACTATTATTGTTTTGGGTTGATGAAATATAAGGTTCATAGTTATCTAACTTAATAATAGCAGAGCTATTTTTTAAATTAGATTTATAATGTAATTTAGTTATTGGGTATTGAAAATTTTTAACTTTTTTCTCAAAAACATCTGCTAGTAAAGGATGCCCGTAATTAATAGTTGTTATTTTGTGTTTATCTTCAATTTTTGAAGTTATAATTCCAATATTAAGCTTACTTAAAAAGGAATTATAAGAATTTAGATTACTATTTTTAGCAGGAATAAGTACCAAACTACCACCTAATTTTGAAAATTCAAGCATACTATTTGTTAATTCTTTTGGAATATTTTCAAGTTCATTTAATAGAATTAAGTGTTGCTTTTGAATATTATTATAATTTAAATTTTGAAGTGGGGTAGATGTGTAATTAAATTCATTTTTTGTATAAATTTTAGCTAAAAAATTGGATGTCTTACCAATAGATAATACATTAATTTTTTTAGGTTTTGAAATTGAAAAATAGAAATCATTGTCAAATTCTAAAGTATCATCTCTTATAGAAACTTTACCATTAAAATTTGCTGAATTAGGTATTGTAAAATGAATAGTTGAGGTTGTAGAGTTATTAAATTTAGAAGTTGATTTACCTATTAATTTTGATGAATTAAATAATGAAACTGGAATAGAAGTAGTACTATTTTGTGAACTTTTTACTAATACTTCAATTGTAGTTACTGTTGAATTTTCCTTACTAATATAAACACTATCAACATAAAAGTTAACTAACTTTTTAGGTGTTAGCTTCACAAAACTTATTTCAGTACTTAGGGTTGAAAAATCAACATCATTCTTGTAGTTAATATTTTGAAAATCAGATATTAATATAATTTTGTTTGTGGTATTACGACTTTCAATTGCTATATTTTTTGCTTTTAATAAAGCGGTATTTAAATTAAGTTTTATGGGGTGATATTTAAGTGTAATTAGTTTATTTTTTAAACTTTTAGCATCTAAATTTTTTAAACGTTGGTTATTAGTTATCAGCGATATATTGCTAGTAGAATTTGAGTTGTTTTCTATAATATCTTGTACTGCATTTTGCAGTAATTCACCTTTTTCACCTTTCACCTGCATACTAAAAGAATTATCTACATAAATGGTAGTGTTAAAATTATGTTGTGTTGAATAATGAGATAAATAGGGTTGTGCAAATGCAAAAATAATACAAGTGAAAATTAACAATCGGGTAATTAAAATAAGCCACTTTTTTAAACGTGCGCTTTTACGTGTTTGCTTTTCAATAGTTTTTAAAATTTTAACATTGGTAAATGGTACTTTTATAAAACGCTGTAATTGAAATAAATGAACAAGTATCGGAATGATAAGTAGCAGAAGAGCATATAAAATTTCAGGATGCTTAAATTGCATAGTTCAAAAAGGATTTTTCAAAGATATTAAAATCAAATTTACTTATGCAAAATAATTTTTTAAAATACCTAGTGCATAATTACTGGCTATTGAATTAGCAAATTTCGGAAAATCAATATGTGCGTTATCATTTGCTTTGTCTGAAATAATTCTAATAATTGAAAACGGGATGTTATATTCATAACAAACTTGTGCAACTGAAGCACCTTCCATTTCTACACAAGTAGCTGTTGGAATTAATTTATTTAATTTTTTTATTTTTTTAAGACTTGAAATAAACTGATCACCACTTGCAATATCTCCAAACCAAACATTTGGGTAGGTAATATTAAAAAACTGAGCATCAGATTTCGAGATAAATTGATTGTAATTACGTATAAATAGTTTAGTGGCTTCCATAAGTTTTGAAGCGTTACTTGTTTCTAAATATTTTTTTTTTAGAATTGGAATTTCTAATTTTTCATAAAACGGACTTGCATTTAAATCGTGTTGGTATAAATTTCTTCCAATAACAATATCACCAATATTTAATTCATTTTTAATCCCTCCAGCAACACCAGTAAAAATAATTTCACTTACATTAAAATCGTTAATTAATTGTGTAGTTGTTACTGCAGATGCTACTTTTCCCCAACGCGAAAATACTAAGATTACTTTTTTATGGTATAAAGTACCTGCGTAATAGGTGCGCATTCCTTTCTCGGTTGTTGTAATATTTTGGAGTTGGTGCAATAAGGCTTGAATTTCTTCTTGCATTGCACTAATAATTCCTATCATTATTTATAATTTAGTTGATAATTTCACCATCTTTCATTTCCAGTTTTCTATCAGCCATGTTAGCTAACTCTTGGTTGTGAGTTACAATTACAAATGTTTGTTTAAATTTATCTCTCAATGTAAAAAATAATTCGTGTAAATTTTTAGCTGAAGCAGTATCCAAATTTCCACTTGGTTCATCGGCAAAAATAACATCAGGATTATTAATTAAAGCTCTTGCAACTGCAACTCGTTGTTGTTCTCCACCTGAAAGTTCATTTGGTTTATGATTTATTCTATCAGAAAGTCCTAAAAATTCTAATAATTCTTTTGCCTTTTTCTCAGCTTCTTTTTTTGAAGTATTTCCAATAAATGCAGGAATACAAACATTTTCAAGCGCAGTAAACTCTGGAAGTAATTGATGAAACTGAAAAATAAAACCAATATGTTTATTTCTAAATTTGGATAAAGTTTTATCTTTTAGTTTTGGTAAATCTATATTGTTAATTAAAAGTTTAGTTTTTTCTGTAATAGATGGTTTATCTAGCGTACCAAGAATTTGTAATAATGTTGTTTTACCTGCGCCAGATGGACCAACAATAGCAACTATTTCACCTTTATTAATAGTTAAGTCAACCCCTTTTAGAACTTCTAAATCACCATAAAATTTGTGAATATTTTTAGCTTCAATCATAACTCCAAAAATAAGTAAATTAAAAAGTAAAAGGTTGGAATAGTCTAAAAATTGTTTTAACTATTTTTTTTGAACCAATTTTTAGCATTATTGTAGTCAATATAATAAACCATTCGTACCGATAAATTGTGTAGCATTGGTTCTTTAAATAAGTTGTTTAAATTATCTTTAAAGTTTAAATCTGAAAATTCATCTGCATTAAAAAGAGAATTCCTATACAATGCAATTAATTGACTTCCTGGAGCAAATTCCCAAGTAAAGTTAAGATCAAAATTCCAAGTGTTGAAATTGATATCATGATTTGCTGAATAACTATTTTCAGATAGAGTTCCGTCATTATTTAATGCATAATATTGCTCATCATATTTTACAGGAGACCAGTATTGCCTAAAAGTTAGTGCAAGTGCGGCTTTAGTGCTAAAATTGTATTTACCAGAAATGGAATTTGTGATTGATTTTGCATCTCTATTCCCAAAAATAATATTGTTTCCATTATCTTCATCAACTAAACCACTATCATTAAGTATTGTAACGTACCCTTTTTCGTTGCTGTCTTTGGTATATCTTAAACTATAAATGAATGATAAATTGTCATTAACTCTGTACCTTGGAGAAAAATTAACTAGTATAAAATGATTATCATCATTTATTCTTTTTGAATAGTAGATACGTGTATCTATTGCAAATTTATTACTATAATCTGTAGAAATAAATTGGTACGTAGCTATTCTAGAATTCTGTTTGAAATACCTTCCGTTAACTCTAGGTTCATAATAATCATATTGATTACCAAAACTACCTTGTACATTTCCACCAAATGCAGTTTGTGACTTCTTTGTCATAAAAAAGTAGTTTAAACGGATGGAGTTTCCTGTATAAGTATTAGGTTTATAGAGGTATTCTAATTCAGATGAAAGTGTAATTCTATATTCATTAAATTTTTTAGTTGGTTCAAAAATCCGATACGATATTTTCCCTTCAAAATTACTAAAGTTGTTTCGTCTTTGAAATCCTAAATCATTTTTATCAAAAGTATCATCTTGTAAGTTGTGTTCAAATTCATATTGCCAATTTCCACTAATTTTTCCAAAGTTAAGGTTTGAAATAAAACCATTTGTTTTTTCTCCAAATTCGTTAATGTTACTCATTCCAATACCACCATTAACGTTATACTTGTTTGTTTTATTGGTTAAATTAAATAATAACGCAGATACGTTGGCATCTCTAAAAGAGCCATTTCTTAATACATTTGTGTTCACAAAGCTAACAGAAGAATTATCATTAAATTGTTGATCTAAAACTACTACACTGTAATTAGTGAATGGTTCTGTTACAACTTTTCTAATTTCATCAGTATCAATATTTTTAATTATAGCTTCAGTTTTTTCTGTAATTGCATTAAAAATACCAATTCCAAGTCCGTTTTTTGTTCTCCCAGATATTTTTATGGCATTTAACATATTCACATCAGAAGGGTTGTCTATAATTTCTTCATTTTCAGCTAAATTACTTTCATCATAATAAGTAGATGGTGAATCTCCAATTCTTCTTGAATAAAATAAATCTCCTTTACTAAATAATTCAGTTCCTTCAGTAAAAAAAGATCTTTTTTCAGAAAAATGTTGTTCAAATGGTCCTAAATTTAAGGTAACATCATCAAAAGCAGTTTGCCCAAAATCTGGAATTAGAGTGGCATCTAACGTAAAGCTTTCATTAATACCGTATTTTACATCAACTCCATAATTGCTATTAAATTGATTGTCTCCATCAAAACTTGTATAAGATGAAGAAGCATAAGGGTAAAAACTTAATCGAGTAGGAGGTTTAATATTTTCTAAGCCTGTTAATAAGCCAGAGTATTGGCTGATGTTACCATTAGTTTTATCAATAAAATTCCAAGTATATTGTTCTTTTTTGTCCTGAAGGCCTCTATGAAAGTTAATTCCCCAAGTTTGAATTTTTTCATTAGAAAACCTTAAAGCAGCATACGGAATTTTAATTTCAACGATCCATCCATTCTCAACAACTTTAACGTCACTTTCCCATACGGCATTCCAACTGAAATCTTCACCATTTGAAGTTAGTTTAGCATCAGCCTGATTGCCAGTTATTTGAACAAAAAACTCTGTGTCGTTTTGGCTATCATTAAATGGGTTTAACATAACTCCAAACCAATCTGCTTGTGCAAAATTATCGCGTGTAGCAGCTTCTTTAGGAATATTATTAACATTATTATCATAAAGAAATACGCCAAAATAAATAGCTTCATCATCATAAATTACTTTGACTTCAGTTTTTTGATTTTCAGGTTCTTTATTTTTAGTTCCTGGTTTAAACATTGTAAAGTCTTTTGCTACTTCTGCATTTTCCCAGGATTCATCATCTAACACACCATTAATATTTGGAGGGGTTGAGATGCGTAATGCATTTAAAGATTTTTTACCTATTTGAGCTTGGGAAAAAGTGAATATGAAGATACAAAATATAAAAAAATACTTTCTCATTGTATAATTAGAGGTCTTATTTAAAATTTTATGCTAAAATATTTAACATAAAAAATAAACCCTCTTAAATAAATGTTAATAAATGTAATTAACTAAAAAGAATGTTACATAGTGCAAAACTTTTTGTAAAATCAAATACATATTTAACGAAGGATTATTACATTTGTGAATATTTAATAAAACCGTTATTTCTAATGAATTTACACGAATATCAAGGAAAAGAATTGTTAAACAGTTTTGGCGTTAGAATTCAACGTGGAATTGTTGCAGACAATCATAAAAAAGCAGTTGAAGCTGCAAAACAATTAGCTACTGAAACCGGTACAGGTTGGTGGGTTATAAAAGCTCAAATTCACGCAGGTGGACGTGGAAAAGGAGGAGGAGTTAAACTGGCAAAAAGTTTAGCAGAAGTTGAGTCTATTTCTGAAAGTATTATTGGAATGATGCTTAAAACGCCGCAAACATCAGCTCAAGGTAAAAAAGTAAACCAAGTTTTAGTTGCAGAAGATGTATATTATCCTGGTGAAAATGAACCAGATGAGTACTATATGTCTGTGTTGTTAAACAGAGCAACTGGTAAAAATATGATTATGTATTCTACAGAAGGAGGTATGGATATTGAAGGAGTGGCTGAAAAAACACCACATTTAATTTTTACTGAAGAAATTGATCCTTTAATTGGTTTACAGCCATTTCAAGCACGTAAAGTTGCTTTTAATTTAGGATTATCAGGTTTAGCACTTAAAGAAATGATAAAATTTGTTACTTCTTTATATACTGCTTTTGTAAAATCAGATGCTTCATTATTTGAAATTAACCCAGTATTAAAAACTTCAGATGATAAAATATTGGCAGTAGATTCTAAAGTAACTATAGATGATAATGCATTATATCGTCATAAAGATTTAGCTGAATTGCGTGATTTACGTGAGGAAAATGAAATAGAAGTTGAAGCAAATGCTGCAGGTTTAAATTATGTTGATTTAGATGGTAATGTTGGATGTATGGTAAACGGTGCTGGATTAGCAATGAGTACTATGGATTTAATTAAACAATCTGGTGGTGAGCCAGCAAACTTTTTAGATGTAGGTGGTACAGCTGATGCAAAACGTGTTGAGGTTGCTTTTAGAATTATTTTAAAGGATCCTAACGTGAAAGCCATTTTAGTAAATATATTTGGTGGTATTGTACGTTGCGATAGAGTAGCACAAGGTATTATAGATGCTTTTGTTAATATGGGAGATGATATTAACGTGCCAATTATTGTTCGCTTACAAGGAACAAATGCTTTAGAGGCAAAACAACTTATTGAAGCTAGTGGTTTGGATGTAATTTCAGTTACAGAATTCCAAGAAGCTGCAGATAAAGTAGCAGAAGTTTTAGGATAAACCTAATTTTATAAAATAAAAAAACCGACTTTAAGTCGGTTTTTTTGTGAAAAAAATACTTCAATTGAAGTATTTTTAATTATTCAGATAAAAGATATGTATTAAATATCTTCAAAATTTACATCTGTAAAACTCTCAGCACTTTTAGGTTCTTCAGTTTCAGTAGTTAATTCAGAAGGTCTTTTAAAATCTTTTTGATGACGTTCAGAAATTACTTCTTCTCCTTTTTCATTTAAAATATAATCAGTTGCTGCTTTTAGCATTTCATTAAATTCTGAAAAATCTTCTTTGTATAAGTAAATTTTGTGTTTTTTGTAGTGGAAAGACCCATCATCATGTGTGAATTTTTTACTTTCCGTAACTGTTAAATAATAATCTTCAGCTTTTGTAGCTCTTACATCAAAAAAGTAAGTTCTTCTTCCTGCTCTCAGAACTTGTGAAAATATTTCCTCTTGTTCTAAATGTTCTTTTTCCATAATTAACTCTCTATTTTTAATTAATCTTATAATTAGATTTCTACACAAATCTATAAAATTATTTGACTTATTTCACTTTTTTTAAATTTCTTTTTCCAAAAGTTGTTGTTCATAAAGCTCTTTATAATATCCGTTTATATTAACTAGCTCGTTGTGTGAACCTTGTTGTATTATTTTACCTTTTTCTAGCACAATAATGGTATCCGCATTTTTTATTGATGAAATTCTATGGCTAACAATAATTGTAGTTTTGTTTTTACTAATATGATGTAAATTATTCAAAATTATTTCTTCAGTTTCTGTATCAACTGCAGATAAACAATCGTCAAAAATTAAAATCTTAGGTTCTTTTATGATGGCTCTAGCAATAGATATTCGTTGCTTTTGGCCACCGGATAGTGTTACCCCCCTTTCACCAACATAAGTGTTGTAACCTTCATTAAAATCTATAATATTAAGATGAATGTATGCATCTTTTGCTGCTTGTTCAATTTTGCTATCAGTAGCAGTTTCATCTCCAAATTTTATGTTGTTTTTTATAGTGTCAGAAAACAAAAAAGCTTCTTGAGGTACAAAACCAATACTTTGGCGTAATGAATCTAGATTAAGTTGTTCAATTATATTATTATCAATTAAAATTTTACCAGAATCAACATCATATAAACGAGCAATTAAATTAATAATAGTTGATTTTCCTGAACCGGTATTTCCTAAAATTGCTAATGTTTTACCTTTTTTAAGCTTGAAATTTACATTTTTTAGAGCGGTTATATTTGTATCGTCATAAGTAAATGAAACATTTTTAAACTCAATTTCTCCTTCAATAGTTGAAGGAGTAAGGTTATTATTTTTTATTTCTGGTATATGTTTTAAAAACTCGTTTATACGTTTTTGAGATGCTTCAGCTTGTTGTACCATTGATGTAACCCAACCAACTACTGCAACTGGCCAAGTTAACATGTTTACGTACATAATAAATTCAGCAACAACACCTAAAGAAATTGAACCTTCAATATATCGTAAACCTCCTACATAAATTACCAAAATATTACTTAAGCCAATTAATAAAATCATTAAAGGAAAGAAAAGAGCCTGAGCTTTGAATAAGTTAATATTTTTTTCTTTAGATGTTTCTGCTAAGTTTTTAAATTCAGTAGTTGTTTTATATTCAATTCCATAAGATTTTAAAATACTAATTCCCGAAAAAGTTTCTTGTGCACTTGCAGTTAATTTTGATAAATATTGTTGAACTGTTGTACTTCGTTTATTAATTATTTTACTTAAAAAGTAAATAGAAGCTGATAAAAAGGGTAGTGGTAATAAAGTATAATTTGTTAATACGGGATCTATATGGTACATTTTAATAATTGCAACCACAAACAATACTAACATATTAATAGTATACATAATTGCAGGCCCAAAATACATACGTACTTTGCTAACATCTTCACTTATACGATTCATTAAATCACCTGTTTTATTTTTTTTATAAAAATTAAGTGATAAAAGTTGATATTGGTGATAAATTTCATTTTTTAAATCAAATTCAATTAATCGAGACATTACAATAATAGTTTGTCGCATTAGAAATGTAAAAAAGCCAGAAAGTAGCGCTACGCCAATTATTAGAAGAATGTTATTTAATAATTCAGACTTTACAAATGATAAATCAGTTACTAAACCATTCTTATAATCTTGAGCAATATCTACAGACTCTTTAATTAGGTGAGGGACTTGTAACGCTAAAGATTTAGAAAAAATTGTAATAATAACACCAATAATGAGGCGATATTTGTATTTTATAAAGTATTTATTTAAATATTGTAATGCTTTCATAAAGAAACTAAAAGGCAGATTTTAAAAACACGAATATACATCATTAAAAATTTAATCGTAATATTTTAGGATAGAATTAACTTTGTTTTAAATAAAGAAAAAAAGTATTTATTTTCAAAAATAGTAGTATTTTTGCGCTGTTAAAAAAACAAAAAATTTCAAAGTTCTTTAAATGATAAATAGAAGACATATTAGAGTTAAAGTAATGCAATCAGTATACGCATTGCTACAGTCTAAAAGTGATAACCTTAATAAAGAAGAAAAATTTCTATATGCAAGCATAGATAAAATGTATGATTTATATGCATTAGTACTTCGATTATTAGTTGAAGTTAGAAATTTAGAGAAAAGGCATATTGAAATTTCACAAAAAAAATATTTAGCTACTGCTGAAGAATTAAAGCCAAATAATAAATTTATCGACCTAGAAATATTTAAACTTTTAGCCGAAAGTGTTTCATTAAATACACATCTAGAAAATAATAATTTAAACTATTGGAGTTTAGATAATGAATATATTCATGAAGTATTAAAATTGACCAAAAAGAGCGATTTATATATTTCATTTATGAAAACTACAAAATCTTCATTTCAAGAAGAGAAAGAGTTTATCGTTGCCTTATTTAAAGAAATTATTGCACCAAACGAAAAATTAGCTGAATACTTTGAGGATAAAAGTATTAGTTGGGTTGATGATATTCCTTTTGTAAACACATGGATAGTTAAAACATTAAATAAAATGAACCCTTCTCAAGCATTTCATTTGGGGAATTTATATAAAGATATTGATGACAAAAAATTTGTTGTAGACTTATTTAGAAAAGTTATCTTAAATCATACAGAGTTTGAAAAGGATGTGAAGGATAAAACACCTAACTGGGATTCGGACCGTATTGCAGATATTGATATGATTTTAATTAAAATGGCAATTTGTGAATTTTTAAAATTTCCATCAGTACCAACACGTGTTACAATAAATGAATATATTGAAATATCTAAAGATTATTCTACTGAAAAAAGTAGTTTTTTTATTAATGGAGTTTTAGATAAAATTTTAAAAGATTTTACAGCTACAAAAAAAATTAATAAAATAGGAAGAGGGTTATTATAATTTTATATTTTTACAAAAAAAAACTTTTAAAAATGAAAAAAATCACGATTATTTTTATTGCTATATTAAGTTTAACCATTGTATCTTGTAAAGACAATGCAACTGCTAAAATTAAAGCAACAAATTTAGAGACTGCAAAAAAAAGAGATGCAAAAATCAACTTGGGTTCACCAATTGCTGAATTTGATAAGACTGAGTTTGAGTTTGGGACTATTAAAGAAGGTGAAATTATTAATGGAGTATTTAAAATTACAAATGTTGGAAAAGCAGATTTATTAATATTTAGTGCAAGAGCATCATGCGGTTGTACTGTTCCTGTTTGGCCTAAAGAAGCTATTAAACCTGGAGAAACATCAGAAGTTAAATTTACATTTAATTCAAGAGGTAAAAGAGGTAAAAATAATAAATCTATTACGCTTAAAACTAATACTGAAAAAGGTACTGAAGTTTTAAGAGTTAAAGGAACCGTTATTGCTAAAAATAAAATTTCAAAAACACTTAGAAAAGGTGCTAAAGAAATGAAAGAATAATTAAATTTAAAATAATATAAATGTATACAACAATTTTTTTGGAAATGGATATGAGTTCTTTACAAGGTATGTTACCTTTTTTATTAATGTTTTTGGTTATCTATTTATTTATGATACGACCACAAATGAAGCGTCAAAAAAATGAAAAACTATTTCAAGCATCTATAGCTAAAGGAAATAAAGTAATTACAACTAGTGGTATTCACGGAAAAATTTTAGATATTGTTGATAGTGATAATACTGTAATTATTGAAACAGGTGCTGGAAAAATTAAATTTGAACGTTCTTCAATTTCAATGGAGCTAAGTAAAAAATTACAGGTGCCTAAAGCTACTAAATAACCTTATTGTATTTAGATATATAAAAAGTGAGCTATTAAGCTCACTTTTTTTGTATATTTAGAGTATAATTTTTTTAAAATGAATGTTGTCGAAAAACAAACAAACTTATCCATAACTACGAAAAGAAAAGCTAAAGTTTTTTTATTTATTTTGGTGTTAACTTCAATAATTTGGCTGTTAATAGAACTTTCAAAAATTTCAACAAGTACTGCTGAATTTAATGTTGAGTATACTAATATTCCGGTAAATAAATTATTGCAAAGAGCTCCAATTTCTAAAATTGAAATAGCATTAAAAGCACCAGGATTTTCGCTTTTAGAATATAAGTTGAATAGGCAAAAAATTGTGTTTAATTTAAAAAACAGTGTTAAAAGTGGTTATAATTATTACTTGCTACCTAATCAACAATTAGCATATTTAAATCAACAATTCTCAGGAGAAACAGAGGTTATAAGTGTTTTAATAGATACCGTTTTTTTAGAATTAGGAATTAATAAGATTAAAAAAGTACCTGTAAATCCTTCACTTGATATTAAATTTAAGTTAGGCTACAATTTAACTGATACTATCAAAATTATACCAGATTCAGTGTTGGTTTCTGGTTCTGAAAAATTTATAGATTCAATACAGGAAATATCTACTTCAGTTATTAAACTGCACGATGTTTATAAAAATATTAATGTTGATTTAGATTTAAAACTACCCGATGAAAAGTATAATTTACTAGTTTCAACAACTAAAGTGAAAATAGTTGGTGAAGTAGAAAAGTTTACAGAAGGAAAGTTTAAAATACCTGTTACTATAATAAATAAACCGGAAAAGGTTGTTATGAATACATTCCCAAGAGAAATTGAAGTTATTTATCAAGCTGGGCTTTCAAATTTCAATAAAATTACAACAAATAGTTTTTTAATTGTTTATGATTATGAAGAATATAAAAACGATACTTTAATAAAGTATTTAACTCCTGTAATTCAACAAAAAAGTGAATTTATATCTTCATTAAAAATACACCCAGCTCAAATAGAATTTTTAATTCAAAGATGAAAGTAATTGGTTTAACAGGTGGTATTGGGAGCGGTAAAAGTACCGTTTTAAGTATGTTCCAAAAGCTTGGAGCAGTAACTTATATTGCTGATATTGAGGCTAAAAAACTAATGAATACAAATGAGGAATTAATAGATAAAATTTCTCAACTGTTTGGAAAAAAAGCATACTTATATAATGAATTAAACAAAAAATATATTGCTTCAATTGTTTTTAATGATCAACAAAAATTGGCCGAATTAAATGAATTAGTTCACCCAAAGGTACGTGACCATTTTAATAAATTTCTTAAAAAAACTACTGCCAAAATTGTAATTTATGAGTCAGCTATTTTATTTGAAAGTGATAATAATAAAAGGTGTGATTTTATAATAACAGTAACAGCAAATTTTGAAGATAAATTGAAGCGAGTAATGAAGCGAGATGGCGTAACGAAACAACAAATTTTTAATAGAATAAAAAACCAACTTCCAGATGATATAAAAATTATTAATTCAAATTTTGTAATTAATAATTGTACAATTAATGATACAAAGTTGCAAGTTTTAACTATTTATGATTTAATTAGTAGGAGTTAAAATATTATTATATATCTTAATATATTGTTAAATTATTATATTTTTTGTTAACTTACGTTAAAAATTAACATAATTACTATTAAAAGTTTAGTTTTGAATAATGAGAAAAAGGATATTTGTGCTCATCATTATTTTAATGAGTATTGCCTTGATAGGTATTATTTCGGTTCAAGTATTTTGGATTAAAAACACGGTACAAATCACTGAGGAACAATTTACTTCCAATGTGAGATTTGCATTAGCAAAAGTTTCAGAAGATATTAAAGAAAGGGAATTTAGAGATTTTTATGATGATATTTCTGAAAAAGTAAGCGCAGGAAATAGATTAAGTTATTCAGATATTAGTAAATTTATTTACGAAAAAATAGACACTACTAATAATGAAAAGTTTACTTATTCTCAAAGTATTATTGAAGCCAATTATAAAGTGCCAACGGAGTTCTTTGAAAATGATTCTATAAACTTTAAAGAAATTTTTAGTAAAGAAGAAATTATAATTGAAAAAGGTAAAATTTTAGATTCAAAAGGAGGCTTAATTGATGCTCCAAAAGAAAGATATATAAAAGTTGGTAGGTTTGATAAGGCTCAAAAAGCCAAATTTGAGCCAGTCTTTGATGCAATAACATCTAAATTACCAATTCATAAAAGAGTAAGTAATGAAGAAATTACGTTTAGATTAAATAATGAATTAGCAGTTAGAGGTATTGCTACAGGTTTTAAATATGGAATTTATAGTAATGGTTTAGCAACTCAAGTAAAATCAGGTTATTTTAGAAAAGAAGCCGGTAAAAGTTATAAAGTACCAATGTTTGTGGATGCAGAAGGAAATAGTAATTTTCAATTGTATGTTACGTTTCCTGAGAAGAAAAATTTTATTTTAGCCTCAATATCTAAAATATTAGTATTGTCAGCTTTTTTTGTGTTTATTATAATTTTAGCATTTGTAAGTGCGTTGTATCAATTAGTTAGGCAGAAACAAATATCTGAAATTAAGACAGATTTTATAAATAATATGACGCACGAGTTTAAAACGCCAATAGCAACTATAAACTTAGCATTAGATGCTATTAAAAACCCAAAAATAATTGATGATAAAGAGAAAGTATTGAAGTATGTTAAAATGATTCGTGATGAAAATAAAAGAATGCATGCCCAAGTTGAAAATGTATTAAGAATTTCTAAATTAGAAAAAAATCAGCTTGATGTTAGTAAGGAAAAAGCCGATGTTCACGACATAATAGAAGAGGCAATTACACATGTTGAATTGTTAGTGAAAGATAGAGGTGGCTATATTAACGTAAATTTAAAAGCTGGTTTAACCGAAATTTTAGGAAATCAATTTCATTTAAATAGTGTAATTGTTAATATGTTAGACAACGCAATTAAATATTCGGAAGGTGGTCCTAAAATTGATATTTCAACTGAGAGTACGAGTAAAAATATTATTATAAGAGTAAAGGATAAAGGTATTGGAATGAGTAAAAGTGTTCAAAAAAATATCTTCAAAAAGTTTTATAGAGAAGAAAGTGGAAATATTCATAATGTGAAAGGACATGGATTAGGACTTTCATACGTTAAAAAAATAATTGAAATTCATCAAGGAGAGATTTATGTAGAAAGTGAAAAAGGTAAAGGAAGTACTTTTACAATTGAATTGCCCTTGATATAAATAAATAAAATATGGAAAATAAAAAAATTTTATTAGTTGAAGATGATCCAAATTTTGGAACAGTTTTAAAAGATTATTTGGCAATAAACGATTACAATGTTACTCTAGCAAAAGATGGTTTAGAAGGCCTAATTATGTTTAAAAATGATGATTTTGATCTTTGTATCTTAGATGTAATGATGCCTAGAAAAGATGGTTTTTCTTTGGCGAAAGATATAAGAGGTACAAATTCTGAGGTGCCAATTATATTTTTAACCGCTAAAACAATGAAAGAAGATGTTTTAAAAGGATACCAAGCTGGCGCAGATGATTATTTGAATAAACCGTTTGATTCAGAAGTTTTATTGTACAAAATTAAAGCTATTATACAACGTAAAGCCGGTGATCAAAATGTTGAAGAAGAGCTATTTGAATTTAAAATTGGAAAATTTGATTTTAATTCTAAACTTCGTCACTTATCTTTTGAAGGAGGTGAATCTCAAAAACTATCTCCAAAAGAAAGTAAGTTGTTAAAAATGTTAGCAGTTTATAAAAATGACCTAATGCCTAGAGAGTTAGCTTTAACAAAAATTTGGCGCGATGATAATTATTTTACCTCACGTAGTATGGACGTATATATTGCAAAACTTCGTAAATATTTGAAATTGGATGAAAATGTAGAGATTTTAAACATTCATGGAGAAGGGTTTAGGCTTTTAGAAAAATAAGAACTTATAAAAAACCTGCTTTAAGCAGGTTTTTTAATTTGTAAATAAACTACTTTTGATAAAAACTAATGTAATGGCAAAGTCAGTTAGAATATATGAGGAAAACCCAAATGAAATTGAAATTGAGAAAGTAGTATCAATTTTAAAAAAGGGAGGACTTATTATTTACCCTACAGACACAGTTTACGGCATTGGTTGCGATATTACTAATACGAAAGCAATGGAAAAAATCGCAAAAATTAAAGGTGTAAAATTAGACAAAGCTAATTTTTCATTTATTTGTTATGATTTGAGTAATTTATCAGATTATGTAAAACAAATTAATACACCAACTTACAAAATATTAAAAAAAGCGTTACCAGGACCATATACTTTTGTTTTACCAGGTAATAATAAATTACCTAAGGCATTTAAAAATAAAAAAACAGTTGGCATTAGAATACCGGATAATAATATAATTAGAGAATTAGTAAAACAACTAGGTAACCCAATTGTTTCAACTTCAATTTATGATGAAGATGATTTGATTGAATATACTACAGATCCAGAACTGATTTTCGAAAAATGGGAAAATAAAGTTGATATTGTTATTAATGGAGGTTTTGGAGGAAATATTCCATCAACAATTGTTGATCTATCTGATGATGAAATATTAATTATTCGAGAAGGAAAGGGAAGTGTAGATTTTTTATAGTTTATTAAAAGTCTTTTTCCCTGAAATAAAATATTTCCAAACTATACTTTTAACAGTAAAATAATTATTTTTTTGCTGATTTACTTTTCTCTTTTTTAGCATTTTTGGTACATAAAAATAAAAATTAAAATGAGCTTTTATAATAGCCAAAGTATGAATTGGTTTTAGTTCAAATAAGAACTTTACACCTGCAATACCATCTAAAACTAATCGAATAAATAGTATAGTTAATAATTTATGTTTAGGTAAATTTTTAGTTAAAGAAAACAGACTATTTCTAAAATTTAGAAAAGTTTTTTTAGGGTTTTTTTCTTTTAATGTTGCACCACCAATATGATAAACTGTTGAAGTACCAACATATTTAATTGTATTATTGTTATTTTTTGCTCTCCAACATAAATCTATTTCTTCTTGATGTGCAAAATAATCTTCATCAAAACCATTTAATTCATGAAAAACAGAAGACCTAATAAAAAAACAAGCACCAGATGCCCAAAAAATTTCAGAAACATCATTAAATTGATCTAAATTTGTTTCAATAGTATTAAAAATTCTTCCTCTGCAATAAGGATAGCCATATTTATCAATAAAACCACCTCCAGCACCTGCATATTCAAACAACGATTTATTTTTGTAGTCTAATATTTTAGGCTGAACAATACTTGTTTTACGTTCTTTTTCAAATATTGAAATTATTGGGTTTAACCATCCGTCAGTTACTTCTATATCAGAGTTAATTAGGCAATAAACATCAGCAACTACATGCTGTAATGCTTCGTTATATCCTTTTGCATATCCACCATTTTTATCATTTTTAATAATGGTTATTTTGGGATAATTTTGTTTAATAAATGGTACAGAATCATCTGTAGAAGCATTATCCGCAACAACAATTTCAATATTTGGAAGGGTACTATATGTTACAATTGAAGGAATAAATTTTTCTAATAATATTTTTCCGTTCCAATTTAATATGACAATGGCTATTTTCACAAATGCAAACTTACTTTAAATATGATAGAATTAAAATTAAAATTTTCATAAATGTGGATTGTATTTTGGGATAGTTTCTAAAAAGACATATGCTTCATTTTTAAAATCCATTTTGCATAAAAAATGCTCTAATCCATTGGTAACCATTAAAATATTGGCATTTAATTTTAAATTATATCTAGCAATTTGATCAAAAGTACTTTGTGTTATTGGTATTGTAGCTGCTTTACATTCCACAATAATATATGGCAATCCTTTGGTATTAAAAATTAAAATATCGGTACGTTTAGTTAAGTTGTTAATAGTTAGTTGTTTTTCAACAGCAATTAACGAAATTGGATAGTTTTTTTCTTCTATTAAAAAATGAATTATATGTTGGCGTACCCATTCTTCAGGAGTAAGGCTCACGTATTTTTTTCGAACAATATCAAAAATAACATACTTATTTTCGTTACTTTTGATTTTGAATTTATATGTTGGTAAATTCAATGGATGCATACAACAAAAATGCTAATTTTTTTTTATAAATGAGTGACGTTGCTAAAATAGTTTCTGATATTAAAAACGGAAATGTGAAACCTATTTATTTTTTAATGGGGGAAGAGCCGTACTATATTGATAAAATTTCAGAATTTATTGAAAAAAATGTACTTTCTGAAGAAGAAAAAGGCTTCAATCAAATGGTATTGTATGGAAGAGATGTTGCTGTTGAAGAAATTTCTGATAATGCAAAACGATTTCCAATGATGGCTGAAAAGCAAGTTGTTATTGTTAAAGAAGCACAAGATTTATCGAGGACCATTGAAAAATTAGTTTCGTATGTAGAAAACCCGCAACCTTCAACAGTCTTAGTTATTTGTTATAAATATAAAACTATTGATAAACGTAAAAAATTATATAAATCCCTTCAAAAAACAGGTTTAATTTACGACAGTAAGAAATTGTATGAAAACCAAATTGCAGAATGGATTAGAAGAGTTTTATTGGGGAAGAAATATAAAATTGAGAATAAAGCAGCTTCAATGTTGGTTGAATTTTTAGGCAATGATTTAAGTAAAATAAGTAATGAGCTTGATAAGTTAATGGTTGTTTTACCTATTGGATCTACAATTTCAGCAAAAGACATTGAAGAAAATATTGGAATTAGTAAAGACTACAATAACTTTGAATTACGAAAAGCTGTTGGTGAACGTAATGTTTTTAAAGTGAATCAAATTATTAACTATTTTGCCCAAAACCAAAAAGCAAATCCTTTGGTTGTAACTATATCTTTATTAAATAGCCTTTTTACTCAATTACTTATTTATCATACCCTACAAGATAAATCTAAAAGTAGTGTAGCTAGAGCTTTAAAAGTGAACCCGTTTTTTGTTTCAGATTATATAACCGCTGCTAAAAATTATCCAATGAGAAAAGTGTCACAGGTAATTGCTTTTTTGCGTGAAGCAGATGTAAGAAGTAAAGGAGTAGGAGCAAATGCGCTGCCAAGTGGAGATATTTTAAAAGAATTAATGTTTAAAATTATTCATTAGCCAATTTATTTATCAACTTCAATCCTGTTTTCTCTATTTGCAATTTCCCAGGTAGTATAAAAAACTAATTTGGCTCGTTTAGCAAGTATTTCATAATTAATTTTATCGGGTGTATCAGTAATTTTATGGTAATCATTATGTGTACCGTTAAAATAAAAGATTATTGGAATGTTATTTTTTGCAAAATTGTAGTGGTCTGATCTGTAGTAAAAGCGATTAGGATCATCTTCTTTATTATACGTATAATCTAAATCCAATTTTGTAAACTGCGCGTTAATATCTTCAGATAACTTATGTAATTCTGTACTTAGTTTATCAGATCCAATTAAATATATAAAATTAGGATTATTTGTATGTACTTTATCAACACGACCAATCATATCAATATTTAAATTGGCAACCGTATTTTCTAATGGAAAAATCGGGAAATTAGTATAGTATTTAGAGCCAAGTAAACCTTTTTCTTCACCAGTAACATGTAAAAATAGAATAGAACGTTTAGGTCTATTACCAGCTAAAACAGCTTCTTGAAAAGCTTCAGAAATTTCTAGTATAGCAACATTTCCTGATCCATCATCATCTGCTCCATAATAAATTTCTCCATTATGCATTCCAAGATGATCATAATGTGCTGAAATGATAATTATTTCTTCTGGGTTTTCTTTACCTTCAATAAAAGCAATAACGTTTTCAGAAGGATTTAAATTTGGTTTTAAGTGTTCGGTAGGTATACTTTGGAAATAATCACTTCCTCCAAAAGGTGAAGCAATGTTATGCCTAATGTAATAATTTTTAAGGTACTCAGCTGCTTTTTTTTGTCCAATTTCACCAGTTTCTCTTCCTTCAAATTCTGTTGAAGCAAATTGATATAAGAGGATTTTTAATTCGTTGGTAGTTATAGTATTAGCATATTTAGTTGCTGTTGCTCCTGTAATTAATGAATTTTCATTGGTTTTATTTATTATAGAATTATTACTTCCACAACTTAGTATAAGTAATAAAATACATATTATGAGTAAATTTTTCATTTAGAGTATTTTACCAAGTACTCAAATATATTAAAAATAAAATTAAGATTTGGTAATGATAAATTGGTTTAAATTTTTGTTATAGCCAATTAAATTAGAATTAAAAAGTAGATTTAAATCGTTATTTTTAATTAATTCTGAAGTTTTTCCAGCGATAAATTTAGAAGGAGTCATTAGCCACAATTCATCAGCTAATTGGAGAGCTAGGTTTACTTCGTGCGTTGAAACAATAATAGTTTTGTTAAATTCTGAAGCCAAATTTTTAAGGAGAGAAAAGGTATTAATGGTGTGGTGTAAATCTAAATGAGCAGTTGGTTCATCTAATACTATTATTGGTGTATTTTGAGTGAGTGCTCTGGCAATTAAAACTTTTTGTAATTGTCCATCACTTAATTCATAACATTTAGAATTCATTAAATGTTTAGTGTTTGTTTTTTCAAAAGCCGCTTCTATAATATGTAAATCTTTGGTGGTTAAATATCCAATCCAGTTGGTATAAGGTTGTCTACCTAATGCAACTAATTCAAAAACGGTTAAACTACTATCGGGTAATCTTTCGGTAAGTACAAGGCTAAGCATTTTAGCTAAGTTATTATTATTAAGATTTTCTAATTTGTTTGAATTTATAAAGATTTCACCGTTTAAACTTGGCTGTACGTTGGTTAAGGTTCTTAATAAAGTTGATTTTCCTATGCCATTTTCACCTAATAAACAAACCAAGTTTCCGGCATTTAAATTTATATTCAAATTAGAAGCAATTGTTTTTACTTCTTTTTTAGAAGTATATCCAATACTTAAATTTGTGGTTTTAATAATATGTTTAGTGGTTAATATCATTAATAATAAATTTTTCTTTTTCTAACCAATAACCAAATTATAATTGGAGCGCCAAAAAGAGATGTTATGGCGTTAATTGGTAGGGTAAATTCACTAGTTGGTAATTGAGCAATACTATCACAAATTAACATAATAATAGCCCCACTAATTGCTACTGCAGGTAATAAAATTTTATGATTTGATGTATTAAACAATAATTTTGTTAAATGCGGAACAGCCAACCCTATAAAAGCTATTGGTCCTGAAAAAGCAGTGATAACACCTGTAAGTAAACTGGTTGAAATAAGTGTAATATTTCGTGTTAATTTTACGTTTACCCCCATACTTTTAGCATAGTTTTCACCTAAAAGTAAACTGTTTAGTGGTTTTACTATAAAAATAACTAATGAAATTCCAATAAAAAAAGTTATTAAAAGTGCACTAATTTCATTCCAGCTAAGGTTTCCTAAACTTCCAAAACTCCAAAATAAATATTGTTGTAATTGACTGGCGCTACTAAAATAAGCAAGTACACTAATAACTGCTGCTGTTAAACTTCCAAACATTAATCCAATAATTAAGATAGACATGGTGTTTCGAACTTTTAAGGCGGCTATCATTACTGCTGAAAGTACTAAAAATGAACCTAAACTTGCTGCTGTAGCTTGCCCCCAATTTGTAAAAGCATAGGTAGTAATATTAGCTCCTAAAAAAGAGGCTCCTAAAATTAAAATTGCGACACCTAAACTTGCACCAGAACTTATCCCTAAAACAAAAGGACCAGCCAACGGATTTCTAAATAAGGTTTGCATTAATAATCCGCTAATAGACAATCCTGATCCTACAATAATAGCTGTAATTGCTTTTGGTAAACGATAATTTAGGATAATATTTTTCCAAGATTCTTTTTCAACTTCTCCATTAAAAAAAGATAGAAAAATTTGTTTTAGAGGTATAGAAATAGAGCCTAAACTTATATTAATAATAACAATAAGTACAAGTGTTATTATTAAAAGTATAAACGTAGTTTTATATGATTTAATTGGGTTTACCAAGTGTATTCATTTAAAAATGTGACTAATTTATGAATAGCCTTTCCTCTGTGGCTAATTTCTCCTTTTTCATTTAAATCCATTTCAGCAAATGATTTATTATAGCCAGCAGGTAAAAAAATTGGGTCATAACCAAAACCACTATCTCCTTTTTTTTCTTCCAAAATAGTTCCTTTGCAAATTCCTTCAAAAATATATTGTTTACCTTCAACATTCAGTGCAATGGATGTTCGAAATTGAGCTGTTCTATTTGAATTTTCACCAAGTTCATGTAGCAATTTTTTCATATTATTTTCAGCATTATTTTCTTTTCCTGCATAACGGGCAGAATACACGCCAGGTTCATTATTTAAAGCTTTAACTTCTAATCCGGTATCATCTGCAAAACAATTTAACCCATATTTTTGAGTGATAAAATTAGCCTTAATTTTTGCATTTCCTTCTAAAGTTTTTGCTGTTTCAGGAATTTCTTCAAAACAGTTAATATCTGCTAAACTAACAATTTCAAAATTGGTAAGCATTGCTTGTACTTCTTTTAATTTATTTTGATTGTTGGTTGCAAAAACAAGTTTTAATTTATTCATGATGATATGGTTCATTTTTTAAAATAGTAAATGCTCTGTATAATTGTTCAACAACAAATAAACGTATCATTTGATGCGAAAACGTCATTTTAGATAAGGATATTTTTCCTTGAGATTTTTTATAAACAGCTTCAGAAAAACCATACGGTCCGCCAATTACAACTACTAATTGTTTAATGCCTGAGTTCATTTTTTTTTGAAGGTATTTTGAAAATTCTATGGAACGAAATTCTTTTCCTTTTTCATCTAACAAAATTAAAATATCAGTTGTAGTTAATTTTTTTAAAATGAGTTCTCCTTCTTTTTCTTTTTGTTGTACTTCACTTAAACTCTTTACATTTTTAATATCTGGAATAATTTCCAACTCAAAATTAATATAATGCTTTAACCTATTTTGATAAGTTTCAATTAAAGATTGTAAATTTTTAGCATCGGTTTTACCAATGGCAAGTAATTTAATTTTCATTTGGTAAATATAAAAAGAATTAAAGATGAATTTTTTGAAAATAAAAAAGTTATTTTTGTTTTAAAATGTGCATATAATGATTAGTAAAAAGCAATTTGAAAAGGAATTAGATATTATAATTTCAAACGCTGTTAGAGAGGATGTTGGAGGTGGTGATCATAGTTCACTTGCTTGTATACCAGAAGAGGCGCAAGGAAAAGCAAAATTGTTAGTTAAAGAGGATGGAATTATTGCTGGAGTTGAATTTGCTAAAAGAATATTTAACTATGTTGATGTAAATTTAAGTGTAGAAACATTAATTGAAGATGGAGCTGAGGTAAAGTATGGTGATATAGTTTTTTACGTTTTTGGAAGCTCACAGTCTATTTTAAAAGCTGAGCGCTTGGTGTTAAATGCTATGCAGCGGATGAGTGCCATTGCAACAAAAACTAGTAAATTTTCTAAATTATTAAAAGATACAAAAACTAAAATTTTAGATACTAGAAAAACCACGCCAGGTATTAGAGTTATTGAAAAATGGGCTGTAAAAATTGGTGGAGGAGAAAATCATAGATTTGCATTGTATGATATGATCATGTTAAAAGATAATCATATAGATTTTGCTGGCGGAATTACAAATGCAATTGAAAAAACTAAGCATTATTTAAATGAAAATAAATTAGATTTAAAAATTATTGTGGAAGCAAGAAGTATAGAAGAAATAAAAGAGATTTTAAAATCGAAAGGGATTCACAGAATTTTAATTGATAATTTTAATTATGAAAATACACGAAAGGCTGTAGCTTTGATAGGCAATACATGTCAAACAGAATCTTCAGGTGGAATTACCTTAGAAACTGCAAAAAAATATGCCGATTGTGGAGTAAATTATATATCTTCAGGGGCTTTAACACATTCAGTTTATAATATGGATTTAAGTTTAAAAGTTGTTGAATGACAAAAGAAATTGAAAATAGTTTAGATAAAATTCCAATCTTAAATTGGCTTGTTCGCTTAATAAAAAGGATTAAAATCCCAGGTTTGCGAGGAATGTCTTTGTACGATGTTATTGAAATGTATGTGATTGGAATTGTAAAAGGTGCATTAACATCTCGTGCAGGCGGAATTGCTTTTAGCTTTTTTATGGCGCTATTTCCTTTTTTACTATTTATTCTTACTTTAATTCCTTTTGTGCCAATTGAAGGTTTTCAGCAAGATTTTTTATTTATGATTGAGCAATTATTACCACCAAATACAGCTCAATCTGTTCATGAAGTTATTGTAGATATTGCAAATAATCAATATGGGGGTTTACTTTCTTTTGGTTTTCTAGCATCTATTTTTTTAATGACTAATGGTGTAAATGCTGTTTTGGGAGGATTTGAATATTCTTACCATGTGCATGAAATGAGAAGTGTAATTCGACAGTATTTTATTTCAATGGGAATGGCAATAATTTTATCATTTGTTTTAGTGCTTACAGTTGCCATCATAGTTTATTTTCAAATTGGAATTGAAAATTTAATGGCAAAAGGCTGGTTAGATGACGATGTTTTTTGGATAGAAAAAGGACGTTTTTTGTTTTTTTTAATTTTAATATTTGTATCTGTTTCTTTTCTGTATAAGTATGGCACCAAAGAAGTTAAGTATGATTCGTTTTTCACTGCAGGTTCAATACTAACAACTTTACTAACTTTGCTAATGTTTAAGTTATTTGCTCTTTATGTGTTAAAATTTGCAACCTATAATAAATTATATGGTTCCATAGGTACTTTATTAATTTTAATGCTTTTTGTTTGGTTAAACTCTATTATTCTATTGTTAGGATTTGAATTAAATGCTAGTATAAGTAGACTTAAAAGGTCACATTTAAAATAAAAAAAATGAAAATAATTGCAATGATTCCTGCTCGTTTTGAAGCTAGTAGATTTCCAGGTAAGTTAATGAAAGATTTAGCAGGAAAACCGGTTATTGTTAGAACTTATGAAGCTACAAAATCTTCTAATTTATTTGATGAAGTATATGTTGTAACAGATAATGCTATTATTTTTAATGAAATTATTAAGAGGGGTGGTAAAGCTATAATGAGTACTAAAACACACGAATCTGGAAGTGATAGAATTGCTGAAGCTGTAGAAAAATTAGACGTAGATATTGTTGTAAATGTTCAAGGCGATGAACCTTTTTCACAAACTGATTCTTTATTTAATTTGTTAAATGTTTTTAAATCAGATAAAAATAAGCAAATTGATATTGCTTCTTTAATGCTAGAAATTAAAGAGGAAGATGAAATTAGCAACCCCAATAATGTGAAGGTTGTAACTGATGAAAATAATTTTGCAATGTATTTTTCGCGTTCACCAATTCCATACCCAAGAGAAAAATCACCGGCAATTTATTTTAAACATATAGGAATTTATGCTTTTAGAAAAGAAGCGTTATTAAAGTTTACAACTTTACCAATAAATAGGTTAGAGGCTACTGAAAAATTAGAAAATTTACGTTTTTTAGCGAATGGTTTAAAAGTGAAAATGGTTGAAACTAGTCAATTAGCTATTGGTATTGATACTCCCGAAGATTTAGAAAAAGCGAATTTAATTTTTAAAAAAACAAATCAATAAGTTAAAAACTTTAAATAGTTTTTAAAATTTCGGATATTTGCAAACTAATTTTTAAAAATGGCACAAAAACCAAGCATACCAAAAGGAACTCGTGATTTTTCACCTACTGAAGTAGCAAAAAGAAACTATATATTTTCAATAATTAAACAAGTTTTTGAAGTGTATGGGTTTCAGCCAATTGAAACACCTTCATTTGAAAATTCTTCAACCTTAATGGGGAAATATGGCGAAGAGGGTGATCGACTTATTTTTAAAATATTAAATTCTGGAAATTACTTAAATAAAGTAGAAGATGTTTTGTTATCAACTAAAGATAGTTTAAAAGTAACTTCAAAAATTTCAGAAAAAGCATTACGTTATGATTTAACAGTGCCGTTTGCACGTTATGTAGTGCAACACCAAAACGATATTGTATTTCCTTTTAAACGTTATCAAATGCAACCAGTTTGGCGTGCAGATAGACCACAAAAAGGACGTTTTAGAGAATTTTATCAATGTGATGCTGATGTTGTTGGAAGCAAAGGGTTGTGGCAAGAAGTGGAGTTTGTACAATTGTACGATGCTGTTTTTAGTAAGTTAAAATTAATAGGAACGACTATCAAATTGAATAATCGTAAAATATTGGCGGGTATTTCTGAAATTATTGGAGAGAAAGATAAGTTAATAGATTTTACAGTTGCATTAGATAAACTAGACAAGATAGGAGAAGAAGGTGTCACTAAAGAAATGTTAGCCAAAGGGATTTCAGAAGAGGCAATTAAAAAAGTACAACCATTATTTAGTTTTAATGGAAGTAATCAGGAAAAGTTAAATCAGTTACAAAGTATGTTAACTAAATCTGAAGAAGGAACGCAAGGCGTTGAAGATTTAAGGTTTGTTGTAAATAATATTGAAAAACTAGGTTTACAATCGGCTAATTTAGAGTTAGATGTAACTTTAGCCCGTGGATTAAACTATTATACTGGTGCAATTTATGAAGTTTCAGCACCAAAAGGTGTAAAAATGGGTTCTATTGGTGGTGGTGGAAGATACGATGATTTAACAGGTATATTTGGTTTGAAAAATGTAAGTGGAGTAGGTATTTCTTTTGGTTTAGATCGTATTTATTTAGTATTAGAAGAGTTAAATTTATTTGATACAGTTGAATTACCAACACCAAAAGTAATGTTTGTTAATTTGGGAGAAAATGAGGCTGCTTATTGTATGAATGCTTTAATTACATTAAGAAAAAATAATATTAAATCGGAATTATATCCAGATAATACTAAAATGAAAAAGCAATTTAATTATGCAAATAGGAGAGAAATATCGTACGTAGTAATTGTTGGTTCAGATGAAATTAAAAATAACAATTTTACAGTAAAAAATATGAATTCTGGTGAACAAAAAGTGTGTAATTTAGAAGAATTACTTAAAATCAGCACTTTATTTTAAAAACTAAGTCGTAAATTTGCACACTAAATAATTGATAATGTTTGAAGGTAAAAAAGGAATGGTAAACAATACAGATGATATAGGAGATGACCATATAGGTACTTCTGCTAAAACACCATTAAGAGCTGATGCTTTTGAAATTTCTGACCAAGAAAAATTGGATAGAATAGAAAATAGCGTTCGAGATATTCTAGATACATTAGGAATGGATTTAGAAGATGATAGTATAAAGGGAACACCAAGAAGAGTTGCTAAAGCGTATGTTAATGAAATTTTTAGTGGTTTAAACCCTAAGAATAGACCCAAATTATCAACTTTTGATAATAATTATAAATATGGAGAAATGTTGGTTGAAAAAAATATCACTGTTTATTCAACTTGTGAGCATCATTTATTACCAATTGTTGGAAGAGCTCATGTGGCATATATTTCAAAGGGTAATGTTATTGGATTATCAAAAATGAATAGAATTGTAGATTATTATGCTAAGCGTCCACAGGTACAAGAACGATTGACTATGCAAGTAGTTCAGGCTTTGCAGGAAGCATTAGGAACAGATGATGTTGCTTGCGTTATAGATGCGAAGCATTTATGTGTAAATTCTAGAGGAGTACGTGATATTGTTAGTAGTACGGTAACTTCTGAATTTGGTGGTGCATTTAAAATTCAAGAAACTAGAAGAGAATTTTTAGATTATATAAAAATGGAAACAAATTTTAATGAAATAAAATAAATTTGCTAGAAGTATAAAAAAAGCACCCTTTTGGGTGCTTTTTTTATAGGATAGAATGAGTGTATTATTCTTTCTCTACTAATTTTTTTGAGAGTGTAAACCCTACAAATAATCCAACTCCGGCCATTAAAAATATTGAAGCGGGATAAGCAATTTGTTGATTTTGAAATGACAAATAACCTTGTAAAAATATAGCTAAAAATATACCTAAACCAATACCCATTAATAAAACTGAAAGGTTCAGAATTAAAATTTTCCAGATAGGAACGGAAGATTTTTTTTGAGTTTTTGTACTAAAGAAAATACTTGCATCAGCTCCTTTTTCAATTAATGCTAATCGTTCTCTATTTCTTGTTGAATAGTGTAAATAAAAGATTCCAAAAATGATGATAAATAATGATACAAATACAAATGCTACTTCCATAATCTAAATTTTAAGTTTTTAATGTGTTTCATTTGGTATGACGAAAAATAGTTTCATTCGGTTACAAAAAAATAAAATTAATTTAAATATATTAAATTGTAACCACATTAGTTGAACTGTCGTCATATATAAAAATGAGCACCAAACCAGACGAGTACTATATTAAACAAACCTTAAATGGAAATATAAATGCTTATGCTTTTTTAGTTGAAAAGTATAAACAGATGGTGTACACAATAGCTATTAGAATTGTTAAAAATAAAGAAGAAGCTGAAGAGGTTGCACAAGATACTTTTGTAAAGGCGTTTAAAAATTTAGAAAAATTTAAAGGTGAGTCAAAATTTTCTACTTGGGTTTATAAGATTGCGTATTATACGAGTTTAGATATAGTAAAGAGAAATAAGCGGTTTGCTAATTCAGAAAATATTGATAATTTTAAAGAAGGCGATTTTGGAAATGTTAAAGATGCATTAGATCATTTACATGATAAAGAACGAAAAAAGATAATTAATGATGCACTTTTTGAATTAAATGAAGATGAACGCATTATTTTAACATTGTACTATTTTGAAGAGTTACCAGTAAAAGAAATTTCAAAAGTTGTAAATTTATCGATAGATAATATTAAAATCAAATTATTTAGATCTCGAAAAAAGTTAGCAACTATTTTAAAACATGTTATTGAACCAAATACAATTGATTTGATATGAAGGATGATAAAAAGTTAGATGATTTTACAAGATATATTATTAAGGAAACGCAGATTGAAACGCCATCTGATGATTTTCTAAATAACGTAATGACTTCTGTTAAGTTAGAACATGAACTTTCTTTGGTAAAAGTTTATAAGCCTTTAATTTCCAAAACAACTTGGATATTAATTACGATTGTATTTATAGCTATAAGTAGTTATATTTTAACAGTAAAACCGATGGATAATAGGATGTTATTTAAGCTAGATTTTTCTTTTCTAGATAAACTATCCTCATTTAATCTATTTGAAAATATTCTATCAATAAATGTTTTTGAGAGTATTCATTTTTCAAATACTTTTACTTTTAGTTTTGTATTCTTTTCGGTACTGGTTATTATTCAATTATTTGTTATTAAAAATTTTGTGAATAAAAATAATACCATACTCTAAATAGTATTTTGAAATGTGCAGGTCACAATTTAAAATTAGAATTTTCTTGGTGGATTTTTATTGCTTTTTTAGATAATATAATTCCAATTATTAACGAAATAAATGCACCAATTGAAATACCCGGAATAAAGTTGATAAATAAGAAAAAATCATAAGTTCCATGAAATAAAATGGCTAGAAGCAATCCAATTAAATTCCATGTTACTTTATGTTTAGAGAATTTTGAAATTCCCATAAAATAACCCATAATAATACCAAATGTTGCATGAGCTGGTATAGTAGTTATTGCTCTTAAAAAAGCTACTTCTAAACCACCTTTAAAAACATAGGAAATATTTTCAACCATGGCAAAACCCATAGATACCATTACGGCATACATAATACCATCAAAGGGTTCATTAAAATCCTTTTTTGGTTGTGCATAATAGCGTACAATTACATATTTACTAAATTCTTCAATTAAAGCAACTACAAAAAAGGCTTTAATAAATTGATCTAAAACACTAAATTTATTAGCTTCAGGAAAATACAAATCGTAAACTACGTATAATATGGTACTTATTAAGATACTTCCTATTGCGCCAAATAAGAAATTATAAAAAAGAATGCGTTTAGATTCTTTTTCCCATTTATCTTTAACATAAATATAAATTATTACTATAAATACGGGTGCAATTGCAGTAATTAGTAAAGTCATATTAGTGAAAATTAATTGGGCGCCAGCATATTAAAAGGATAGTAAGGAATATTTCTAAGTATCCAAAATATAATTACTATTATTAAAATTATAATAGGTGTTTTAGGATGATAAATATAATTATAAATATTTTTTTTAAGTGTGTAATTTAAGAGCGTTACAATTCCGTGATATGTTAAAAATAGTAATCCTAAAAAGTATAAAATATTTTGTTGTAAAATACCTAAAATATTTAATTGAAGGAGTTGGTGTGTTGCTCTTTGACTTCCGCAGCCAGGACAATAAATTCCCGTTGTAACGTATAATGGACATTTAGGAAAAAAATTAACATTACTTGGATTTACAAAAAAATATAGGAATGCTAATCCCGTTCCAAGAAGTAGTATTCCTATATATTTTAATTTCATTAAAATTTACCTTCAGATATTAAAGCAGCGAATATTGAACCGTAAATAAGTAAAAAAACAACTCCAACAACTAAGCCTGAAATTACTGCCCACATCAGCCAACTTTTAGCTTTTTTTGAAGCTTTTTGCGCTCCTTCATAATCTCCAGCTGCAAATTTAGAATTTACTTGAGATGCATAAACGATACTAACAATACCAAATGGTTGACAACAAAAAATAGTTGCTAAAATTGATCCAACTAGATAGTTTTTTGGTTGATTTTGATCCATTTTTTTGATTTTATAGTTTTGGTTAAAATTGATAAAAGCGAATGTACAAAAATATTATATTATTTTTTTAATCAAATCAAAAATAAAATGAATTTCTCCAGCAATATAATTTAGATTTATTGTTCTATTTTCTTTAATTCAATTGAAATATATAAAGTAATAGATTGAAGTAATTTTATTCGGTCTTTATCAACTTTCAAATCTTTAAATGCATCATTAAAAAATGTTTTGTATTTATTGAGACAGTTTGTATCATCTATTTTCTTTTCAACAAATATATTGTTTTAACTTTGCCTTAGTATTACTGTAAAATTAATTAAAAGTTAATAAAATGAACTTTAAGATAGGAGATAATGTTGCCGTACTTGATGATGTTTTAAAAGGTAAAGTAATTGAAGTATACACGAATAAAATTGTAATTGAAACAACGGATGGTTTTTCTTTTGATTTTTCACCAAAAGAGCTGGTAGTTATTAGAGAAAATCAAAAAGAGCTTTCTAAATTTAGCGATATTTCCAATGAAAATTTATTAGAAAAAATAAATCATACAACTCCCAAAAAGAATGTTCCCAAATTTAAAACAGCACATAAGAACGATAAACTTCCTCCTATGGAAGTTGATTTACACATTGGTCAATTAACAAGCTCTTCAAAAGGAATGGATAATTATGATATGTTAAATTTGCAAATTAGTGAAGCAAAGTATAAATTAGAATTCGCTATTAAAAATAGAATTCCTAAAGTGGTTTTTATTCACGGTAAAGGTGAAGGCGTTTTAAAATTAGAATTAGAATATTTGTTTAAAAATTATAATGTTAAATGGTATGAGGCTTCTTTTAAAAAATATGGTTTAGGAGCAACAGAAGTTTATATTTACCAAAATGCTAAAGGTTAACTATAAAAACTCCAAAATTTAAACTTTCAAATAAAATCCGTTCATCATTATCATTAAATAATAAATCCGAAATTGTTATTGTGTATTCATAACCTATTACACTTCCATTTGATTCAATTTCAACCGTAGTGATATTAATGTTTCCACTTTCAGCAATTAATTCCTTAACTACTTTTGGACTTGAAGGTGGTATGTCTTCACAAAAATAATTGCTTCCAATACCTTCTTCAAAAATTCTGTAATTAACCATAGATGGCGTTATTGCATAAGATTTTTCTCCAGCAGTGCTGTTAATTTGGGTAGTAGTTAAATTTAAAGCTAAAACTTCAGTACTATTACTATTTGCAATGTACAATACATATTCTCCACAACTATTTACTGTATCGGTAAATTCAAATGCAGGCACATCAAAGTTACCATCGTTGCAAGATAAAAGTGTAATAGCTATAAAAAGTGTAATTATTTTTTTCATTTATATAAAATTTACAAGGCAAAAATAAGAGTTTTAAGTAATTCAACGTTAAATGAAACCAACTATTTTAATTACTTTTGTTATTAATGGAAAATATATATTTAGATAACGCCGCAACAACACCAATTTTACCAGAAGTAATTGATGTTGTAACCCATACAATGACTAATTTTTATGGGAATCCTTCTTCATCACATAAAATTGGAAGAAAATCAAAATCTTTGGTTGAAACAGCTAGAAAAAATATAGCAAAGCAATTTAATGCTGCTTCAAATGAAATAATTTTCACTGCAGGAGCAAGTGAAGCTGATAATTTAATTTTGAGAAATGCGGTAACAAATTTAGACGTTACTACAATTATTTCTTCAAAAATTGAACATCATGCAATTTTACATACTATTGATAGCCTTGTTAAAGAATTTGGTATCACTGTAAATTGGGTAGATTTAGATGAAAATGGAGCTGTAGATTATAACCATTTGGAGCACCTAGTACAAAATTCAAATGAAAAGAAATTAGTAAGTTTAATGTATGTGAATAATGAAATTGGGAATTTGTTAGATATTAAAAAAGTTTCCGATTTATGTATTGAGAATGCTGCATTATTTCATTCAGATGCAGTGCAAGGAATTGGACATTTTAACATCGATATTAAGCAAATTCCAATAGACTTCTTTGTGTCTAGCGCTCATAAATATCATGGGCCAAAAGGTGTTGGCTTTGCTTATATTAAAAAAGGTTTTGGTATTCAACCAATATTGCATGGCGGAGAACAGGAACGTGGTGCAAGAGCTGGAACAGAAAATATTCATAGTATTTTGGGAATGGAAAAAGCATTAGAAATTGCTTGCGCTAATTTAAAAGAAGAATCAGCTAATATTCAAAAAATTAAAAATTATTTTATTCAAGAGTTGAAGAATAACTTTGAAGGAATTCAATTTAATGGTTTTTCAGAAAGTGAAACAAAGAGTAGTTTTATTATTTTAAATGTTAGGTTTCCAAAGGAATATCCAATGTTACTTTTTAATCTAGATATTAAAGGTATTGCGGTATCAGGAGGAAGTGCTTGTCAAAGTGGTAGTAATAAAGGTTCTCATGTTTTAAATGAAATTTTAACAGAAAATGATGCTTCTAAAACATCAATACGATTTTCATTTAGTAAATTTAATACACTTGCTGAAATTGATTATGTGATTACGTCACTTAAAGAATTTATAGATTAATGCTTAATTACCCTTTAAAATTTAAACCAATATTAAAAGAAAGAATTTGGGGAGGAACTAAATTAGTAACTCAATTCAATAAAAAATCTTCGTTAAAAAATATTGGTGAAAGTTGGGAAATATCAGACGTTAATGAGTCAGTTTCTATAGTTTCTAACAGATTTTTAAAAGGTACTTCTTTAAGAAAATTAGTTGAGAGTTATAAATGGGATTTAATAGGAAGGAATAACTATGCTAATTTTGGAAATAATTTCCCATTATTAATTAAGTTTATTGATGCAAAACAAGACTTATCAGTTCAAGTACATCCAAATAACGTTCTTTCAAAAAAACGCCATAATTCTTTTGGAAAAACTGAAATGTGGTTTGTTTTGCAAGCTGAAGAAAATTCAAGGCTAATAGTAGGGTTTAATAAAACTATTTCTACGGAAGAATATGTGCAACTTTTAGAGGATAAAAATATACTTTCTGTTTTAAATGATGTTTATGTTAAAAAAGGTGACGCTTTTTTTATTGAAACTGGAACTGTACACGCAATTGGAGCAGGTATTGTTTTAGCTGAAATTCAGCAAACATCTGATATTACCTATAGAATTTACGATTTTGATAGAGTTGACGAAAATGGTAATACAAGAGAATTACATACTGAATTAGCTATTGATGCACTAAACTTTAGTGAGAAAATAGATTTGGTTAGGAATTACAAAACCAATAAAAACACTTTAAATACAATAGTTAATTGTAATTATTTTAATACCAATTTTATTCCAGTTTTAGGTAAAATTACACTTGATTATTCTCAAACTGATTCGTTTGTGGTTTTTATGTGTATTGAAGGAAATGCAACAGTTACTATTTTTAATAATACAGAATTAATTGAGTTTGGGGAAACCATATTAGTACCCGCTATTGCTACAGAAGTAATTATAGAAGCTAATAATTGTAAATTGCTCGAAGTAACAGTTTAAATTATATTCACTTCAATATCTAAATCAATATTAAAAATTTCTTTTACTTTTTGCTGAATTTGCTTTGCTAAACTATAAACTTCTTCACCACTTGCATTGTTATAATTTACTAAAACTAGCGCTTGTTTTGTGTGTACACCAGCATCACCAAATCGTTTTCCTTTAAAGCCACATTGTTCAATTAGCCAGCCAGCAGGTATTTTAATTTCACTTTTAGAGACAATATAATGTGGAATTTCAGGATATTTTTCTTGTAATAATTTAAAGGAATTAGTTGTAATTATTGGGTTTTTAAAAAAACTACCACTATTTCCAATCTTCTTAGGATCAGGTAATTTACGTTGTCTAATTGCAATTATAGCATCAGAAATATCTTTAATTGTAGGTGTTTTATTAGTTTGAAGCAATTCTTTAATCGCTCCGTAAGAAGTATTTATTTTGTGATTATCTTTTGTAAGTTTAAAAGTTACATTACTAATAATATATTTTCCTTTTAGTTCATTTTTAAAAATAGAATTTCGATACCCAAAATTACAATCTTCACTATTAAATATTTTTAGGTTTCCTGTTTCAATTTCCAATGCTTCTAATTGATGAAAAGTATCTTTAATTTCAACACCATAAGCACCAATATTTTGAATTGGTGAAGTTCCAACATTACCAGGAATTAGTGATAAATTTTCTAAACCTCCATAATTTTGTGAGATGCACCAAAGTACAAATTCGTGCCAGTTTTCACCTGCTTCAGCAGTTACAAAAACTGTTTTATCATTATCATTAGATTCAGAAACAATAATTCCTTTTAAATTTAAATGAATTACTAGTTTTTTAATATCAGAAGTTAGTAACATATTACTTCCTCCACCTAATAAAAAAATATCTTTTTCTTCTTTAACTAATTTTTTTAACTCTTGCAAAGAATTTACAGAAACAAAACGTTTGGCATTTACATGAATACCAAACGTGTTGTATTGTTTTAAAGATATGTTTTGTTGAATATTCAAATTATATTGAATTATATTTTTTAATTGCTCTTTTTAAAATATGAACAGAAGTAATTAAATCTTCTTTTTTTAGAACGTACGCAATTCTAATTTGCTTTGTTCCAAAACCTTTTGATGAATAAAATCCAGCAGCAGGAGCAACCATAACTGTTTCATTGTTTAAATTAAAGTCTTCTAATAACCATTGTGCAAATTTATCAGCATTATCAATAGGAAGTTCAACAACACAATAAAAAGCACCTTTTGGAGAAGCAACTTTAACTCCTTCAATTTTGTTTAATTCGGTCATTAAAATATCTCTTCTTTCTTTATATTCAATTATTACTTCATCAAAATAAGATTGCGGAGTTTCTAAAGCTGCTTCACTTGCTATTTGTGCAAATGTTGGTGGACTTAAACGTGCTTGTGCAAATTTTAAAGCGGTACTTATTACATTTTTATTTTTTGAAACTAAACAACCAATACGTGCACCACACATACTATATCTTTTTGATACTGAATCAATTATAATAGCATACTCTTCTAATCCAAAGTTATTTAAAACAGATTGATGTTGAATATTATCATAAACAAATTCTCTGTACACTTCATCAGCAATTAAAAATAAATCGTGTTTTTTTACAATTGCAGCTAGTTTTTCAATTTCTTCTTTTGAATATAAATAACCTGTTGGATTTCCAGGATTACAAATTAGTATTGCTTTGGTTTTTGGAGTAATTAATTTTTCAAATTCATCGATTGGTGGTAGTGCAAAATTTTCTTCAATTTTAGAAATTACTGGAATAATTTTTACACCAGAAGCCGTTGAGAAACCATTATAATTTGCATAAAAAGGTTCAGGGATAATAATTTCATCACCAGGATCACAAACGCTTCCCATTGCAAATAATAAAGCTTCAGAACCTCCGGTTGTTATAATAATTTCATCTGAAGTAACATTTATATTGTGTTTATTATAGTAGTTTGCAAGTTTCTGACGGTATTCGTCAGACCCTTCAGATCTGCTATAAGCTAATACTTCAACAGTATTATTTTTAATAGCTTCAAGGGCTACACTGGGTGTTTTTATATCTGGTTGTCCAATATTTAAATGAAATACTTTAATTCCTTTCTTTTTTGCGTTTTCAGCAAAAGGAACCAGTTTTCTAATTGGTGATTCAGGCATACTTTTACCTTTAATGGATATCTTAGGCATTATATTATGTTTTATAAATAATACTACAAAATTGCGAAATTAAATTTAAAATTTGATGTTTTTTCTATAAATGTTATTGGTTAAAGTTTTCATAAAAGTTGTGCGTTGATTAACCTTTTTTGTAGTTTACACTTAAAATATATTGGTAAATTGAATAAAATATTTAAAAATATAATATTTTTTATAATTGTTTTAACTTGTACTAACGTTAGTTTTTCTCAGAACAATTTTAGATTACTTAGTAATGCTAACAAGCAGTCAATTTCATTTAAATTAATAAATAATTTAGTTGTATTTCCAATTAAAGTAAATGGAAAGAAATTGAATTTTATCCTTGATTCTGGTGTAGGAACAACAATTTTATTTAATATAAATAACAAAGATTCTTTAGAACTTAGAAATGTTCAAAAAATTAAATTAAAAGGATTGGGTAGTGAGGACGCTATAGATGCTATTTTATCTAAAGGTAATATTTTTAGTTTAGATCATATAATGAGTACAAATCAAAATTTGTATGTTGTTTTTGATGATAGTTTTGATTTGTCATCTAAACTTGGAATTACTATTCATGGGATTATAGGTTATAAATTATTAAAGGATTTTGTTGTAAAAATTAATTATGGATTAAAAAAGATAATATTTTATAATTCTGATACTTACCAATATAAAAAATGTAAAAAGTGTGAAATTTTTAATTTGGAGTTTCATAAATTAAAGCCTTATATAAATGTAGGTGTTAAGCTAACTACTTTCTCAAATAAAATTACTCCAGTTAAATTATTAATTGATTCCGGAGGAAGTGATGCAATGTGGTTGTTTAACAATACGCATCCAGATATAATAGCACCTAAAAAGTTTTTTAGAGATTATTTAGGAGAAGGTTTAAGTGGTGAAATTTATGGTGAAAGAGCTTTTATAGATGGGTTGATATTAGGTAAGTTCAAATTGAATAAACCAACAGTATCGTATCCAGATTCAATTTCTATTGTTTATGCACTTCAATTTAAAGGAAGAAATGGAAGTATTGGAGCTAATATTCTTAAAAGATTTACTGTGATATTTGATTATAAAAAAAATAAAATTACGTTGAAAAAAGGAAGTTCATTTAAAGAACCTTTTAGATATAATATGAGTGGAATAGAATTGGTTTATAATGGTAAATTATTGGTTAGAGAACATAATTTTACAAACCTTGCTTTGTCTAGTAATGATGAAACTACTCAGCAAAATAGAGTTATTTTAAGTTATAATTATAAATATAGTTTTAAGCCTACCTATAAAATATTTAAACTAAGGGAGGATTCTCCTGCTTTTAAATCTGGTTTAATGGTAAATGATATTGTAATAAAGATAAACGGACAATATACTTATAATTTAAAACTTGAAGAGATTGTAGAAAAATTTTATCAGAAAGAGAATAAAAAAATAAGTTTAGTGATTGAAAGAAATGGTAAAGATTATCAATATCAATTTAACTTAAAAAATATGTTCTAATAAAAAAAAAGACTTTCAAATTTGAAAGTCTTTTTTTTTATTTAGTTAATGTCTAATTAGCTGACATTGTTGGTTTATTTTTTTTAATAGCAGATTCAGGTTTAATTACAATACCTTTAATTCGTAACCTTTTTACTGGTTCAGAAGCATTAGAATTTACAGTAATCATTTTAGAAAATCCACCTTGTCTATTTGTTGCATATTTAACCTCAATTTTACCTTCTTCTCCTGGCATAATTGGTTCTGTTGGCTTTTTTGGAACAGTACATCCACAGCTTGATTTAATAGAACTAATTACTAGAGGTGATTTTCCAGTATTTGTAAATTTAAAAACTCTAACTCCGTTAGAATTCCAATCAATTTTACCATAGTCAATTAGTTCAGTATCAAATTTAAATACAGGAGCATTGGGGTCTTGTACTTTTTGAACAACTTTTTTTTCTTGTGCATTTATTGTGAATGTTAAAAAACCAATAAATAGTAATGTCATTATTTTTTTCATAATTTGGGTATTTAAGGTGTAAAGTTAGTTATTTATTTTTGCTTTCAAAATATTTTATGTTATCTCTTATAATTGTACATTTGCCAACTGTATTACAAATATTAGACCAAGATGAGTTTAGCAACAAAATACAATCCTCAAGATATTGAGAATAAATGGTATGATTACTGGATGAAAAATAACTATTTTCATTCAATTCCAAATGAAAAGGAGCCATATACAATTGTAATTCCACCACCAAATGTAACAGGTGTTTTACATATGGGGCATATGTTAAACAATACTATTCAGGATGTATTAATTAGAAGAGCAAGGCTAAAGGGTTTCAATGCATGTTGGGTTCCTGGAACTGATCACGCATCTATTGCCACCGAAGCAAAAGTTGTTGCAAAATTAAAAGAACAAGGAATTGAAAAATCCGATTTAACTCGTGATGAGTTTTTAAAACATGCGTGGGATTGGACAGATGAGCATGGTGGAATTATTTTAGAGCAATTAAAAAAATTGGGTGCATCTTGTGATTGGGAACGTACAAAGTTTACGATGGATGCTGATTTAAGTGAAGCAGTTAGTAAAGTTTTTATTGATTTATATAATAAAGGATTAATTTACCGTGGTTATAGAATGGTAAATTGGGATCCAGCAGCTAAAACTACGTTGTCTGATGAAGAAGTAATATTTGAAGAAAAACAAGGGAATTTATATTATGTAAATTATAAAATTGAAGGAAGTGAAGATATGCTAACTATTGCAACTACACGACCTGAAACAATTTTAGGAGATTCAGCAATTTGTATCAATCCAAATGATGAGCGTTTTACACATTTAAAAGGAAAAAGAGCAATTGTGCCAATTGCAAATAGAATAATTCCAATTATTGAAGATGAATATGTTGATATTGAGTTCGGTACAGGATGTTTAAAAGTAACACCAGCTCACGATCAAAATGATAAAACTTTAGGAGAAAAACATAATCTTGAAGTTATTGATATTTTTAATGATGATGCTACATTAAATTCTTTTGGTTTACATTATGAAGGAAAAGATAGATTTGTGGTTCGTAAAGAAATTACAAAAGAACTTGATAGTTTAGGTTGTTTAGTAAAGGTTGAACAATATATGCATAAGGTTGGAACTTCTGAAAGAACAAAAGAAGTTATTGAACCAAAAATTTCAGCACAGTGGTTTTTAAAAATGGATACCATTGTAAAACCAGCTTTAAAAGCAGTGTTAGAAGATGAAGAAATTCATTTTTTTCCAAAACATTATAATAGTACATATCGTCATTGGTTAGAAAACATTAGAGATTGGAATATTTCTCGTCAATTGTGGTGGGGACATCAAATACCAGCTTATTTTTATGGAAATGGTGTAAACGATTTTGTAATTGCTTCAACCATTGAGCAAGCTCTTCAGAAAGCTAGAATTAAAACCAATAATCAACAATTAACAACAAAGGATTTAACTCAAGATCCTGATGCGTTAGATACTTGGTTTTCATCTTGGTTATGGCCAATTTCAGTTTTTGACGGAATTAGAAACCCAGATAATAAAGAAATTGAATATTATTATCCAACCAACGATTTGGTAACTGGACCAGATATTATTTTCTTTTGGGTTGCTCGTATGATTTTTGCAGGTTATGAATTTAGACAAGAAAAACCTTTTACAAATGTATATTTTACAGGAATTGTACGTGATAGTAAAGGTAGAAAAATGTCAAAATCATTAGGAAATTCACCAGATCCAATTGAGTTAATGGAAAAATATGGTGCAGATGGTGTTCGTGTTGGAATGTTATTATGTTCAGCCGCTGGAAACGATTTATTATTTGATGAAGATTTATGTGCTCAAGGGCGAAATTTTTCAAATAAAATTTGGAATGCTTTTCGTTTAATCAAAGGTTGGGAGGTTTCAGAAGAAATTGAACAACCACAATCTGCTAAAATTGCGATTGCTTGGTATGAAGCTAAATTTCAGCAAACGCTTCAAGAACTTGAAAAATCTTTTGAGCAATACCGTATAAGTGAGGCTTTAATGAGTATTTATAAGTTAGTTTGGGATGATTTTTCTTCGTGGTTTTTAGAAATGGTAAAACCAGCTTATCAACAACCAATTGATGTAAAAACGTATAACGCTGTAATTAGTTTCTTAGAAAATAATTTAAAAGTATTACATCCGTATATGCCATTTATTTCTGAAGAAATTTGGCAAGAAATAGCTGAAAGAACCCCTGAAGAAGCTCTAATAATATCAGAATATCCAAAAATTAAAGAAGTAAATAATTCGTTGATAAACGATTTTAAATTTGCTTCTGAAGTAATTTCAGGAATTAGAAATATTAGAAAAGAAAAAAATATAGCATTTAAAAATAAAATTGAATTTTCAGTATTGAATAATGATAAGGTGAATAAAGATTTTGATGCTGTTGTTGAAAAACTAGGAAACTTATCATCTATAAATTATGTTTCTAATAAAGTTGATGGAGCATTGAGTTTTAGGGTAAAATCTAATGAGTATTTTATTCCAATGGGAGATGCTATTGACGTTGAGGCTGAAAAATTGAAATTAGAAGAAGAATTAAAATATACTGAAGGTTTTTTAAAGTCTGTTCAAAAAAAATTAAGTAATGAACGTTTTGTGAATAATGCACCAGAACAGGTAATTAATATTGAGCGACAGAAGGAAGCAGATGCTTTATCAAAGGTTGAAACTTTAAAAGCAAGTTTGGCAAGTTTATAAAATAGCAGTAGTACTATGGCTGGTACTACTATTTAGAAAAGGGATTTTAATTTATTAAAATCCCTTTTTGCTTTTACAATAGTTTTAGGAAAGAGGTGTGCATTTTAAAATTAAGTACTAATTAGAATTTCGTAAAAATTGAATATATTGCAATAAGTATTTAAAGTGAAGTAAAAAAATAAAAAAATGAGAATTATAAAATATGTTTTAGTAATTATACTTTTTTATTCTTGTACTATTGATAAAAGTTCAATAGAATTATTTCAACGCTTAAATGATAGTATTCAATTTAAATATGCACCCGATAAAAGAGTTGCTATTTATGATATTTCATTTAAAAGTGAAGAAAATATTTTAGTTTTAGAAGGAGAAACCGATAATGCTGTTGCTTTGGAAGAATTAAAAGAAAATTTAGCAGATAACAACATAAATTTTGAAGATCGGGTAGTAGTTTTACCAGATAGTTCTGTTGGAGAATTTGTATATGCTTTGGCTAATAACTCTGTTTCTAATTTAAGAAGTAAGGGAAAGCATTCTGCAGAATTAGTTACCCAAGTTATTTTAGGAACTGAATTAAAAGTTTTGAAAAAGCATGGATCTTTCACTTTGGTTCAAACTCCTGAAAAATATATTGCTTGGGTAGATAATGGAGGGATTACTTTTTTAAATGAGAATAAATTTAAAAATTGGAAAGATTCTGAACGTTTAATTTACATAAAAAATATAGGAAATTCATATCAAGATGAAGGTTTTAGTATGGTATTAACCGATATGGTTTTAGGAGGGAAAGTGAAAATAATTGAGGAATTAGAAAGCAGCTTTAAAGTGGAGTTTCCTGATGGAAGAAATGGTTTTGTTAAAAAAGAGGAGGCAGAACGTTATTCAAAATGGTTGATTCATTTAAAACCTTCAAAAGAATTAATAGAGAGTTATGCAAAAAGTTTATTAGGTTCTCCTTACTTGTGGGGAGGAACTTCTACAAAAGGAATGGATTGTAGCGGTTTTGTAAAAACAGTTTATTTAATGAACGGTTTTGTAACTCCAAGAGATGCATCACAACAAATTTTAGCTGGAAAAATAGTGGATGAAAATCTAAAACTAGAAGGCTTAAAAAAAGGAGATTTAATGTTCTTTGGATCAAAAGCTACTAAAGATAAAAAACAACGCGTTACTCATGTTGGTATTTGGCTTGGAAATGATAGACAAGAATTTATTCATTCTTCAAAAAGAGTTCGTATAAACTCAATGAATTCAGAATTGGATATTTTTGATACTTGGTGTAGTGAGAATTATTTAGGTAGTAGAAGATATTTAGATGTTGAAGATAAAGAATTTTTAAAGCTTTAGACTAATATTTTGAAAGTAGAAAGTTGTTTAAAGCACCTTTTTTTTGTTGCATAATTATTACATATTAAATTAAAGTAAATTAATATATTTGTGAAAACAACCATTCAATGAAAAATCTTTCTATAGTAATTTTATTAATTACATCAATTACATTTCAGGCACAAAATAAATTAGATTTTTCCTATTATCTACCTCAAAATATAACTTATAACAAAAATATACCTACTCCAGAAAGTATTTTGGGTTATACTATTGGAGAATGGCATGTCTCTCACGATAAATTAGTAGAATATATGGAAGTTTTAGCCAAAAATTCCGATAGAATTACACTGGAAAATCGTGGAAGAACTTTTGAAAACAGACCTTTAATTTTGCTTACAATAACCGCCCCTGAAAATCATAGAAATATAGAAAATATTAGATTAAATCACTTAAAATTAACAGAAACTAATGAGAGTTCACAGTTAAATGTAAATGAAATGCCAATTGTTTTGTATCAAGGATATTCTGTGCATGGAAATGAACCAAGTGCAGCAAACTCAGCAATAGTTTATGCCTATTATTTAGCTGCTGCTGAAGGTTCAGAAATTGAGTTGGTATTAAAAAATACAGTTATTTTATTAGATCCAACTTTAAATCCTGATGGTTTGCAGCGTTTTTCTTATTGGGCAAATACAAATAAAAGTGCTCATAACAATACGGATCCAAACGATAGAGAATTTCATGAAGTTTGGCCAGGAGGAAGAACAAATCATTATTGGTTTGATATGAATAGAGATTGGTTGCCGGTTCAATTGCCTGAATCACGTGCTAGAATTGAGACTTATAGGAATTGGATGCCAAATATTTTAACTGATCATCATGAAATGGGAAGGAACTCAACTTTCTTTTTTCAACCAGGAATACAATCAAGAGTAAATCCTTTAACACCATTAAAAAATCAAGAATTAACAAAGGAAATTGCTACATATCATGCAAAAGCATTCAATAAAATAGGCTCATTATACTTTACGGAAGAAGCGTATGATGATTTTTATTATGGAAAAGGATCTACCTATCCAGACATCAATGGTGCCGTTGGAATTTTGTTTGAACAAGCAAGTTCAAGAGGACATGCGCAAGAAACAATTAATGGTGTTTTGACATTTCCTTATACCATTAAAAATCAATTTACAGCTACACTTTCAACATTAGAAGCTGCAAATGCAATGCGCGTAAAATTGTTGAGTTATCAACGTAATTTTTATAAGAATGTTTCCAAAGAATCACAAAAAGACCCAATAAAAGCAATTGTTTTTGGTGATGAAAAAGATAAAATGAAAACCTATCATTTAGCAGAAATTTTAAAAAGACATAAAATTAAATTTTATGATTTAAAGACAACTGTAACATCAAAAGGAAAGAGATTTAATAAAAATAATAGTTATATAATTCCAATACATCAAAAAAACTACAAACTGATTAAAGCAATGTTCGATAAGCGAACATCTTTTACAGACAGCTTATTTTATGATATTTCAGCATGGACATTTCCTTTAGCATTCGATTTAAATTATGCAAAATTAAAAGCAACAGCAGCAGTTGGTGAATTAGTTAAAAATTTACAAGTGCCAAAAGTACCGGAAGTGACCAAAAGTACCTATGCTTATTTAATGGAATGGCATGAATATTATACACCAAAGGCTTTAAAAAAAATTATTCAAAAAGGTATTAGAGCCAAAGTTGGATTGAAGCAATTTTCACTTAATGGAAAAAATTATGATTATGGAACTATTTTAATTTCTGTGCAAAATCAAAATTTAAATATTGATGAATTGTATACTTTTTTAACCAATGTTTCCAAAAATTCTAATGTGACAATTACAGGTGTTACTACTGGTTTAACTGAAGGAATTGATTTAGGAAGTCGTGAATTTAAAATTATAGCCAATCCTAAAGTTGCAATGATTGTTGGACGAGGAGTTTCTTCGTATGATGCGGGTGAAATTTGGCATTTGTTCGATCAACGTTATGAGATGAATATCACAAAGTTAGATGTAGAAAATTTTAGCAGAGTAAATATTTCAAAATATACCACTATTATTTTACCAAGTTCTAACTTAAAATTGAGTACTGCAACACTTGAAAAATTGAAAAGCTGGGTACAAAGTGGTGGAACAATAATAGGTTATAAAAATGCTGTTAAATGGTTGTCAAGTAATGAATTTATTAAGTTAACATTTAAAAAACCTAAAAAAATACTAGCTAAAAATATTTCTTTTGAACAGAAAAAAGATTTTTCTGGAGCCCAAACAATTGGTGGTGCTATTTTTGAAGCAAAATTAGATAGATCTCATCCAATAAATTTTGGATATCAGTATGATAAGCTGTCAATGTTTAGAAGAACCAATATATTTATTAAAGAAGATAGTAGTAGTTATAACAACCCAATTAAATACACAAATAATCCACTTTTAAGTGGTTATATTTCAAAACCAAATTTAGCCGTTTTAAAAAATACGGTTCCATTTCAGGTAAAACGTTTTGGAAGAGGTAGAGTAGTGGTTTTTACGGATAATACAAACTTCAGAGGTTTTTGGTATGGGACAAACAAATTATTAATGAATGCAGTGTTTTTTGCTAAAACAATGTAATTAACTTATTTGCTTACCGTTTTTTAAATTTACTGTTGAACTTTGCAATAAAACAATTTTTCCTTGCTTGTTTTCGATACCAAGTATTAAACATTCACTAAAAAAATTAGCAATTTGCTTTTTTTTAAAGTTCACAATGGCAGTAATTTGTTTATTTAATAATTCAGATTTAGTGTATAACTCAGTAATTTGAGCACTCGATTTTTTTATACCAAGCATGCCAAAATCTATGGTGAGTTGGTATGATGGTTTACGAGCTTTTGGAAAATCATTTACTTCAATAATAGTTCCTATTCGAACATCTATTTTAGAAAAGTCTTCAAAAGTAACTTCTGGTTTTATAGTTTTATTCATCAATGATTACAAATTCAGTTCTTCTGTTCATTTGGTGTTGAACTTCTGTACATTTAACACCATTTGAGCATTTATTTATTAATTGGGTTTCTCCATAGCCTTTACTAGTTAACCTGTTTGAGTTTATTCCTTTTAAAATTATATAGTTTAAGACTGAGTTAGCTCTTTTTTCGGATAAATTTAAATTATAATTATCTGGAGCTCTACTATCGGTATGTGAAGCAATTTCAATTTTTATAGAGGGGTTATTTTTTAATAAATTTATAACTTTATTTAATTCTATAGCTGCATCTTTTCGAATGGCATCATCATCTAAATCAAAATAAATAATGTTGGTTTTAATCATTTTTTTACCTCTAGAAGTTACAAACTTAACATTTGATTTTAAATGGAGTAGTTTATTCGTAGATTCATTAGGTATGTTTGAGGTTTTAATAAAAACAGTAGTATTTTCGTAGTTTACTGCAGATGCAACAATTTTATAATAGTTGTTGCAGTCTATTGCAAAACTATAATTTGCGTTAACTGCCGTTTTTAATGTATTAATTATTAAATCATCTTTAAAAATTGTAACTATTGAATTTGGAATTGGATTTTTTGTTTTATTGTCTAAAATAGTTCCACTTATTTTTTGCAGACATTTTATTGGAATTAATAAAATTAATTTATCGATTTTATGATTATTAATAGAGTTAGTTGCAATTTCTATGTTAGAAGTTTCAAAATTTTCTTTTTCAGCTAAAATTGTATAATTTTCTTTACATTTCAGACTAAATGAGTAGCTATTTCCATTACTAATAATTTTTGATTCCAATAATGTATTATTGCTTAATAAAGAGACTTTTACATTATTTAAAGGTTGTCCTGTATTTTTATTAGAAAGTAACCCAGCTACTATTTGATTGCATTCAATTGGAAGTAACTGTATGTTTTTTGTAAGTGAATCATTTATTTTTTTTGTAGTTGTAAATTCGACTTTGGTGGGTGTGAAGTTTTCTTTTTCAGCTAAAATTGTATAATTTTCTTCACATTTCAGACTAAATGAGTAGCTATTTCCATTACTAATAATTTTCGATTCCAATAATGCATTATTGCTTAATAAAGAGACTTTTGCATTATTTAAAGGTTGTCCTGTATTTTTATCAATTATAAAACCTTTAATTTTTTGAAAGCACTCTTTATTCTTTAGTTTGAAAGCATAAATATCTACACCGCCTTTTCCACCTTTACGATTAGAGGTGAAATAACCTGTATTTTTTAAATCATTAATTACAAAAGCAAAATCATCATAAGAACTGTTAAATGGGCTTTGTAAATTTTCAACTTTATTATATATTCCTTTTTCAAAAGTACTTTTAAAAATATCTAAACGACCTTTTCCTTTATGACCGTAAGAAGAGAAATATAATACGTTATTTCTATCTGCAAAAGGGTATAATTCATCCTGATTTGTATTGATGTTTTTCCCTAAATTTTTTGGAGTACTGTATAACGTGTCATTTTTAATATCAACAACATATATATCGTTCTTTCCATAACCATTAGGCATATCTGACACAAAAAATAATTGACTACCATCTTTGCTAATTTCTGGGCTTCGTACGGAATATTCTTTACTATTAAAAGGTAAGTGTGTAATATTTGATAATTCAAAATTATCATCAATCGAAGCTCTCATTAGTTGTAAAGTTCTCCATTTAGCTGAATCTTTTCTTGTAAGTGTATTGTAAAAATTATTCCAAGTAAAATAAATTATTTTTCTGTCTGGAGTAAATGAAATATCAGATTCAAAAAATTTATTATTATTTTCACTTGAGAATTGGTTAGCTTGAATTAAATCTCCATCATTATTAATTATTGCTTTATAAATCTCTAAATAAAGTTGACGATTATTTTTTCGCCGATCTTTTTTAAAATTTTTATCATTATTATTTTTTTTTGAAGATGCAAATAGTACAGTATTTCCGTTTAAATAAGTAATACCAAACTCAGCATCCTTAGAATTTATTGAAGTTGTATGTACTTCATATTCTACTTGTTGAGAAAATAGTGTATTAAAAAATAAGAGTAGAATTAATTCTGTAATATGTTTCATTTAAAAAATATTGAAAATTACTTTTTTGAAAGCTTTTCAAAAACCCATGCAGGACCTATTAATAAAAATTGTAAATCTTTAAAAAATGAAGGTTTTTTCCCTTCTAATTTATGTCCATAAAACTGACCTATCCATGCTAAAATAAATAGTACTAATGATGTATAAAATAGAGGAACTAAATTAGATAAATAGTAATTTCCAACTAAGCAAATTATTGAAAATGTCAACATCCTTACAAATGTTGAAAATGATAAGCGTAAATAAAATAATAATAGTAAAATTAAAACGGGAGTTGCCCAGTTTTCTAAAAAGGGATTATTAATACTTATATTTTGTGTTATTAAATTTGAAGGAATACTCATTAACATACCAACGATACTAAAAAAAATAGTTGGGACACAAATATAATGAATAGATTGATTTGTTTTATGTTGATGACTTTCTGCATATTCATCAAACCATTGTTGTAATGTTTTCATATAAAATATGTTTTAATTTTTACTAGTAGATTTTGCTAATTTTTCTATATTTTTTTTGGCTCTTTTATTACCGGAATCTAAAGCTAATGATTTTTTATAATTTAAAATTGCTTTTGCAGTGTCTCCACTTCTCATAAAAGCATCAGCATAGCTGTCATATACATTTGAACTGTTTGGATACAATGCAACATTTATTTCAAAATATTGAATTGCCTTTTCATAATTTTTTTTTCTTAATTCTTGATATCCAAACCTATTAAAATTAACTTCGTTAATTGCTTGATCTAAAGAATCTTTCTGTTGTATTGCTAAATAACCTTCTAAAGCTTTCTTAAATTCATTGTTTTTTAAATACTCACTAGGAATATATTCATTATTAGTAAGCTTTTTATAGTTGAAAACGGTTTCTTTACTTTCTTTTTTAGGTACTAAAACTATATATTCTTGATTATTTGAAGGGTTTGTTAAAAATTGAATTTTTTCATTCATTTCTTTTACAAAAAAAGTAGTTTTATCAATTTTTAATGGTTTAATACTTTTAGCACCACGCCACTCTAAATACAATTCATTTTCTTTAAAATAAGCTTTAATTATTTCATCAGAATTGTATAAATATTTTCCTGAAGCCTTTTTAATAAATTCGGGTGAGTGTGTATTATTTGAGCAACTATAGATTATTATTGTTAGTAATGTGAGTATAAAATACTTTAATTTCATAGTCAGATGGATTGGTTTAATAGTTTTTAATGTTTCTATAAAATCAAAAGTACAAAAAAAGAAAAGCATTGATTTTAAAATCAATGCTTTTTTAAAACTATATATAAAGTAAATTTATTTTATACCCATCAACTCAACATCAAAAATTAATGTTGCATCTGAAGGAATAACCCCACCAGCACCTTGACTTCCGTATGCTAAATTAGAAGGTATTACAAAACGAGCTTTATCACCAATTTTTAATAATTGAATTCCTTCATCCCAACCAGAGATTACTTGTCCAATACCTAATTTAAAATCAATAGGTTGTTTGCGTTCGTATGAAGAATCAAAAACAGTACCATCTAATAACTGACCTTTATAATGTACAGAAACGGTTTTTCCTTTCTCAGCTTTTGCACCAGTACCTTCTTGTAAAATTTTATAACGTAAACCACTTGGAGTTTCTTCATATCCTGCAGCAACTTTATCTAGTTGTTCTTTTTGTGCAGCTTTTGCTTCTGTTTCTCTTTTTTCTCTAGAACCTTCAAAAACTCTAAATGCTTCTACAGCATTAAATTTTTCAGCTTGTTCTCCAACTCTAATAATTTCAAGAGTTTCAAGAATGTCATTTTGAGCAATAGCATTTACAATATCTAGCCCTTCTACAACATTTCCAAAAACAGTATGTTTATTGTCTAACCAAGGAGTTGCAACATGTGTAATAAAGAACTGACTACCGTTTGAAGCTGGTCCTGAGTTTGCCATTGATAAAATTCCAGGAGTATTATGCTTTAATTCTGGGTGAAATTCATCATCAAAACTATAACCAGGAGAACCAGTTCCAGTTCCTAATGGGCAACCACCTTGAACCATAAAATCAGCAATTACTCTATGAAATTTTAACCCATCATAATAAGGCGTTCCTTGTGGTTTAGAATTGTTTTCTAAATTTCCCTCAGCTAAGGCAACAAAGTTACCAACTGTTCCCGGAGTTTTTTTAAACTCTAAGTTTATTACTATTGCACCTTTTGTGGTGTTAAATTTTGCGTATAATCCGTTATCCATTTTCTTATTTTTTAAACGTTGCAAATATACATGCTTTCATTTGATATAAAAGTATAAATATTACTTATTCAATTCTTTCATAATTAATTCAATAGCCTTGTTTAATTGAGGCTGTTTACCATCAAGCCGGTCTTTAAAATTTTTACGAACATACACATCTGGGCTAACACCTTCAGCTTCCAAATCTTTTCCATTTAAGGTGTAACAACCCCAAGAGGGTAATCTGTAAAATGAACCATCAACTAAACTTTTTCCTGAAGTGAAAATAATCCATCGGTATGTTTCTGTTCCAATAATTGTTCCTAAACTAAGTTCTTTAAATCCTGCAGCAGTCACTTCAGCATCTGAAAGTGTTTGTTCATTAATTAGCAATACAATTGGTTTATTTCCATAGTTAAAATTAGATTGCCCAGTTAATTTTCCTTCTCTATATTTCCAGTTTAAATATGTTTTTTGACTTAAAAATTTTAATACTTCGTCATGAACATTTCCTCCACGATTATAGCGCAAATCTAAAATTAAACCTTCTTTATTGGCTTCATTACTTACTAAATCTTCTTTAAATTTTGTTAGTTCTCCACTACTCATATTTTTCATGTGAACATAGGCAATTCGATTGTTAGATTTTGAATCTATATAATTCTGATTTTTATCTTGCCATTCATCATATCTTAAATCTCTTACTTCATTTTTTGAAGAAGGGTGAATGTTAACACTAAATTCACTTCCATTTCTTTCAAAAGTTAGCGTTAATTCATCTTTAAATTTTGGAAATGAAAAATATTTTTCTCGGTTAATTTTTGGATCAATTTTGTTTCCGTTAACAGCAATTAATTTATCACCTTTTCTAAGATTAATGTCAAAATAATCAACCGGACTTTGTTTTATAATTCTGTTAACGGTATATGAATTATCATTATCAAATAAAATACCTGTTGCTAAGGTTTTGGTTCCATAATAAATAGCTTCTTCATCTCCGTTTGAATTAAACCCAAAATGAGAGGTGTTTAGTTCGCCTAACATATCGTTAAATATTAATCTTAAATTAGCTCTGCTATTTACAAAAGGTAAATATTTAGCATACCTATCTCTAAGTTTTTGCCAGTTTTGTCCATGGAAATTTTCATCATAATAATTTTCTTCCATTCCAGCCCATGCTTCATAATACATCTGTTTAAATTCTTTTGAAAGAGATTTATTAAATGAATGATTTATAGTAATTTCTTTTAATTTGTTATCGCTAATATCTAAAGTATTTATTGTTCCGTCTATTAAGATATAATTTCCTTTTTTAGATGTTATTATTTGATAATCTCTAATAGTTTTGTCAGTTACACTTTCATTTTTATTTTTTTCAAAAGGTTCCATGGTTGTTTTCCATAATTGAGATTTTCCTTCATGATGATTTGAAATGTATAAGATATACGTTTTTTTATCTTTTTGAATAATTGAAGGGTTTTCTTGCTCACCAAATCTAGGACTTATAGCTGTTAAACGTTCCATAATATTTGTTGAATTGATTTTCACAGTAGGTTTTTCTCTAGAAGTTTCTTTTTCTTCATCTTTATTAACCGTATCAATATTTTCTTCATTTTTAAACAAATTTGTGTATTTATTTATTTTAAATGGCGCATTATATTTATCCAACCCCATTTGATATATTTTGCTATTACTAGTACCAAACGGGTAGCTAGGGTTTATTTTGTCTGAAGCAAAATAGATGTACTTACCATTTGGAGACCAAATAGGAGAGGACTCTGAAACTTTAGTATTTGTTAAGTTTTTAATTTCTTTTGAAGTGATATTATACACAAAAATATCTGTTTCAAAATCGCGATATGCATTGTAAACTATATAATTATCATCTGGAGAGAAATAAGGATTGGAATTATAAAATCCCCAAAGTTCATCTTTTACAATAATTGCGCTTTTAAAGGTTGATAAATCAATGAAGCAAATATTATTTCTACCACTTAAATATACCCCTTTTGATCGATCGCTATTTAATGTTAGTTGACGATTGTTCATGGTGTTTTTTGTTAATTGCTTCTCTTTTGAAGAACCATCAGCATTAATAATAAACCAATTGTAATAACCATTAATAGATTGTGAATAAATAACTGTTTTATTATTTTTTAACCATTTAACTTCTTGAACCGCCTCATTATTATTCGTTTCAATTTCTTGAACAAATTTTCCTTTACTATCTGAAACAAATAATTTACCTCTTGATACAAAAGCTAATTTCTTCTCATCTGGCGAAACATCAAAAAATGTAATTTCACCTTTTGAAGAATATGATTGTTCTTTATTTAAAGTGTTATTAGTAAAAATATGAATGGTTGGAGTTGTAGTTTTTCCACTTTTAACATCATACACATGAACTTGATAATTTTTTCTAAAAACAATTTTCTCCCCATTGGCACTAACTTTTGGCCACATAATTGAAGTTGAAAAATTAGTTAACTGTATTTTTTTTCCATTTTTAAGCGTGTACAGATTATACTCATCATTTCCCTCATCAGATATAAAATAAAGTATTCCCTTTTTATCAAATGTTACCCCAAAATCTTTTCCAATGTAATCCGTATGTTCTTTATATTCTTTTGTTTTTAAGTTGTAAGATTTAATATCTGGATTATAATCTCCTTTATATCTTTTTCGATGTGCAAAAATGCTGCTTTCCCAAGATTCATTAAAATAAATTTCATTATTTATGGGGTTTTCAACTACATTGTGTATGGTATTAAAAAAATGATTAAATAGGCGTTTTGGTGTCCCTCCATTTAAATTAATACTATATGTTGTGATATTATTATCTCTTGAAGATTCAAAATAAATTTTTGTATTATCCCAACTCCATGAAGAAACATTATCTGAGCTTTCATTAAAAGTGAGTTGCTTAATTTCACCACCATTTATGGGTGTAACATATACATCATTATTTCCAAATTGATTGCTTGAAAATGCGAGCCACTTTCCATTAGGAGAAACACTAGGATTTGTTTCGGTTCCTTGCATAGCAGTAATTCTATAGGCATTCCCCCCATTTGTTGCAACTTTCCATAAATCACCACCATAACTAAAAATTATGTATTGTGCATTAGGTGTTAAAGTTGGGTTTAATGTGAAATAAGGACTATTATTTTGTGACGTACCTGAAAAAGTAATAAATAAAAAGAAAACACTAAAAAGTATTTTAAGAAGTTTCATAAAAATAAAGTTTGAATTAATTATTAAACTTTAAATTTAAGTTAATTAAAATAGTAAACTTCTTATTTTTTTGTTAAAAAAAATCCGCTAAAAGGCGGATTTTAATAATTATATGTTAGTTTTTCTAAACTATACTTCTGCTAAAATAATAGCTTCAGTAGTAGTTGATTGTTCAATTTTATGAGCATCACTTGTTAGACCACAACCTTTTTTTGTTGATACACAAGAGCTAAATAAAATTAAAGTTATAGCTATTAATAAGATATTTAAAGTTAATTTTTTCATTATAGTTTGGGGTTTATTTAAATTTATAACGTAGTAAATATAACATTTATTTTATGAAGTCAATTTATCTAATGTATAAACTATTAATTCTTCAACCGCTTTTCCAGGATTTTCACTAAAATCTCCAGTGGCTCTGTTTGCAATAATACAATTCATTGAACAAGCATTGTGTCCTAATAATTTTGACAATCCATAAATGGCAGAAGTTTCCATTTCTAAATTAGTGATTTTCACATCATTATAAACAAAATTATCAATTTTATGATTTAATTCAGGATCTTGAATAGCAAGTCTAAGTATACGGCCTTGAGGGCCATAAAACCCAACAGCAGTTGCAGTTACACCTAAAAATATGCTGTCACTTTTTAATTTATTTTCAAGTTCACTACTGTTTTGAACTACATAAGGTCTAGCTTTTCTTGGACTCCAATTGGTATGTTTTATAAAAGCATCTTCAAATTCGGGATTTAAAATATCCTTACAATCGTACGAATGTAAAACGCCGTCAAATCCAATTCCATATTTTGCTAAAACAAAGCTATTCACAGGAATATAATCTTGTAAAGATCCAGAAGTACCAATTCTAACAATATTTAACTGTGTAAATTCTTTTTTTGCTGTTCTGGTTTCAAAATCGATATTTACAAGCGCATCAATTTCATTCATTACAATATCAATATTGTCAGGTCCAATTCCTGTTGATATTATTGTAATACGTTTACCTTTAAATGTACCTGTAATAGTCCTAAATTCTCTTTTTTGAATATCAAATTCTATTGAATCAAAGTGTTTAGTAATTTTAGGGACTCTATTTTGATCTCCTACAAAAATGATATCCGTTGCTATATGTTCGGGTTTTAAATTTAAGTGGTAGATACTACCATCGGGATTCAGAATTAATTCTGATGCTGCTATTTTTGTCATAATTTTATCCGCCTACGCGTTTTACGTTATATCCTTCTTTTTTAAGGATTTCCATTATTTTATCTCTATATTTTCCTTGAATTATAATTTCGTTGTCTTTTACACTTCCTCCAACTCCACATTTGGTTTTCAATAATTTTCCGAGAATTTTTAAATCAGCTTCATTTCCTACAAAACCTGTAATTACAGTTACTGTTTTTCCACCTCTTCCTTTATTTGAAAATAAAGCTTCTAAAAATTGCTTATTTGGTAATAGAGTTTCCTGATTTTCTTCAGTATTGTATTCAAAACTATTATTTGTTGAAAAAACAAAACCACCCAAATTTTCTAAACTATTTAATTTTTTTTTACTCATTTGAAATTAAAAAGGAACTACAAAAATAGGGAATAATATGTTAATTTTTAATCTTTTTCCAAATAAAAAGTAAAGCAGCTAACAATTCAAAAACAAGTCCAATTGCAAATAATAAATTTGCTTGCGGCCAATTTATAACTTTAGCTATTACGCCTACTATAATTAAAAAAATACCAAATGTAAATATTGAAACTATTTTATTTGTAATCATTTTATAAGACCTAATTCTCTTAATCGTTCATTTAAAAACTCTCCTGCGGTTATATCATCATACATTTTAGGTTGTGAATCGCTAATGCATTCAGATAAGCAATTTAGTGACATTTCACTAATTGGGTGTGTAAAAAAAGGAATAGAATAACGTGGCTTTTTCCAATCTTCTCTTGGCGGGTTTACTACACGATGAATTGTTGAACGTAATTTATTATTTGTTAATCGCTCCAACATATCACCAACGTTAATAACTAATTGTTCAGGTAATGCAGTAACGGGTATCCAATCTCCTTTTTTATTTTGCACTTCCAATCCTGATGCAGATGCACCCATTAAAAGTGTGATTAAATTTATATCACCGTGAGCAGCTGCTCTTACAGCTCCTTTTGGCTCACCATGAATTGGAGGGTAATGGATTGGTCGCAAAATACTATTTCCATTGGTTACAAACTTATCAAAGTAAAATTCTTCTAAACCAATATAAAGTGCTAGTGCTCGTAATACATAAATTGCTGTTTTTTCTAGCATTTGAAAGGTTTCTATTCCAATTTTATTAAAATTAGGGACCTCTTTTACTTTAACATTCTGTGGATACTCAGCTTTTAATTTTTCATTTTCGACAACTTCTTGGCCAAAATGCCAAAACTCTTTTAAATCACCTTCTAATCTTCCCTTGGCACTTTCTTTTCCAAAGGATGTATATCCTCTTTGCCCACCAATACCTTCAATTTCATAGGACTCTTTAACATTATTTGGTAATTCGAAAAAGTGTTTTATTTTGGAATATAATTTCTTAGAAAGGGTATCAGTTAAAAAATGACCTTTTAAAGCGACAAATCCTATTTCTTCATAAGCTTTACCAATTTCTTTTATAAATTTTTGTTTTTTTGATGGATTTTCTGATAAAAAATCTGATAAATCTACACTAGGAATATTTTTCATACGCTATAAATTTGAAAATTTTTAAAAGTATAAAAATTATTTATTCTTTTTAATAATTGGTATTAGATAGCTTAGGGTATAATTAAAACCTACACCAGTATTGTTTAAAAATACACGATTAAAACCTGGAACTTGAAGATTTTTGAAATTTTCAGGATTGGTTGTGCTTATCATATTATTAAAACTGATGCTTACACCTAAATAGAAGTTTTTAAAAGTTTCTACCTTCATTCCAAAAACAAATTCAATCCATTGTGCTGTTAAATCATTAAAAACAGTGTTTGGTTCTAAAGTTTCGGCTATAAAATATGTTCCCTGTACATTAGGAGTATAACTGTTTAAAGTTTGGTCAAAAATGCTTATTCCATAGCGCAGCCCAATATAAATTTCATTATTCATTCCAGCCCAATTTTTATAGGCATTATAATTAAAACCGGCTTTAATAAATGAACCTTTTGTTGTGAAATTAATATAATCTTCGTTTGTAGTTTTATCTAAAGAGCCAAGTTCAACTGCTACATAATAATTTTGAGCTACTCTAATATCTCCAATTATTTCAAACCCTTTATTTTCGGTTTCAAAGTAAGTGTTTATAGGTTTACTTAAGTCAAAACCAATTCTAATACCGTAGTTTTCTTTAGCTTTAATTGTATCTTGCTTTTCTTGAGAACTAACAGTTAATGTAACTAAAATACTAATGAAAAATAGTAATATGTGCCGCTGTGTCATTTTCTATTGTTGAATTGTTAATTTCAATATTTTTTATCCAGTTTGAGGAATTGTTTGCTATTTGTAGGTTTTCAAAAATAGTTTTGTATCCACAAGATCGAGAAACAAAAATATCTTTTCTATCATAACTAAATGCAATAGTATCATTTACTAAATTATTTGCTAGAATAAGCGTTGTTGTATTTTGAGTTAAATCTAATGGAATTATAATAGAATCTAATGCTTGATTAACATAAAGGCTATCTTTTCCATCTGCCCAAACAGTTAGGTCATCAACAATTTTAGAATCGGTTTGAACTTCATCATTGTAAAAACGAATTATTAAGTTTGGTGTAGTGGCTTCAATACAAATATCATCTTTTTCACAACTTAAAATTGTAAATAAAGATATAGTAATGATTGTAAAATACTTTTTCATTATTATTTATTTTAATTCTAAAAGAACAACATTTTCAACGTGATGTGTTTGTGGAAACATATCTACAGCTTGAATTTTAATAATATTATATTGTTCTTTCATTAATGCTAAATCACGTGCTTGAGTTGCTGAATTACAACTTACATATACAATTTTTTTTGGCAGAATTTCCAATAGTTTTGCAACTACATTTTTATGCATACCATCTCGTGGTGGATCTGTAATAATTACATCTGGCTGTCCGTGTTTTTTTATAAAATTATTGTTAAACACATCTTTCATATCACCTGCATAAAATTCAACGTTTTTAATGTTGTTTAATTGTGCGTTTATTTTAGCGTCTTCAATTGCTTCAGGAACAGATTCTACACCAATTACTTTTTTGGCATTTTTAGCAACAAATTGTGCAATTGTACCAGTACCTGTATAAAAATCATAAACTATCTCATTGCCTGTCAAACTAGCAAAATTACGTGTAATTTTATATAATTCATAGGCTTGTGCTGAGTTTGTTTGATAAAATGATTTAGGTCCAATTTTAAATTTTAACCCTTCCATTTCTTCAAAAATATGATCTATCCCTTTAAAAAGGATGATATTTTGATCGTATAAAGTATCATTTCCTTTACAATTAATTACATATTGAAGTGATGTAATTTGTGGAAATTTTTCTGCCAAAGCATTCAATAAACCTTCACGTTTTTCTTTATCTTCTTTAAAAAATTGAATGACTACCATAATTTCTCCTGTTGAAGAAATACGAAGCATAATGGTGCGTAATAACCCATCTTGCTCTCTTGGGTTATAAAAATCTAAACCATTTTTAATACCATAATCTTTAATGAAATTTCTAATATGGTTTGAAGGTTCTTCTTGTAAATGACATTTTTCAATATCTAAAATTTTATCCCACATTCCTGAAATATGAAAACCGCACGCATTTCTATTATCAATTTCTTCTTCAGAATTTATTTCTTCTAAAGTAAGCCATCTACTATTTGAAAATGAGAACTCCATTTTATTTCTATAAAAATAAATGTTTTTACAACCTAAAATAGGAGTAACCTTTGGTAATTCTAGATGCCCAATGCGTATCAAGTTATTTACAACTTCATTTTCTTTATAAGCTAATTGATGTTCATAGGCCATTGATTGCCATTTACAACCACCACAATGTTCAAAATGCTCGCAAACAGGTTCAACTCTTTTATCAGAATATTTATGAAACTTTATTGCTGTTCCTTCAAAATATGCTTTTCTTTTTTTCCCAGTTCTTATATCAACAATATCACCAGGAACGGTATTTGTTAAAAATATAACACGTCCATCAGGTGCTTTAGCTACCGTTTTCCCACGTGCACCGGCGTCTATTACTTCGATGTTTTCAAAAATAATTGGTTTGTTTCTTCTACCCATTTTGCAAATGTACAATTTTGCATAAAAAAAGCACCCTAAAAAGGATGCTTTCAAAATTATAAGTTTATGTAAATTATTTTATACTTTTCATATAAGCATTTATTGCAGCTAATTCATCATCAGTCATGTCTTTAACAAAACCATCTAAGTTAGCTTTCATAATAGCAACTTGACCAGGGTCAGTATCAACAATTGCAGGAGATTCTCCTTTTAAGAATTTTATAATATTTCCATTTTGTTCAGTATATACTTTATTGATATCTTTTATTGAAGGGCCAATAACTTTCATATTAGGGTTATGACAAGTAGCACAAGTTTTTTCTGTAAATAATTTTTTACCAAGCTCAAGATTATCAGCAACAACTTCGGTAGCTACTTCTTTTACCTCTTCTTTAACAGTTTCAACTTTTGTTTCAACTTCTTTTTTTACTTCTTCTTTTTTCTTTTCGCCGCAACTTGTTAAAAACATTGCAACCAATCCTAAAACTAATACCGATTTTTTCATTTTTATCTAAATTTTATTTGAAATTATTTACAAATTTATTCAATTAATTTTAATGTTTTGTGATTTTCTTAACAAAAGTTGTAATAAATAATTATTATAGATATAAAGAAATTAATTTAGATACTTAAATTTATTTTAAGTAGTATATATGTGTTTAAAATATTTTGTAATTTGCGATTAATATTAGGATGATTTCTCTCCCAAAGAAGGAATTTTAAATTTCAATTTTAAAATTTTTATAATGATGGTTTCAGAAAAAATTTCATCAGAACAAGCAATTAAATTAGAAGATAAGTATGGAGCACATAATTACCATCCATTACCAGTTGTTTTAAATAAAGGTAAAGGTGTTTATGTTTGGGATATTGCAGGTAAAAAATATTACGATTTTTTATCAGCATATTCAGCAGTTAATCAAGGGCATTGTCACCCAAAAATTATAAAAGCCTTACAAGAGCAAGCAAGTACGTTAACTTTAACATCACGAGCATTTTATAATGATGTGCTAGGCACATATGAAAAATATGTTACTAGTTATTTTGGTTTTGACAAGGTATTACCTATGAACACAGGTGCTGAAGCTGTAGAAACTGCGATTAAATTGTGTAGAAAATATGCTTATGAGAAAAAAGGTATTGCTGAAAATAAAGCGGAAATAATAGTTTGTAAAAATAATTTCCACGGTAGAACTACAACAATTATTAGTTTTTCAAATGATGAAGATGCACGTAAGAATTTTGGTCCTTTTACTGCGGGGTTTATTAAAATTGAATATGATAATTTAGAAGCTTTAGAAAACGCATTGAAATCTAGCAATAATATAGCAGGGTTTTTAGTAGAACCTATTCAAGGCGAGGCTGGAGTTTATGTGCCTTCTGAAGGTTACTTGGCTAAGGCAAAAGCATTGTGCGAAAAGTATAATGTTTTATTTATTGCAGATGAAGTACAAACGGGAGTTGCAAGAACAGGAAAATTACTTGCTGTTGATCACGAAAATGTAAAACCTGATATTTTAATTTTGGGGAAAGCATTAAGTGGTGGAGTTTATCCAGTTTCAGCAGTTTTTGCTAGTGATGAGATTATGAATGTGATTAAACCTGGTCAACATGGTTCAACTTTTGGTGGAAACCCTTTAGCTAGCGCTGTTGCAATTGCTGCGCTCGATGTTGTTAAAGATGAAAAATTAGCTGAAAATTCAGAAATATTAGGAAAACTCTTCAGAAGTGAATTGCAAAAATTTATTGATACAAACAGTTTAATTAAATTTGTACGAGGAAAAGGTTTGTTAAATGCAATTGTTATTAATGATTCTGAAGATAGTTCTACAGCTTGGAATATTTGTTTGAAGCTGAGAGATAATGGATTGTTAGCTAAACCAACACATGGAAATATTATCCGTTTTGCTCCTCCTTTAGTAATGAATAAAGAACAATTGTTAGATTGTGTTTCAATTATAACAAAAACAATTACCGAATTTCAATTATAAAAAAAAGCGGCTTTAAGCCGCTTTTTTATTATCTCTTTCTTCTTTTAGAGCTTTTTTTATCTGACGATCCAAAAGCACTTTTACTATCTGAACGTTTTCTTCCAAAACCACTAAATTCGCTTCCAGGTTTTCCGCCGGAGCTTCTTCTTCGGCTTCCATGATCTATTCTTCCACTATCTTTTCGGTTCTTATCACGACTTCTTCCTCCGCCGCTTCTTCCTCCACGCTTTTTTTCTGTAATTTCTACATTTACGCTTCTTCCTTCAAAATCAACATCATTTTCTTGGAAAGTAGTAATTGTTTCGTCTTTATAGTTTTTATCTAATTCAAAAAACGAAAAAGTGTCTAATATTTCAATTTGACCAATTTCAATATTTTTAGCAATTTTTTGCTCATTAATCAAACCAATTAATCTAGCAGGATTTAATTTATCTTTTCTACCAATATTTATAAAGAATCGAGTCATATTTTCATCATCTCTACGTTTTCCTCTAGTGTCTGAATCTCGACCTCTCATTTGATCACTATCATTTAAATCTGGCGCATTTTGATAGTATGATAAAAAAGTATTGAATTCTAATGAAACAAATCTTTTAATTAATTCTTCACGATCTAAACCTTCTAATTTTTCATAAATTGAAGGTAGAAATTCATTTATTTCAATTTCGTTTATTTCAATATCATGAACTTTATCAATTAATTTTAATAATTGATTTTGACAAATTTCTTTTCCGGTAGGAATAGGTGTACTTACAAACTTTTTACCTATTAACCTTTCAATAGGTCTTAATTTTCCTTTTTCTCTTCCTGTAACAATTGCTATTGAAATACCTACTTTACCTGCCCTACCAGTTCTACCACTTCTGTGAGTATAAGATTCTATTTGATCTGGTAATTTGTGGTTAATAACGTGTGTTAAATCGTTAACATCAAGTCCACGTGCAGCAACATCAGTTGCAACTAAAAGTTGTAAATGCTTTTTACGAAATTTACCCATAACGCTATCACGTTGCGCTTGTGATAAATCCCCATGAAGTGCATCAGCACTGTAGCCATCTTTTATTAATTTATCTGCAACTTCTTGTGTTTCTCTTCTTGTTCTGCAAAAAACAATGCTATAAATATCTGGATTTACATCAGCAATTCTTTTGAGTGCAGCATATCTATTTCTTTCTGAAACTACATAATATTGATGTGAAACCTGGTCAGATCCTTTATTTTTTTCACCTGAAGTAATTTCAACAGGTTTGTGCATATAGTTTTTAGCAATACTTTCAACTTCTCTAGGGAATGTTGCAGAAAACAATAAGGTTTGTTTTTCTTTAGGGGTAACAGCAAGAATTTTATCTAATTCATCTTTAAAACCCATATTTAACATTTCATCAGCTTCGTCTAAAACAAGCCATTGAACGTTAGAAAGTTTTAATTGTTTTCTGTTAATTAAATCAACGGTTCTTCCTGGAGTACCAACAACAATATGAACACCTTTTTTAAGTTTTCTAATTTGATCTTCAATGCTAGCCCCGCCATATACTGCAATAGTTCTAAAGCCTTTAATGTGTTTTGAAAATTCTTCAATATTTTTAGCAATTTGTATTGCTAATTCACGTGTTGGTGATAAAATAATTGCTTGTGTGTTTGTGCTATTAGTATCAATTTGTTCTAAAATAGGTAAACTAAAAGCTGCAGTTTTCCCTGTTCCTGTTTGTGCAAAAGCTTTTAAATCTACTTTTGAAGAAATAACTTGTGGAATTGCTTTTTCTTGTATTTCTGTAGGGTTTTCGTAACCCAAATCGGTTAAGGCTTTAATGATATTAGCATTAAGCCCTAAATCTTTAAATGTCGACATTCTGTATAAATTATTGATTTACAGACGCCCATCTATAAACCGGTTAAAAACGTGCAAAGGTACACTTAAATTTAACGCTGCATAAAAAAAAGTAATTTATTTTAATTTGGTTAATTCAGAGTGAAGTTTTCTAGAATCTAAATAGGTAAAACCATTTTTAACAATACCATTTTTATCAATAATAATTGTGCGTGGGTAGTTACTAGTAAAATATTTATGAGCTTCACTATTTTTTGTAAGTTTAAATTGTTTGGAAATATCTAGATTTTTTAAATTCGGTTCAGAGGTTAAATCTTCTGAAGTATTTTGCATATTAATACCAATAAATAATATATTAGGAAAATTTGTTTCTAAATACTTAATGCGCTTCACTAGGTAATCTGAAGACATATAATTAGTAGACCAAAAGTAAATTACAGAATTTTTGTGTTTTATAACATCATTTATGGTTGCTATTTTGTTATTATAAGAAAGTATGTTGAAATTGTGTAAAGGTTCTTTATTTTTAATAGTTTTGCTATCGTTCACTAATTTTTCTACTTGTGTGATATATTCTTGATTTGTACAATTGTTTATAAATAAATTTAATGCATCTTCATTTATACTACAAGTTGATTCACTTTTTAAAAAGTCATTAACTAGAATTCTTTTTAATAAAGTGTTTTTAAATTTTTCAGATTTAATATGATCTACTGTTGCATTTAAAATATTAACGGTTAAATTATTTTTTGTAGAATCTTTTTCTTTGAGTTGATAGCTTAAATTATACAGGTAATATACTACGTAATTTTGATAAGGATAGAATGCAATTAAATTATCTTCATTTAAACTTATATCTTTTCTAAAATTGTAAAACTCTTTAGAAATCTTAGGAAATTTATTTAGTTTATGTGCTTTTTTATAAAAAAAAGGATACATTTCTTTTAGCCTGTAGAGTGGGAAATTTATTGCTGAAGTAGTTAATTTTTTAAATCCATCAGTGGTTTTTTGAATTCTTTCAGAAGAAAACTTATTAAAAATTTCAATGCGTTCATTCGAAAGAGAATCTATTTTATGTTGAAACTCATATTCATTCAAATTAAAATATTGGTACATATTTTTTTCTTCCTTTTCATTTTGTAAAAATAAATTTATTAAAAACTCATTTTTATCGCTTCCTTTTCCACTAAATACAAGTGATTCGTCAAAATCCCAAGTATTAAGTCTAACTAAAATACTATCCTTTGGTTGAATGTAAACGTATTGAAATTCAGTACCATGCTTAAAAGTATATAAACCTTCAACTAACGATTTGTAATTATTTATAAAGCGGTTATTGCTATCTAAAAATAATGTATCGATAACACTACCTTCTTTTAAAAATAGTACAAAATCTGTTTTAGGATTAATTATTTCACCGCCAAATGACGTTATCTCCGTGTCTTCATTAGCTGTTTTACAACTAAAGGCTACTATTGCTACTATGATACTAATAAAGTATTTCATTGAGATTTATAAAAACAAAAATACGTACAACTTATTTGTTAGCTTGTTAATGAGATGTTAAATATAAAAATGCGATTATAAAATTGGTGATAATTAACTTTAAATTAAATATTTTTTAGTAAATCTAATTTACTACTTTTGCAAAAAATTAAAATAAAATAAAGAATGCTTTCAGTATCAAATTTATCTGTTCAATTCGGGAAACGTGTTTTGTTTGACGAAGTTAATACAAAATTTACAATTGGAAATTGTTACGGAATTATTGGCGCCAATGGTTCTGGAAAATCAACTTTTTTAAAAATTATTTCTGGTCAAATAGATGCAACATCAGGGAGTGTGAATTTAGATCACGGAAAACGAATGTCTGTTTTATCACAAGATCACTATGCTTTTGATGAATATCAAGTTTTAGATACTGTTCTTTTGGGAAACAAGCATTTATTTGATATAAAGAAAGAGATGGATGCTATTTATAGTAAAGAAGATTTTTCTGAGGATGATGGAATAAAAGTTGGAGAATTAGGTGTAGAATTTGAAGAAATGGGAGGTTGGAATGCTGAAAGTGATGCTGCAACGATGTTATCATCCTTAGGTATTAGAGAAGATATACACTATACTTTAATGAGTGAATTAGATGGTAAAGCAAAGGTACGTGTATTGTTAGCGCAAGCTTTATTTGGAAATCCAGATTTACTAATTATGGATGAGCCTACCAATGATCTTGATTTTGAAACTATTGGATGGTTGGAGAATTTTTTAGCAAACTATGATAATACGGTAATTGTTGTTTCTCATGACCGTCACTTTTTAGATGCTGTTTGTACACATATTTCAGACATTGATTTTGGAAAGATTAATCATTTCTCAGGAAATTATACTTTTTGGTATGAATCTAGTCAGTTAGCTGCTCGTCAACGTGCGCAACAAAATAAAAAAGCAGAGGATAAAAAGAAAGAATTAGAAGAATTTATTCGTCGTTTTTCTGCCAATGTTGCAAAATCTAAACAAGCAACTAGTCGTAAAAAAATGATTGAAAAATTAGATGTAAATCAAATAAAGCCATCAAGCCGTAGATATCCTGCCATTATTTTTGAACGTGAAAGAGAAGCAGGTGATCAAATTTTAAATGTAGAACATTTGTCTAAAGCAACTGATGAAGAAGTATTGTTTAGCAATATTCATTTTAATTTAAATAAAGGAGATAAAGTAGCTTTAATTTCTAAAAATTCGAGAGCTGTAACTGCTTTTTATGAAATATTAAATGGACACGCAAAAGCAGATGGAGGGAAGTTTCAATGGGGAGTAACTACAAATCAATCTTATTTACCTTTAGATAATTCAGAGTTTTTTATAGATTCAAGTTTAAATTTAGTAGATTGGTTACGTCAATATGCTAAAACAGAAGAAGAGCGAGAAGAAGTTTATTTGAGAGGATTTTTAGGAAAAATGATTTTTAGTGGTGAAGAAGCACTAAAAAAATGTAATGTGCTCTCAGGAGGTGAAAAAGTACGTTGTATGTTATCTAGAATGATGATGTTGAGAGCAAACGTTTTAATGTTAGATGAGCCTACAAACCATTTAGATTTAGAATCAATTCAAGCATTTAATAATTCATTAAGTAATTTTAAAGGAACAGTGCTATTTACAACACATGACCACGAATTTGCTCATACAGTAGCAAATAGAATTATTGAAATTACTCCAAAAGGTGTTATAGATAGATATTCAACATTTGATGAATATTTAGGAGATCCTAAAGTAAAAGAATTAAGGACTAAAATGTATTTATAATAAAATAGGGAGCTAGTTGGCTCTCTTTTTATAATTGTCCATTCTTCTCCGTTTTCCATATTCTTGAAGAATTCGCCTATTAAAATCTCTCTCTGCTTTTTTTAGCATAATAATTTTTTTAGCTGAAATAACTTTTGAAAGTTCTTTAATTAATTTTATTTTGGAAGCAGTTATTTCCTTTTCAAGTTGAATAGAAATTTCAATTAATTTTTGAGCTTCTTTTTCGGAAAGATTTTCAACACCACCAGCAAATTTAATTTTACGTTGTAAACCACCTTCCAATTGCATTTTGTTTTGTTGTATATTACCTATATACAAATTATATACAGGCCAAAATTTTTCTGCTTCTTTGGGTTTAAGATCTAGAGCCTCAGTTAAATAGGCAGTTTTAAGTGCTTTTATTTTTTGTCTATTCATTTGCTGCGCAAAAGTTATGCTTGTGGCAAATATAAAAATGAATAATACAGCTAGTTTTGTTTTCATTTTAGTACTATTTTAATTTTCATAAATAATTAATTCCAAGTCTTCATTATTTAAATAATCAATTACTTCTTCATCCGAAATAGATAATGCATAATTATCATTATTTAATTCAATATCTGAGTAAATTGAGGCTATAGTTAAGTCATCAATATCTATGTTTCCATTTTCAATCCAATTTTCAATATCTGTTGTTGCCAAAGAACCAAAAGAAATTAAATCTTTATTTGTATTTAAAGTAATTATAAGTAGGAGTGAGGCTGCAATTGTTATTGGGAAAATAATTTTAGTTAAAGTATTTTTTAATGAAATTATTTTTGCTTCGGATTTTATTTTAGTAAAAACATTTTCGTCAATAGAATTAAAGTAGTCTTTTGGAACTTCTAATGTACTTTTATTTTCAATCTGAATTGCTTCAGCTTTTAATTTTGCAATCACAATATCTTCTACAGAATTAAAGTAATTTTCGGGAGTTTTAAATCTTTTTTTAGTTGAATATTTTTGAAGATTTTCAATTTTCAATTTAGTAAAAACAGTATCTTCAATAGTATCGAAATACTTGTTAGGAATTTCAAAACCAGTTTTCTTAAGTGAAATTTCACTTAATTTTGGTGCTATTTTATGTAAATCTTTTTTCTTCACTATTTATTAGACACTTTTTTAGCCTATTGGTTTAATGTGATTTTACAAACTCTTCAATTTTTTTTACTGCATGAAAATAAGATGCCTTTAAGGCTCCTACTGAAGTTTCTAAAATTTCAGAAATCTCAGTATATTTCATTTCATCAAAATACTTCATATTAAACACTAATTGCTGTTTTTGAGGTAATGTGAAAATTGCTTTTTGTAATAACTGTTGAATTTCATCACCAGAATAGTATTGATCTTCGTATAAATCAGCGGCCATTTTATGTTGTAATTCACTAATGTCTACATGTTGTTTGGCTGCTTTTTTGTTAATAAACGTTATTGCTTCGTTTGTTGCAATTCGATACATCCAAGAATATAGTTTACTGTTTTCTTTGAAAGCATGTATATTTTTAAAAATTTTTATAAAAGTATTTTGAAGAACATCATCAGCATCATCATGGGATAATACAATTTTACGAATATGCCAATATAAACGTTCTTTATAAATAGACATTAAATTACGAAAAGCTTTTTCTTGCGTATCGGAGTTTTTAAGCTGAGCCACTAATAATTTTTCGTCTTTCACATGAAATATTTTATACTTAGACTTTGAAAGTTACTAAAGGTTTAATTTAAAACCAAAAAAAGAGGATAAACTTAAATTTATCCTCTTTTAAAGCTATATATTTTAAATTTACATACTTTTTAATTCGGCAACCAATTTACTTAATACTTCTTTTGCATCTCCAAATAGCATTGAAGTTTTTTGATTGTAAAATAATTCATTTTCTATACCTGCATAGCCAGGTTTCATACTACGTTTATTAACAATAATATGTTTTGCATTTTCAACTTCTAAAATTGGCATACCATAAATTGGACTTGAAGGATCATTATGAGCCGCTGGGTTAACAACATCATTTGCTCCAACTACAAATACAACATCTGTACTAGCGAACTCTGGATTTACATCATCCATTTCTGCTAATTTATCGTATTCAACATTTGTTTCTGCCAATAAAACATTCATATGACCAGGCATACGGCCTGCTACTGGGTGAATGGCATATTTAACATCAATTCCTTTACTGTCTAATAATTGTTCTAATTCATGAATTACATGTTGTGCTTGTGCAACTGCCAAACCATAGCCAGGAACTATAATTACTCTTTGAGAATAGTTCATTAAAATGGCAACATCGCTTACAGATGCTTTTGATATACTTCCTGTAATTTCATGGCCTTCAGCATCTTCACCACCACTACTTCCAAATGCACCAAAAATAACATTAGATAAAGATCTGTTCATGGCAGTACACATGGCGAAAGTTAAAATGGTTCCAGCTGAACCCACTAAAATACCACCAGTTAATAATACCATATTTCCATATAAGAAACCTGCAAATGCTGCTGCTAACCCTGTAAAAGAGTTTAATAATGAAATTACTACGGGCATATCAGCTCCACCAATTGGAATTACTAATAATATTCCATAAGCTAAAGCTGAGAAAAATAATGAATAAATAAGCAATTGGCTTGAAGTTCCACTAATTACCATAAAAATACCAAAAGCTATAATTGCAAGAAGTACTAAATTATTTAACAAATTGTATTTTGGTAAACGAATTGGTTTTTTTAAAGTTCCGTTTAGTTTTCCTAATGCAATCATACTACCAGAAAAAGAAACGCTACCAATTACCATTCCAGCAATTATAGTTGCAATGTGTAATTGATTACCAACATTATGATGAAATTCAATTAAACCTATTAAGGCTGCACTAGCACCACCCATTCCATTAAATAATGAAACTAATTCAGGCATTTTTGTCATATCTACTTTTTTAGCAATAAGCCATCCAACAATGGTTCCTATTGTAATTGCAATTGCTATAAGTATATAAATTTTAGAAGGTACTTCTTCCCCTTGATATAAAAATAAAGTTCCGAAAATGGCTAAGGACATACCTGCAGCTGCTATTAAATTTCCTCTTCGTGCGGTTTCAGGATGACCTAACATTTTTAATCCAACAATATAAGTTATTGATGCGATTAAGTATATAAATTCTAGACTAAATGTATATTCCATTATTTTTTCTTTTTAAACATTTCTAACATGCGGTCGGTAACAACAAATCCACCAACCACGTTTAAAGTTCCGAGTAATACAGCTACAAAACCTAATGAAATCGATAAGATATTATCTGGATCAGCATCGATCATTACTAATATTGCCCCAATAATAATAACTCCATGAATGGCATTTGCACCAGACATTAATGGGGTGTGTAACACTGCTGGCACATGGCCAATTATTTCAACGCCTACAAAAATCATCAATATAACAATGTATATCATTTGCAGGTTGCTACTTAAAAAATCTATAAATTCTGTCATAACTATTTAGTATTTCCGTTTTGTCTTATTAATCCTTCTTTAACAATAAGAGTTTTATCGGTTATTTCTTCATCTAACTCCCATTTAAATTTAGTTTCATCGGTTAAATGCATGATAAAATTAAACATGTTTTTAGCGTATAAATCACTAGCATTGGTAGAAACACTTTCTGGAGCAATGGAGGTTCCAATAATTTTCACACCGTATTCAATTACAGTTTTGTTAAATTTACTTAATTCACAATTACCACCTTGAGCTGCCGCTAAATCAATAATAACTGCTCCGTTTTTCATTTGTTCTACTTGTTCTTTAGTAATTAAAATAGGTGATCTTCTACCTGGAACCATTGCGGTTGTAATTACTAAATCGGCTTTAAATAAAGAATTATTTACCGCTTCTTTTTGTCGTTTTACATAATCTTCAGAAGCTTCTTTTGCATAACCTCCTTCAGATTTTTCACCAGTATTATCTACACTAATAAATTTAGCTCCTAAAGATTCTGTTTGTTCTTTGGTTTCTAATCTAATATCAGTTGCTTCAACTACTGCACCTAATCTTTTTGCTGTTGCAATAGCTTGTAAACCAGCTACTCCAACACCATAAATTAAAACTCTTGATGGAGTAATAGTTCCAGCAGCAGTCATCATTAAAGGGAATATTTTAGTCATTTCGTAAGCGCCTAAAATAACCGCTTTATAACCAGCTAAGTTACTTTGTGAACTTAAAATATCCATATCCTGTGCTCTTGAGATTCTAGGAATAGCATCCATTGAAAAAGCAGTAGCACCTATTTCAGCAATTGCTTTAATTAGTTCTGGGTGCGATTTATGGAATAACTGACTCATTAAAATATGGTGTTTATCCACTAATTTCAAATCTTCTTCGTTAAAAGGATTAATTTTCACTAAAATATCTGCATCTTTAAAAACAACACCTCTTTTTTCAACAGCAGCACCAATTTTAGTATAGTCAGAATTTTTAAAAGAAGAAGCATGTCCTGCATCTTCTTCTACAATAACTTCAAATCCTTTATCAATAAGCTGTTTAGAAATAGTAGGAGAAATTGAAACTCGCTTTTCGCCTTTTTGAGTTTCATTTAATATGCCTATTTTCATATAGTTTAGGTTTTAATATTTGTTATAATTATATAGTTTGTTCAAATTAAATTAATATGATAATAAAGTGACTAATTAGTCACTTTATTATCATTCATTTTGAAAAGTTAGATTAATATTGCAGAATCTAATATTTGGGTTAAATTTCTTTAATATTAAAATCATTTTCTATTCTTTTTTAATAGTTTGTAAAAGTACAAAATTATACATATCAAAAAGTTGATATAAGTCAGATTTTATGTTTTTTTCGCTAAATTCACTATTTTAATGAAAATTATATAATAAATATTACTAAAGTCATCTATTTTATTCAAATTTTGAACGAAATTTATTGTTAAAAGGTATTTAAATTATTAGTTGTTATTTTGTAGGTGATATGAAAATAAAAATTACTTTTTTAGGTACTGGAACTTCACAAGGTATTCCTGTAATTAATAGCTCTCATCCAGTTTGTTTATCTACGGATAAAAGAGATAAGCGTTTGAGAGTTTCTATATTAATTGAATGGGGTAATTTTAGTTATGTGGTTGATTGTGGACCAGATTTTAGATATCAAATGTTACGTGCAAATGTATCTAAAATTGATGGTGCCTTATTTACGCATGAACACGCCGATCATACCGCAGGATTAGATGATTTACGTCCATTTAGTTTTCAATTAGGAGCTGTACCAATTTATGCACACAAAAGAGTATTAAACTATTTATCAAAACGATTTGATTATATTTTAAATGATAACAATAAATATCCTGGAGCACCAAGTGTTAAACAAATTGAGATTAAAAATAAGCCTTTTACTATTGGAGGCTTAGAGGTAATTCCAGTTAAAGTTGAACACGGAAAATTGTCTATTTTTGGGTTTAGATTTAATAATATTGCTTATTTAACGGATGTTAAAACTATTTCTGGAGTTGAAAAATTAAAACTTAAAAATTTAGACATTCTGATTATAAATGCTGTTAGAATTAAGCCACATCATTCTCATCTAAATTTAGATGAAGCACTTGCTTTAATAGATGAATTGAAACCTAAAAAAGCATATTTAACACATATAAGTCAATATTTAGGGTTTCATGCTGAAGTAGAAAAAAACTTACCAGAAAATGTATTTTTAGCTTATGATGAGTTGATTGTTGAAGCTTGATAATTATTCTTTAATGCTATTTCAACAGCTTTTTCTGCATGAATTTTAGTTGTATTAAAAGTGGGGATATTATATTATTAATTATTTTGTTGCTACATAAATACACGGTGTTTGTACAAAGTACTATTAGATTTGCACTAGCTAATTCTATTTTTTTTGCAGAATCTACCATTAAATTATCTAATATTTCCAATTATTTTTGTGTTAATATTTTTTAATTTTGGCAAAATTTACTAAAATCATACTACTTTTACCAGTATGGAAACCACCAAATAATTCTAGTACTTTTTCATTAATTTATTATAAATTAATGAAGATTAACTCATTCTACCAATTAAACCAATTGTATTCATATTAATTAATAAGTTTTATAGATTTTACTTAAAGTTTTTCGAATTTCATTTTTAATGGTTGAAGTTGATTTTTGAAAGTGATTATTCATATAGCTAAAAATTAAAATGGTACCTTTTTTAGTTATTAGATAGCCACTTAAATTATAATTGTTAGACAATGAACCAGTTTTAGCGTAGATGTATGGCTTTTTAATTTCATTCCAATTTTTCAAAGTACCGGATTCTCCTGCAGCAGGAAAGTAATTTAAAAGTTTAGTTAAAGGTATTTCATTGTACATTTTATCTAATAAAAATATAAAATCGTTTGGAGTAAATAAATTATATCTTGATAAACCAGAACCATCAACCCAACGTGGTTTTTGAGGTAAACCTTTTAAATAATTATTAAGTGAATAACTAATTGCTTTTTTTACTGAATATGAGTTGGAAACTTTTTTCCCAACTTGAAGCAAAAGTTGTTCAGCAATAAAATTATCACTTACAATAAGCATTTGTTTGTATAATGTGTCAGAATTCACTCCTTTTATAACTTTATATTTATAGGCTTTAGAATCGGGAATTAGTGGAATATTTTTTTTAATAATTTTACTTAATAAATTAGAAATAAGAAGATTAGATGTAATAAATGGAACTTCGTTTTCTTTTATGCTCCATTTCTGTATGTAAAATTTATTTTTTGCAAACTCTCTTCTATTGGTTATAGAATCTAACACATTTATTTTTTGTTTAAAATAAGAGGGAGTTGCGTTTACTAAACTATCAATAAAAGTAAACTTTACAATATTTCCATACATTGGGAATAAATTTTTCTCAGGCATATAGTAATATTCATAATCATCCCAAGACCAACCACTTCCATAATTTGTATCATCAATAGTTGCATCAACTAAGTAAATATTTTCTTTTTCATTTTTTAGAAAATTTATAATTTTAGTACTTTCATTCGTATATAAAAATGAAGGATCTGCAGTTCCTTTTATTATTAATGAATCTTTTGTTTTATAATAAGCTAAACTAGCGATACTGTCTTCAAGTGTTTTATAAGCAGTATAAAATGTAAACAGTTTTGTATTTGAAGCAGGTGTAAAATACTTTTGACCGTTATAGTTTATAATTTCTTTTTTTGTGATTGGATTGTATAGAATAAAACCTTTAAAAAGAGAATTCTCTTTATTTTTTAGTTTGAAATCTTTTTTAATTTTATAAGTAGTTCCACAGGAAGTTAGTACTAGTGTTGTAATTAGCATTAGACTTATTACATATATGATATTAATTATGTGTTTCAATATTTAAACAATTTAATTTTAAAGTAAATATACTAATTGTTTAAAGGTATTATAATTTATAAGCTATTTTACTTCAATCATTATTGGTAAATGGTCTGAAATATGTTTGTTACAATTTTTTAAATCATCAATATGAGTATATGATAAGATAGTTATGTTTTTTGTGAAAAAATAATCAATTTTTTCCCAAACTTTTCCCAAACTAAAACCATTAAGAGTTCCTTTTGGTCCAACTAAACTTGTCTTTGATATTTTTAAAGGGTCATCTAAACTTGATTTGAATAATTGAATAGGAGCCTCTTCTGGAGTAAGATTTAAATCACCCATTAATATTAAAGGGAAGTTTCTTGTATTTATTTGGTTTATTTTTGATAAAATTAATTTTGCTGAATTTTCTCTTGCAATGTTTCCAATATGATCAAAATGAGTATTAAAAATCCATAAATTTTTATTTGTATTTATGTTTTCAAAAAGACCATAAGTACAAATTCGTTTAAGGTTTGCATCCCAACCAATTGAAATAGAATCGGGTGTTTGAGATAGCCAAAACGTATTACTTATTTTTAAATTAAATTTAGTTGTATCATAAAATATTGCTGAATATTCACCTTTATCTTCGCCATCTCTTCCAATACCAATGTATTTATAGTTAACTAGAGAGCTATCAATATAGTTAACTTGTGTTTTTAATCCTTCTTGAATTCCAAAAATTGCTGGATTGTTATTTTTTAGAAGTGTAATAATTTTAGCTTTTCTGTTATCCCAATTATTTTCTTTGTCAGTTTTGTTAGCGTATCTAATATTATATGAAATAATTTTAGTTGATTGTGCAATAGTAAAATTTGAAATTAAAGCTACAATTAGAAATGATATGTAATATCTTTTAAAAATTTTCATTTTTATTGATAAATAGAAAAGGGTAGATTTTAAACTAAAAAAAAGCCTATCAAATTATTGATAGGCTTCTACATTGTAAAAAGGTAATAGTATATATTAAATAACTTTTACATTTACTGCGTTTAAGCCTTTTTTACCTTCTGTTAATTCGAATTCAACTTCATCACCTTCACGGATTTCATCGATTAAACCTGAAATGTGTACAAAATGCTCTTTGTTTGAACCTTCTTCGCTGATAAATCCAAATCCTTTTGTTTCGTTGAAGAATTTTACTGTTCCTTTACTCATTATATTGATATTAAAAATTATATTAGTTGCAAATGTACTGTTTTATATTGGATATTCATAAATTTTTTATTTTTATAATTATTTTTTATTTAATAGGTCTATTAATCTTTAAATGAATAAGTTATGAATCTTATATTCTTAATCCATAAATTAAATGGCCACACTTTTTATTATCAAATTCAATAATGTTAGGCAAGTAGCCAAGTTGTTTAAAGTTATTTTTTTCTAATAGTCTTATAGTGGAGTAGTTAATGTCTAAAACAAATGCAAGTAAATTTTTCTTATTAATTCTATTACAATCTAAAACTGCAAACTTTAATAAGGAGGTGCCAATTCCTTTTTTATGGTAAGAATAATCTACATAATAGCTTATTTCAGCTACTTTTTGCATTGCTTTTCTTCCTGGTCTGTAAGGAGATATTGTGCAAAAACCTACAACTTTTTTATTTATTTCAGCAATATAAAGAGGATACTCATTAGTATTAAACTTTTTGAACCACTCAACTCTGTCTTCAATTTTAAATACTTCAATGTCACCCGTTGCAGATTTAGTTTTAATAGCTTGGTTATAAATGTCAACTATATATTGTAAATCTTTTATCGTGGCAAATCGTATTATAGGTTCTTTAAGCATAAAAATCGACTTGTTTTAAAGATATTTTTTTGAAGTGTCTAATATAAGTAGTTATTTTTATTAAAATGTTATCAAAGATAAATTTTACATTTCTCTTTTTTGTGTTTATAACCTATTTTAGTCTCATCTTGCAATGAGAAATTATCTGGATTTACTACATTTACTAGGATATTCTTTTAAGACTGTTTAACTAAAAATAAATATCTTAGAATTATGGAAAAACGACATTACAGTACTGAATTTAAATTAGAGACTGTCCGTTTAAGTTACAAGTGCGATAATATTAAAGATTTAGCTAATGAGTTAGGGGTTCAAGTTCAATGCGTTTACAGGTGGCGAGCTACTCATAGAGGAACTTCCAGTTTGACAGTTATTAATTTGTACTTCGTTTTATTCATTTTACCAATTTTTTCAAACAAGTTTAATTTTATACCTTTTTTCAAGTCTCTACTAGCAGTTGCAGGAGAAACATCTTTAAAAACATCCATATAATCTTTTCTAGTAAACTCTATTTTGTTTAGTAAACTAAAATATTCTAGTCTGTCTTTTTCATTTAGAATTCGATTATTAAAGTCTAATAATTCACTTATTGAGATGTCAATAATATCTAACATATATTCAATAAATTCCGTTGACTTTCCAGATTTATCACTTTGAGATAAAGCATTGTAGTATTTCTCTTGATCTTTACTAATTAGTGTTTCAAATGGTAAATATTCAAATACTGGATATTTTTCCATTAAAATCAAAGTTTGCCATAATCGTCCCACTCTACCATTTCCATCTAGAAAAGTATGAATAAATTCCATTTCATTCGAATTTTTCAAATACTCAAAAAGGTCTTTCATTAAGTATGGAACATTTTCATACGGAGGAGCTACATGTTCAACTTTTGTACCTTTTATAATTCCAACTCCTTGATTTCTATATTCCCCAGCATTTTCAATCAGATTATTCATTAAATTCTGATGAGCTTTTAAAAAGAGTTTTTCATTTAATAGATTGAACCTATCTAAATTTTCATAAATATCAATTGCATTTAAAACCTCTTTAATATCTTTTTTGGGCCAATTACTCGTTTATTTTATAAAAGGGCAGTGATTTGTTTTTACTAAGAGTATTTCCCTCAATTTTTTCTGTGTAGTCAATATTTGTAAATGACTTGTTTTTATGTAATTTTAATTCATTTGTCATTTTTATACATATACTTGTGGTTTTGTGTATACATATTTCAGGACGGGTCACTATTTTTATATTTATAAAATCGATGATAAGAGTTCGTGGTTCTAGCACTGTATTTCTTTCTTAATGTTAGCATTTGATTTTTTCTTAGAACATTAAA
>NZ_JASFZF010000023.1:0-4948 GCF_046055765.1 Lutibacter sp. | reverse complement strand
GGTTTTACGCGTTTTGGAGGTACCATGGAAATTGCAGGAATTAATTCAAAAATAAACAAAGTACGTGTGCAACAAATAGCTAATAATGCTACTATATTTTATCCAAATGTGACTATTACAGGTAATGAAATGGAAAGTGCCGCTTGTGGTTTACGCCCTGTTTCACCCGATGGTCTACCATTTATTGGAAGGTCTAAAAAATTAAATAATGTTTGTTTTGCAGCCGGGCATGCAATGTTGGGTTGGAGCCAAGCACATGCAACAGGTAAATTAATTTCAGAGATTATTTCAGAGAAAAAACCTTCTATAAACTTAAAACCATTTTCTGTTGACAGATTTTAAATTAAAAAATTATGAGATATAAAAAAATACCTTCATCATTATTTATTGAAAATAGACAAAATTTTGCAGCCAAAATGGAACCTAATTCCATTGCTATTTTAACCTCAAACGATGTAATGCCAAATAATGCGGATGATGTAATGGGGTTTACTCAGAACAATGAACTATTTTATTTAAGTGGAGTGGATCAGGAAGAATCGATTTTAATTTTATATCCGGATGCTGCTTTACCTGAAAACAGAGAGGTTTTATTTGTAAAAGAAACAAGTGATCTTATAAAAATTTGGGAAGGTGAAAAGCTAACTAAAGAACAAGCTTTTGAAGTTTCAGGAATTAAAAATGTAAAGTGGTTACAAGATTTTGAGTTGACATTACAATATATGGCTTTTGAAGCTGATACTTTTTATTTAGGACATAACGAACACAAAAAAACACTAACTGCAGATATAAATACGCAGCAAGACAGAATGATAGTTTTTTGTAAAGAAAAATATCCACTTCATAATTACAAGCGTGCCGCTAAAATTGCGCGTGAATTGCGTCAAATAAAATCTAAAGAAGAGGTTGCTTTAATGCAACAAGCTGCAAATATAAGTGTTGGTAGTTTTAAACGAGTTTTAAAAGCTGTTAAATCAGAAATGAAGGAGTACGAACTTGAAGCTGAATTAACGTATGAGCTTATTAGAAAAGGAGCAAAGCGACATGCATTTATGCCAATTGTAGCTTCTGGTGGTAATGCTTGTGCGTTGCACTATAATACAAATGATGCTGTTTGTAAGGATGGAGATATGGTTTTAATGGATTTTGGAGTTTGTTATGCAAACTATAATTCTGATACAACAAGGTGCTTTCCTGTAAATGGAAAATTTTCTAAAAGACAAAAAGAGGTGTATTTGGCGGTATTACATTGTTTGAAAGAAGGCTCAAAATTGATAAAGCCTGGTGTGGTTTCACAAGATTATGAAAAAGAAATGGCTAGTTTAGTGGAAGAACAATTAATTAAGTTAGGACTATTGAAAGCTAAAGATGTTAAAAATCAAGATAAGGATAACCCTTTATATAAAAAATATTTTATGCACGGAACAGCACATCATATTGGATTAGATGTTCATGATGTTGGTTTATATACTAGACCTTTTGAAGCTGGAATGGTGGTAACTTGTGAACCTGGAATTTATATTGCTGAAGAAGGTATTGGTTGTCGTTTAGAAAATGATTATTTAATTACAGAAAAGGGCACAAGAAATTTAACAGCTGCAATGCCAATTGAAATAGAGGAAATTGAAGCAATAATGAATGCTTAAGTCAAAAAAAGGCGAAACAATGAATACCATTTTTATAGTTTATAATTTTTTAGTTTAACTATTTTATGTAGTTCTAATTTTAATTCAAAATATTAATATGAAGTTTTATAAATCCCTTATTTTATTTATAACAATTAGTGTTTCCATAGTTGGCTGTAGAGTTGTAAAGTTAGAACCGGTTGAAATTTTAACTTTTCAGCAAAAATTAGAACAACTTTTTCCAAATGCCGAAATAACAAAAATAGGTGTGAAAGATCATTTTACAAAAGCTTTTCAACTAGTTTTAAATGAACCTTTAGACCATAATAATATTGAAGCCGGAACTTTTAAACATTATGTTTATTTGTCGCACACAGATAGTAAAAAACCAATGGTATTAATTACTGAAGGTTATAATGCAACTCCAAGAACTTATGAACTGAGCAAAATTCTTAAAAGTAATCAAGTACAAGTAGAATATCGTTTTTATGGAAAATCTCGTCCAGATTCAATTCAGTGGAATTATTTAAAAAACGACCAAGCTATTGAAGATTATCATCAATTAGTTAGAAAATTAAAAACTTTGTATAAGAGTAAGTGGATTTCAACTGGAATTAGTAAAGGAGGAGAAACGGTTCTAATTTACAAGTCGAAATACCCTTATGATGTTGATGTTGCAGTTCCTTATGTTGCACCGCTTATTAATACGCAAGAAGATTTGAGAACGGAAGAACATATTAAAACTATTGGAAGTGATGAATGTAGAACAAAAATTATAAAATATCAACGTTTACTTTTAGAGAATAGAGCTAATGTTTTAACTGAGATTTTGAAATATACTAAGATTAAAGGAATGAAATTCACCCGACTATCTATTGAAGAAGCTTTAGAGTATGCGGTTTTAGAATTTCCATTTTCTTTTTGGCAATGGGGTGGAAATTGTGATGAAATTCCTACAGAAAATGCTACAGCAAAAGATTTATTTGATTATGTAAATAACATTGTTGGAATTAGTTTTTATAATGATAAAACCTATTATGATTTATTGCCTTCGTATTACCAACATATCACAGAATTAGGTTATTATGGTTTTGATACAACTCCAGTTAAAGATTTATTGAGATTGGTTCATAAGCCAACAAATTTGCGTTTTACTCCAAAAAATGTAGACTTAACTTTTAATCCCAACTATATTAAAAAAGTACGTGATTATGTTGAAAATCAAGGAAATAAAATCTTGTACATTTATGGGGAATACGATACTTGGGGTGCTTGTGCACCAAATCCAAAACCGCATGTAAACTTTTTAAAAATGGTTTTAAAAGGAGGTTCACATAAAACTAGGATTAAAGATTTTTCAATTGAAGATAAACAGCTTATTTATAATAAATTACAAAATTGGTTGGGGTATAGTATCACTATATTTCCATTGGATAATTAACCAATAATTTTTTTCTGACTTTTATGAAATGCATCTGCTTGAAATTGTAAAATCTTACGTGCTTTTTGTTTTTTATAGTTGTATAATTCTTCTTCGTCAGCAAGTTCGTTGTAAATAGCTGTATTTAAAATAGTATCTGTACTTAAAACAGCTGCTCTTTGATTTTCTTTTTGTTCAACCCAATTTTTTACTGCATTTTCGTTGTCTTGAAGTTTGAAATCATATTCACCTTTTGGTGCTATTAATTTCGAAAAAATAGGTGAAGTTTCAATGGCTAAAAAAAGTAAGAAGATGAAAAATGAAGGTAGCCAAGGTAATTTATTTAATGCATTTATTCTAGCCATTAAACCCCCAAAGTTATTTATGATGGGCTGAGTTGTTATTTCTTGCTCTTTTTGAAGTTTAATTAGAGAATTTATTTGATTTTCTTTCTCTGAAATTTTAGTTTTATTATCAATTTTTAATTGTTTTAATTCGGCTAAAGTAGCATCGTGTTTTTCTCTTTTCTCTTTATAAACGGGGCCTTTGCCTAACAATTTTGTACCGGCTGTTCCTTCTGCCTCAGAAATATAGGTTGAATATAAAGTATTTGTTTCTGTTTCTTTGATATCTATTTCATGTTTTAATGCTGCTATTTCATTTTTAATTGAATTTATTTCTGGTGTAAACTGATTTGATAGTTGGTTTTTATTAGCTAATGTTAAGTCGTTTTTTTGAGTTAATAAAACTTGATTTATTTCTTTTTCGAAAATTTTTATTTCTAAAGGTTTTGAAATTACAACCGCAATTATTACTGCTAAAATTATTCGTGGAGTTACTTGCAAAATTTCTTTCCATTTATTTTCTTGTTTTTTAATGGTTGAAACAATAAAACGATCTAAGTTGAAAATTAATAATCCCCAAATTAATCCAAAAAAGATGGCTGTAAAATAGTTATCAAAAACAGTAAAAAGCGCATAGCTTGAGGCTATAAAAGCCATCATAGCTGTAAAAAATACGGTTCCACCAATTCCAGCATATTTAGTTTGTTCAGCTTTTGAGCTTGTTTTAAGAATATCGGTATCTGCGCCAGAGCACATCCAAAAAAATTGTTTAAGCATAACCTAGTAGTTTGTTATGCAAATAACGTAAAATTTTAAAAAATAGTATCTTAAAGTATTCTTAAAAGAAGAAGTATATTATTAAATAACTTGAATGTGTGTTTTTTATTGCGTTAGGGATAGCAGTGATATCCTTTTGTTAACTGAGCGAAGTAGAAGTTAAACAAAAGATTAAATGAATAGCCCGACCGAAGGGAACGCCTAAAAATCATTTTTATGAACGTTGTGATTGCTATTTTTTAAATGTATTTTTGCGACTCTAAAAAATAATATATGAGTATTTTAAATAAATTACAAGAACGTAGCGGATCTAAATGTGAATTGTGTGGTTCAACTGAAAATTTAAGTATGTATAAATTGCCACCAATGCCGGTTGGGACTGTTGATGATAGTATTTTAGCTTGTTCGACGTGTAAAAATCAACTAGAAAATCCAGATGAAGTTGATGCAAATCATTGGCGTTGTTTAAATGATAGTATGTGGAGTGAAGTTGCTTCAGTTCAAGTGGTTGCGTGGAGAATGCTAACACGTTTACGTGCTGAAGGTTGGCCACAAGATTTATTAGATATGTTATATTTAGATGATGAAAATTTAAAATGGGCTAAAGCAACAGGAGAAGATTTAGAGGAAGAACAAAAAGTAATCCACAGAGATGTAAATGGTGTAGTTTTACAGGCTGGAGATTCTGTTGTGCTGATTAAAGATTTAAAAGTAAAAGGCTCTAGTATGGTTGCAAAACAAGGTACTGCTGTTCGAAGAATTTCTTTAGATCCTGAGAACGA
>NZ_JASFZF010000022.1:0-9752 GCF_046055765.1 Lutibacter sp. | reverse complement strand
ATACGTTCTGATTTAAATAAACCTGCTTCTTTAATTTCTTGCAATTCTTGCTGTAAGTGTTGTTGTATTTTACCGTACATTATTGTTTATTTTTTTGCAAAATTATAGTAATTAAACTTCTTCTACTAGTATTTCATTATTTATATATACTAATAGTTTTTTTTCTATTGTGTACCCTAAATTTTCTAATGCTTTACCATAATTATTAAGCTGCTTGTGATACTTTTTATCTTGTTTTCCTGTTTTATAATCTATTATTGTAACCTTATTTTTTATAACAATTAACCTATCGGGTATTATAATTTTTTTATCAATAGTTACTATTTCTTGTTCATTAAAAACTTGATTGTTTTGTGTAAAATAAGCCCTTAATTGTTTGTGGTTTACTATTTCATTTAAAATATTAATAATTTCTTGTTCTTTTACATTATTTATTGTTCCGTTATACAAATATTTGCTTACAACTCCTGAAATATCACTTTTGGATTTAATTTTTGATAAAATCTCATGAATTAAATTCCCATAAACTATAGATTTTCCTTGTTCGGTTTCCCAAAGCAATGATGAATTTGCAACAATTGAAATATTATGATTTTTCCATGAATTTGAAATAAAACTAGTTTGTGTAGTTGTTTCTTGTTCTAATTTTCGCTGGGTATAAACTCGCTTATTATTACCAAAACTATATTCATTTTTTTCTGAATCCCATAATTTTAGTTCTTTTAAAAAGTTTATAAAAAGTCCTGATGTATGATTTAAATTTTCTTCTTTTTTAGATAATGTGTCTTTTTCTGAAACAATATATAATTGTTCAACAGCTCTTGTAAGGGCTACATACAATATATTAAAATTGTCTAACTCTAATTCATCTCGTCGTTTATTAAATAAGTATTCTCCTTGCGTACCTACATATTTTAATTTATTGCTATAATTTATCAAAACTGATTTTATAGTACTTGTTTGATTGTAATTATACCAAATTTTCGGCTTTTGTTGCTTGTAAATATCTATTGAGTATGGATAAATTACAACAGGAAATTCTAATCCTTTCGCTTTATGAATAGTCATAATTCGTATTGCGTTCTTTGCTTCGGGAGCAACAATACTTAGTTTATCTTTTTTTAATTCCCAAAATTCTAAAAAGCTATTTAGTGATACTTCTTTCTTTTGCTGAAATTCAAAAATCACATCTAAAAAAAATTGAATGTTTGAATCTGATTCTGAAACTAACTTAAAACTTCTAATTATATATTCTATGCTTTCGTAAAACGGACTTTGAATAAATTCATTATAATTAAAAAATACATTTAAACTACGTAATTCTTCGAAAAACTGGTGGTTAGTTAAGTGAACAAAACGGCTAAAGAAAGTATGTTTACTCCCATTAATTTGTAAATTATCGTATAAAAAATACAATACATTTATTTTAAATTCTTTATTTAACGGATGTTGTAAAATGTTTAATAAATTAATAATAAAATTCACTTTTAAACTATTCCCCAAAAGTAAGGTTTCAGAGGAGATTATTTCTATACCATTTTCCGATAAATAATTAGCAACGGCAATACCCTGTTTTCTTGTTCTCACTAATACACACACTTCATTTCTTTGAAACGAAGTGTCTAAATTTTTAATAATATCCAACACTTTTTTAGGATAAACTAAATCTCGTTCTTCATCATCTTTTTGTTTTTCTACAAACGAAACTTGTACAAAACCACCTTCTTTTTTATTTCTTTTTTGATTATTTCCTTCTAAAAATAGTTTGCTAAAACTTTCATTGTTTAAAAATTTTGAAATATGCTTAAAAAATGAATTGTTGAAGTTTATAATCTCTGAAAAACTTCGATAATTTGTAGCTAAATTAGATAACTTTTTCCCTATGTGAAAGGGATTGTTTTCTTTGTTTTTTTCTTCAGAAGAAAGCGATATAAACTGTTCTGCTTTTCCTCCTCTCCATCTATAAATAGACTGTTTTGCATCACCCACCAATAAAAGTTTACCTAATTCTCCTTGTTCATTTTCTGACGAAATTACATTTGATATTAATGGAATTAAATTCTTCCATTGTAATTCTGAAGTGTCCTGCATTTCATCTATAAAATAATACCTGAATTTTTCTCCAATTCGTTCATAAATAAAAGGTGCTGGCTCATTTTTTATAGTATCATTTATTTTTTGATTAAATTCTGCATTTAATAATATATTATTTTCCTTTTTTAGCTCTTCTAAGGCGCTATTTATATAATTTAAAACCGCTAAAGGAATTAGACTATTTAAAATTAAATCGTTCAATGTTTTTTGCTGAAATAAACTTTCAGACGCTGTATACAAAGCAACTAATTGTGGAATAATAGTATCAATTGCATTTTTTACATCAACTGATTTAGATTTTGAATAAAATAATTCTTCAACTATATTTTTTTTAAAAGTACTTTGATCAAAAAACGAAACTTTTTTAGAGGCTGCTAATCCATTAAAATGCTTTGGAAATTGTGAGTAATAAAAATCTTTATCCGCAACACCACTCCCGTTAATAATATCAACTCCTTTATTTCCAATTACCAAAAATTTAGTTTGAACCTCTTTATTTTCTTTTTGAAGTTTTTCCTTTAGCTCTTTAAATTCTAAAATTGATAAATTACTTAACTCTTTTAAATGCGGTACATTATTTTCATTTAGAATAACTTTAGCAAACTCTTTTAGCTCTTTTGAAATGTCCCAAGATTTATCATCGTCTAACTTCTGAATGGAGTAACTTACCAATAAATCGGTTAATTCTTTCTGCTCTCCAATTTTTGAAATAACAATATCTACAGCTTCATTTAACAAGCTTTCGGCATCCATTTCTACTTCAAAATTCATTGGAAGTTGTAAATCGTAGGCAAATGTTCTAATTAATTTATACGTAAAACTATCAATAGTAGTAATGCTAAATGCAGAATAGTTTTGTAAAATAGCATTTAAAATAAGTTTTGACCTTTTAAAAACAGTTTCTTCAGTTAAACTTGTTTCTGTACAAATAATAGAAAGCATATCACTAGTTTTTTCTTCTGAAAATACTCGTAAATTTTCAATAACACGTGCTTTCATTTCTCCAGCTGCTTTATTGGTAAATGTAACTGCTAAAATTTGTTGAAACTTATAACTATTAGAACTTGATAAAAGAATTTTTAAATACTCTTTAACCAATGTAAAGGTTTTTCCACTACCTGCCGATGCGTTATAAACCTGAAATGAAGTTGATGGTTGCATTCATAGAAATTAGAAATGCAAGTTAATAAAATATTAATCGTTTAATAGAATTTTACCTGCCTTTCCATTTAAATCTAGAACTACTATTTAATTTAAAAACTAACCCTATGCTATGTTGAAAATAATCAGTTGCTGTAGAATTCGGATTATGATTATAATCTGATTGAAAATTTACACCTACTGAACGAGAAAACCATACGTTAAATCCCCAACCTGCAGCTAAATTAAAGTTAGAGATGTCTCCAATTTTAGAGTAACCTGCACCCGCAAGTACAAATGGATCAAACCAAGAGGTTTCTCCAATCAATTTATTTAAATCGTACTTTAATTTTGTGTCTATTGCAAAAAATGAATCGTCTAATAAAGGATCTCCTTCACTATAATTAAACCCTTTTTCTATTTTATTAGCAGATAAAGAAAGTTGTAAAGACATGCCATTCTTTAGGTATTTCCCTGCAAAAACTCTCACAAATGCACCTGACATATTTAAATCTTCAATACTACCATTAGCATAATCTTTAAAAACTCCAGAAAAACCATCTGCAGTTCTAATATCTACTGCATTAATTCCTATACCAACAACCCAAATATCGTCTTCATCTTGAGAATAAAGCGTATGATTTATTAAAAATAATATTGAAAACAGTAGCAATGTTTTTTTATATAATCTATAATTCATGGTTTTTAGGAGTCTTTTGAATTATTAATTTAAACGCTAAAAATGAAAATAAATTTTGTTGAAAATAGTTAAAGTTTAAATTCTATTTACGTGCTTTATAGCCTTTGTAAAATCTTCTAAATCATTATTATTTAAAATTAAATGAATTGCTTCATCAGCAACTTTCTCTACATTATCAACAGGAAAACCAAGACCTACACATATTCTTCTTAGAACTTTAGCTTCATCATCTGTTACATCATTATCAGCATAAATCATTTTACCTAAATCATACAAACGTTCAATACGTTTATCGTAATCATGTGGTGTATGGACAGGATATTCAGATGGATTTTCAAGTATTTGGTTATATTTTTCTTTTAAAATATGAAATCGATTTGCTAATCTTTTAAGTAATTTTTCTTCACCTTCTGTAATAATGTCATCGGCTAAAGCCAACCTTACAATACTTGCAAAATGTTCAATATTTTGTTTTTGTTCTCCACTTAAATTATAATCTGATAATCCCATATATTAACTTTTAATGGCAAATATAAAAAAATCAATAAAATATTTGATGTTTAAACCCTTAGATTAATGCTTTATTGGGTTTGCTTTTTTTATAACCTTTTTAAAATTTTCAATATCAGGCTCTTTCAAAAAGAATTTTATTGCTTCTTTTACAATTTCTCTAACATTTTCAATAGGGAAACCTAAACCTACGGCAATTCTATCTAACATAGATGTTTTATCAATGGTTGGATTTTTATCTAAAAAAAGCATTTTGGTTAAATCATATAAACAAAGTAAGCGCTCATCATAACTTACAGGTGAATTTGCTGGATAATTTGTTGGGTTTTTTAAAATAGTTTCAAATTCTACAGAAGTAATATCAAGTCGAATAGCTAATCTTTTTAATAATTTTTGTTCTTTTCTATCAATTTTATTGTCTAATAACGCCAATCTAACAATGGTAGCAAAATGCCCTATATTTTGCTGATGTAATCCTGTTAAATATAAATCTGAAATAGACATTACTCATATTTTTAAAATCTCTCTTATAAAGTTAAGGAATTATCACTTAATATTTCCATCTTTTCTATAAAATAGTACCTTTGGCAAAATTTGCAACTTTTGAGCAAACAACATATTATTAAAACCTACGAACAAATTGTTCAGAAAAAACAGTTAGTTCAGCACTTATCAAAAGAAAATCACCATTTTCAAATTACGAATTTGGTTGGATCATCATTGTCTTTTATTATTTCCGAAAGTTTTAAAAAAGTAGAAAAGCCATTTCTTTTAATCTTAAATGACAAGGAAGAAGCTGCTTATTATTTAAACGATTTAGAGCAACTTTTAAATGAAAAAGATGTACTTTTTTATCCGGGTTCTTACAGAAGACCTTATCAAATTGAAGAAACCGACAATGCTAATGTATTGTTACGTTCTGAAGTTTTAAATCGAATAAATTCTCGTAAAAAACCAGCAATAATTGTAACGTATCCTGAAGCTTTATTTGAACAGGTTGTAACCAAAGCAGAATTGAATAGAAATACTTTAAAAATAAGTATTAACGATAAGCTTGGACTAGATTTTGTAAACGAAGTATTATTTGAATATAATTTTAACAGAGTAGATTTTGTTACTGAACCAGGTGAATTTGCTGTTAGAGGTGGAATTATTGATGTGTTTTCATTTTCTCACGATGAACCTTACCGAATAGAATTTTTTGGAGATGATGTAGATAGCATAAGAACTTTTGATGTTGAAACGCAACTGTCTACTGAAAAACTGACTAAAATTAATGTAATGCCTAATGTTGAAAACAAAACATTAGATGAAAAGCGTGAAAGTTTTTTAAAATACATTTCAGATAAAACAGTTGTTTTTTCTAAAGATTTAGAATTACTTGCTAATAAATTAGATACACTTTTTGCAAAAGCCGAAGAAGCTTTTACAAAATTATCTTCAGTCATAAATCATGCAAAACCTACTGAGTTATTTTGTAATGGAAATTATATAAAAAAACAATTACAAAATTTTACTCTTGTAGAAATTGTAAATGCTTATCAAGCTGAAATTCCAAATAAAGTTCAGAATGATGTTGTAAAATTCAATACCAAACCTCAACCTTCATTTAACAAACAATTTGAATTATTAATTGAAGATTTTCATAAAAACACCAAAAACAAATTTAAAAATTATTTATTCTGTGATTCTCAAAAACAAGCCGATCGTTTTCATGATATTTTTAAAGATATTGATGCCGAAATTGACTACAAAACTCTCGTTTCCCCTTTATACAAAGGGTTTATTGATGTTGAAAATAAATTAGTTTGTTACACCGATCATCAAATTTTTGAGCGTTATCATAAATTTAGGTTAAAGAATGGGTATGCCAAAAAACAATCCATCACATTAAAAGAACTCACAAATCTTGAAATTGGTGATTTTGTAGCTCATATTGATCACGGTATTGGAAAATTTGGAGGACTTCAAAAAATTGATGTTGAAGGCAAAAAACAAGAAGCTATTAAATTAATTTATGGCGATCGAGATATTTTGTATATCAGTATTCATTCACTTCATAAAATTTCTAAATATACTGGTAAAGATGGAAAAGCACCAAAATTATACAAATTAGGTTCTGGAGCTTGGAAAAAACTAAAACAAAAAACAAAATCTCGCATCAAACATATTGCTTACAATTTAATTGAATTGTACGCAAAAAGGAAAATGCAAAAAGGATTCCAATACCATCCAGATAGTTATTTACAACACGAATTAGAAGCAAGTTTTTTATACGAAGATACTCCAGATCAATCAGCTTCTACACAAGATGTAAAAAACGATATGGAAAAAGAACAACCAATGGATCGATTGGTTTGTGGAGATGTTGGTTTTGGTAAAACAGAAATTGCCATTAGAGCAGCTTTTAAAGCAGTAGATAATGGGAAGCAAGTTGCTATTTTAGTACCAACCACTATTTTGGCTTTTCAACATTTTAAAACATTTAGTGAACGTTTAAAGGATTTTCCTGTAGTTGTAGATTATTTAAATAGATTTAGAACTACAAACCAACGAAAAGGAGTTTTAGAAGGCTTGGCAAATGGGGCTGTTGATATTGTAATTGGAACACATCAGCTTACAAATTCCGCCATAAAATATAAAGATTTAGGGTTGTTAATTGTAGATGAAGAACAAAAATTTGGTGTGGCAATTAAAGACAAATTAAAAACCCTAAAAGAAAATATAGATACCTTAACATTAACCGCAACTCCAATTCCAAGAACGTTACAATTTTCGTTAATGGCTGCACGTGATTTATCAATTATAAACACGCCACCTCCAAATCGTGTGCCAATTGAAAGTAACGTAATTCGGTTTTCTGAAGAGGTAATTCGAGATGCTATTCGGTACGAAATTCAGCGAGGCGGACAAATATTTTTTATTCATAATAGAATTGAAAATATTCAAGAAGTTGCCGGAATGCTACAACGCCTAGTTCCAGATGCGAAAATTGGTATTGGTCACGGGCAAATGGAAGGTAAAAAGCTAGAAAATCTAATGCTTTCTTTTATTAATAATGAATTTGATGTATTAGTTTCAACAACTATTGTTGAAAGTGGTTTAGATGTGCCAAATGCCAACACTATTTTTATTAATAACGCTAATAATTTCGGTTTGTCAGATTTACACCAAATGCGAGGTAGAGTTGGTCGTTCAAACAAAAAAGCGTTTTGTTATTTTATCACACCACCATATCATATGATGACGGATGATGCCAGAAAACGCATGGAAGCCATTACATTATTTACCGATTTAGGTAGCGGAATAAATATTGCAATGAAAGATTTAGAAATTCGTGGCGCTGGAGATTTATTGGGTGGCGAACAAAGTGGTTTTATTAACGATATTGGTTTTGAAACGTATCAGAAAATTTTAAATGAAACTATTGAAGAACTCAAAGAAAATGAATTTAAAGAATTATATAAAAGCGACTCTAAAAAACCAAAAAAATATGTAAAGGAAATTCAAATTGATACTGATTTTGAGATTTTATTTCCTGATGATTATATCAACATAATTTCTGAACGATTGAATTTATACAATCAATTAAGTGAACTAAAAAACGAAGAAGAGTTACAAAAATTTGAATTAGAACTAATAGATCGTTTTGGAGGAATTCCTACACAAGTTGAAGATTTATTAAACAGTGTTCGCATTAAGTGGGTGGCTAAAAATTTAGGTTTAGAACGGCTTATTTTAAAACAAAAAAGAATGGTTGGGTACTTTGTTTCTAATCAGCAAAGTTCATTTTATCAAACACCTGTTTTTACAAGAGTTTTACAATTTGTTCAAAAAAATGGAACAATTTGCGTACTAAAAGAAAAAGATACAAAAAACGGTTTGCGCTTGTTGTTAACTTTTATCAAAATTAATTCAGTAAAAAAAGCATTAGAAACGCTTCAAAAAATCTAATTATTGGAAAATCAGCACTTTAAAAATATTTTAGAACTTAATATTGCAATCTTTTTAATTAGTACTTCAGGGGTTTTAGGTAGGTATATTTCAATGCCTCCACCAATTACAATTTGGTTTAGATGTTTGCTTGCAGCACTTTTTTTAGGCATATTTATTTGGTACAAAAAAATTGATTTAAAGATTGCAAATAAAAAAGATTGGAAAACAATTATACTTAGTGGTTTGTTTTTTGGCATACATTGGGTTACTTATTTTTACGCGTTACAGCTATCAAATGTGGCAATTGGAATGTTATCTTTATTTACATATCCAGTAATTACAGCACTTTTAGAACCGCTATTCTTCAAAACAAAATTAAATAATAAACACGTTTTTTTAGGGATTTTAGTGCTCATTGGAATCTACTTTTTAACTCCAGAATTTAACTTAAAAAATAATTATACTCTTGGTGTAATTTTCGGTGTAATTTCATCTGTTTTTTACGCCTTAAGAAATATCTTATTAAAAAAGAAAATTTCTAATTACAACGGATCAATACTTATGTTTTACCAAATGGTAACCGTTACTTTGGTTTTGTGGCCAACTTTATTTATTTTTGAAGTAAACCCAATTGCAAATGATGTACCTGCTTTACTTATTTTAGCATTGGTTACAACCTCAATTGGTCATACACTTTTTGTGATGAGTTTCAAAAACTTCTCCATTAGTACCGCAAGTATTATAAGTAGTATTCAACCAATTTATGGTATCATTTTTGGATTGTTATTTTTGAGTGAAATACCTGCTTTAAAAACATTAATTGGTGGTTTTTTAATACTTTTAACCGTAGTTTTTGAAAGTATTCAATCGAAAAAAGTATAATTATGGAATTTTTTAGAATTATAGATAAACAAACTACTGAAGAACTCATTCAAGAGAAAATTAATCCGAAAAATTTAGAAAACTTTACTGAATCTATGTTTTTTCTTGAAGAAAACAACAACAACTTTAATGGTGCAACACTTTGGGGAGGATTTGTAATTAGTTACGATAAAATTAATGGTGGTGTTCGTTTTACATTATTAGATTGTCCTAATGCATTATCGTGGACAATTACCACTGGTTTTCCTCCTGAACGGAATAAAATTATATTGCACTGTACCATAAATAGAACTCAAAAACCAGATGAGTTTATTGAAGAAATTGATGAGTTTTTAGACGAATGGGAAACTGGATTAAAGTCTAATTTTTAAACAGCTTCAAACAATTTCCCTGGTAATGGTTTTACAACACCTTTCATTTCTAAATTAAATAAAATAGTGACGGTTTGGTGAATTGGCAACTTACAATTTAATGAAATTAAATCTAATAA
>NZ_JASFZF010000021.1:0-23411 GCF_046055765.1 Lutibacter sp. | reverse complement strand
GTGCGTGTAAATGAATACTTGCATCTTTATTGCTTCTGTTGAAACCATATTTTAAATCACCTTTAATAGGTGATCCAATAGTTGCTAACTGACATCTAATTTGATGATGACGACCCGTTTCTAAATCAACTTCAAGAAGATGATAATTATCTAAAGATTTTAATAATTTATAATGAAGAATTGCTTTTTTACTTCCTTCAATTTCAGAAGAATACGAAGTAGATTTATTATTTTTTGGATTTTTTTTAAGAAACCCAATAAGTGTGTCAATATCTTTTTTTGGCTTATTTTTAACCACCGCCCAATACGTTTTATGTACGGTTTTATCTCTCAACATTTTATTAAAACGTTCTAATGCTTTCGAGGTTCTTGCAAAAACTACAACGCCAGTTGTTGGTCTATCTAATCGGTGAACAACACCTAAAAAAACATTTCCAGGTTTGTTGTATTTTTCTTTAATGTATTCTTTAACAATATCACTTAAAGGTGTATCACCTGTTTTGTCTCCTTGAACAATATCGCCCGATTGTTTATTGATAACAATGAAGTGATTATCCTCAAATAATACATGTAAATTATTTTTGGTTGAAGCCATGTTACAAATTCTCGGTAAGCTGTTGATTTATACCATCAATAAATGTAAGCAATTCTTCTTTCCCGTTTGACGAAGTTGCTGAAGTAACAAAATATTGAGGCATTGTTTCCCAAAGGGTACTCGTCATTTTTTTTGTGTAGAATTGTATGTTTTTATTCAACTTAGATAGTTTTAATTTATCAGATTTAGTAAAAACTATGCAAAATGGAATCTCACTTTGACCTAGAAATGCCATAAATTCCAAATCAATTTTTTGAGGTTCATGCCTGCAATCAATCAATACAAACGTACAAATTAGTTGTTCTCGCTGAAGAAAATAATTTTTTATAAAACTTTGAAAAGTTCTCTTAACAATTTTTGAAACCTTTGCGTAACCGTACCCTGGTAAATCAACTAAAAACCAATTATTATTAATTTTAAAATGATTTATAAGTTGTGTTTTACCTGGTCTTCCAGAAGTTTTAGCTAACTTATTTTGACCAGTTAACATATTTATTAAGGATGATTTACCAACGTTTGAACGTCCAATAAAAGCATATTCAGCGAGTTTTTCTTTTGGGCATTTTAACACATCTGAATTGCTAATTACAAAATCAGCAGTTTTAATTTTCATGATTTACAGGTTTCGTTCTTTTAACCAGTTTTCAAGAATTCTATTAAATTCATCAGGATGTTCCATCATTGGTGCATGTCCACATTTATCAACCCAAAATAAATTAGCATCGGGTAATAATTTTTCAAAATCTACAGCAACTTCTGGTGGTGTAACCAAATCATTCTTTCCCCAAATTAAACAAGTTGGTGTATTCATTTCGGGTAAATCTTTTCCCATATTATGCCGAATAGCACTTTTAGCAATAGCTAAAGTTTTTATGACTCTACTTCTGTCGTTTACCGATGAAAAAACTTCATCAACCATTTCTTTAGAGGCAACATCAGGATTGTAAAAAACTTCTTTTGTTTTTTCTTTTATGTATTCGTAATTTCCTCTTTTTGGGTACGTGTCACCCATAGATTTTTCATACAAACCAGAACTTCCTGTTAACACAAGTCCAGTTACATTTTTTAAATTTAATTTTGTGAAATATAATGCAATATGCCCACCTAAAGAGTTTCCTAAAAGAATAGCTTTATCAATTTTTTTGAAAATCATAAACTCTTTCAAAAATTTTGAAATATTTTTTACATTGGTTTTTAAAAGTGGAAGTGAATATATAGGTAATTCAGGAATAATTACTTTGTAACCATTTTTTGAAAAATGATTAAAAACACCATCAAAATTACTTAATGTACCCATAAGTCCATGAAGCACAATTATAGGTTGTCCTTCACCAGCTTCAGCATAACTAAACTTTCCTTCCGTTATAAGATTATTACTCATTTAAGTATTGATTTTAAGCTAACCACAAAGGTAGCTTTTTTTTCTAAAATACGACTTTTTTATCAATAAGGCTACATCTAAATTTAACTAGTTGTTTTTCAAAAAAGTAGGTGTATAATCTTGTTGAATGTTAAAAGTTATTAACAAAGTGGGTAAAAGTGGATATTTGTGGGAAAAAATTTATATTTTTGAATACACACAAACACATGATGATAAATTTAATTGGGACATACGAATGTAAAGCTGATGCCAAAGGAAGGCTTGCTTTATCAATTGCGTTAAAAAAGCAACTTTCGCCAATATTACAAGATGGTTTTGTGATAAAAAGAGCTGTTTTTCATTCATGCCTGGAATTATACCCCATGTCTGAATGGAATATTTTAATGGCTAGAGTTAACAAGTTGAATAGGTTTGTTAAAAAAAATAATGATTTTATCAGGCGATTTACAGCTGGTGTGAAAATTGTTGAATTAGATGCTTCAGGAAGATTATTAATACCAAAGGATTTACAACAATTTGCTGGAATTTCAAAAGATGTAGTGCTTTCTTCAGCAGTTAATATTATTGAAATTTGGGATAAAGAGAAGTATGAGAAGGTTGTTGATGATTTAGCAGAAGACTTTGGTATGTTAACGGAAGAGGTTATGGGTGATTTTAAATTTGACGATGATGAAGTATCATAATCCTGTATTGTTAAAAGAAAGCATTGATGGTTTAAATATAAAACCAAATGGTGTATATGTTGATGTAACTTTTGGTGGCGGAGGTCACTCAAAAGAACTATTAAATAGGCTAAATGAAGAAGGTAAACTTTTTGCTTTCGATCAGGATGAAGATGCAAAACGAAATAGTATTAATGATGAACGTTTTACATTAATTCCGCAAAATTTTAGATTTATTAAAAGGTATTTGCGCTTTTATGGTGTGAAAAAAGTGGATGGTATTTTGGCAGATTTAGGTGTGTCATCACATCAATTTGATGTGGCTGAACGTGGATTTTCTACAAGGTTTGATGCGGATTTAGATATGAGAATGAATCAAACAGATGAATTATCAGCATTTCAAGTAGTGAATTTTTATAAAGAGCAAAAGTTGGCTAATGTTTTGTTTCAATATGGAGAGTTACGTAATGCTAGAGCAATTGCAAAAAAAATAGTTGAAACAAGAGCTGAAAAAAAAATTAAAACAAGTTTTGAGTTAAAAGAGGTATTGAATGAATTTGTACCAAAAGCAATTGAACATAAAATATTAGCTCAAATATTTCAGGGAATTAGAATTGAAGTAAATCAGGAGATAGAGGCTTTAAAAGAATTTTTATTGCAAACACCCGAAATACTGAATAAAGAAGGAAGGTTGAGTGTTATTTCGTACCACTCTTTAGAAGATAGGTTGGTAAAACGATTTATTAGAAATGGGCTTTTTGAAGGAGAACCTGAAAAAGATTTTTATGGAAATATTTCGGTTCCAATGAAAAAAGTTGGAAAGATGATTATTCCTTCAGCAATAGAAATTAAAAAAAATAATAGAGCTAGAAGTGCGAAATTGAGAATAGCAACATTGAAATAGTAATGTCAAAATTCAAAAAAAGCATATACGATATATTAAAGGGAAACTTTTTAGTAAGTGATAACTCTTTTAAAAATTGGCGTTTTATTTTATTTATAGTATTGCTAATGTTATTAATGATTGCAAGTTCTCATAGTTCAGATAAGCAAGTTATGGAGATTGCTAAGATTAATAAAAAAAATAAAGAATTACAATCAGAATTTGTAGATACTCGTTCAATTGCAATGAAATTAAAATTAGAGTCAACAATTAAAAATAAAGTGTTGGAGTTGGAATTAAAACCAAGTGAAAATCCACCACAAGTTATTAAAGTAACCTCAAAAAACAACTAATATTGTCCGTTACAAAAAAAGGAATATTAAATAAGTTATACATCGTATTTGTGTTTATCGCATTGTTTTTGGTAGCAATTATAGTGAGGCTTACTAATATACAATTTGCTGATGGTGAAAAGTACAGAAATCTATCTGAACAACTTACGCTAAGAAACGATACTATTTATGCAAATAGAGGGAATGTATTTTCGGCTGATGGAAGTTTACTTGCAACATCAATGTCGCAATATGAAATTAGAATGGATGTTGTAACTGTTGATTCAAAAGTATTAGAGAAAGAAATTAAAAATCTTTCTACAGAGTTGTCAAAAATGCTTGGAAATTCTGTTTCATATTGGGAAACCAAAATCAGAAAAGCAAGAAATAGTAAAAATAGGTATTTATTTATTTCAAGAAAACTAGGTTATAATGATTATATGAAAATTAAAAGTTTCCCCATTTTTAATTTAGGAATGTATAAAGGTGGTTTTATTGCAGAGCAATCTACCGTTAGAGCTCACCCGTTAGGTAAAGTAGCAGAAAGAATAATTGGTTATGATGATTATAGAGGAGCACCTGGAATTGAAGGAGCTTATAGAAGTCATTTAAAAGGCACGCCCGGTTGGAGAATGAAGCAAAAAATAGCTAAAGGGTTATGGAAACCTATAAATGACACAAATGAAAAAGAACCTATTGATGGGAAAGATATTGTAACAACAATTGATGTTAATATTCAAGATATTGCGCATCATTCATTATTAAGACAGTTAGAGCATTATAATGCAGAACATGGTTGTGTGGTTGTAATGGAAACAGCTACAGGCGAAATAAAGGCAATTTCAAATTTAGGTAGAAGTTCTCAAGGAAAATATTACGAAAAAAGAAATTATGCAATTTATGAATCTCATGAACCCGGTTCAGCTTTTAAAGTAATGTCTTTAGTTGCGGCTTTAGAATCAGGAAAAATTGATACAAGTACAATTGTTGATACAGGTAAAGGAAAATACAAAATGCATGGAAGATATATTAATGATTCTCATAGAGGTGGTTATGGAAAAATTTCAGCAGCAAGAGCTTTGGAAGTCTCTTCAAATATTGGATTTGCTAGGTTAATTGATGAAAATTTTAGTGAAAAACCTGAAGAATTTATTGATATTTTGAAAAATATGCATTTAAATGATAAACTTGGTTTAACCATAAAAGGAGAAGGTAAACCTAATATTCCAAGTCCGGGTGATAAAATATGGAGTAAAAATGCTTTACCATCAATAGCTTATGGATACAACCTTACTTTAACACCATTACAAATGTTAACATTTTATAATGCAATTGCAAATAATGGAGAAATGGTAAAACCAAAATTTGTGAAAGAAATTCGTTCTTGGGATGAAAAGGTAGCGTATTTTGGAAAAGAAGTAATTGATTCACAAATTTGTTCAAAAAACACAATTAGTAAAGTTCAAGAAGTGCTAAAAAATGTAGTTATTAAAGGTACAGGTCATAAATTATATGATAAAAATTTTTCAATGGCAGGTAAAACTGGTACAGCAAGAACGGAGTATGGAAATTATGAAAAATGGGTTAAAGATAAAAGATATATTTCATCATTTACAGGTTATTTTCCTGCTGAAAACCCAAAGTATTCATGTATTGTAGTAATTCATAAACCAGACATAAAAATTGGTTTTTACGGGGCTGATGTTTCTGGTCCAGTTTTTAAAGATATTGCTCAAAAAATTTATACATCAAACTATATTATTAATACAATTAAAAATACAACTCCAAATTTTGCGAGTGTAAATAATAGTTTCGATTCGTATTTTACAAAGTCTAACACGGAATTTATTTCAATCCCAAATGTTAAAGGGATGGCGGCTATGGATGCCATTCCTTTACTTGAAAACATAGGATTAAATGTTAATTTTCAAGGAGAAGGAAAAGTAAAAGAACAGTCCATAAGTGTTGGTGAAAAGTTAATAAAAGGAGCAACAATAGTTTTAAAATTAATTTAATTGAAATTAGTTAAAGACATATTATATAAAGTTAGCATTAATACTATTTATGGTAGTACCGAAGGAATGGTAAATGCCATTATTTTTGATTCAAGAGAGGTAAAACCAAATAGTTTATTTGTGGCTCAAAAAGGATTGGTATTTAATGGGCATCAATTTATTGATAAAGCAATAGAGTTGGGTGCAACTGTAATTGTTTGTGAAGAATTACCAGAAAAAAGACTTCAGCAAATAACATATATACAAGTTGATGATGCTAATAATGCGTTGGCTATTATAGCGTCAAATTTTTATGACAATCCTTCATCAAAATTAAAGCTAGTTGGAGTTACAGGCACAAATGGTAAAACTACAATTGCTACGTTATTGTATCAATTGTTTCAAAAATCAGGTTATAAAGCAGGGTTATTATCAACTGTAAAAATTATGGTTGATACTGTTCAATATAAAGCAACTCATACTACCCCAAATTCAGTTTTAATTAATAAGTATTTAAACGAAATGGTTGAGTTGGGTGTTGATTTTTGTTTTATGGAAGTAAGTTCTCACGGAATTCATCAAAAAAGAACGGAAGGATTGCAATTTGCAGGAGGTGTTTTTACAAATTTAACACACGATCATTTAGATTATCATAAAACGTTCAAGGGATATAGAGATGTAAAAAAATCATTTTTTGATGGGTTGTCAAAATCAGCTTTTGCTTTGGTAAATATTGATGATAAAAATGGAGCAGTAATGCTTCAAAATACCGTTGCTAAAAAACATTCGTATGCCTTAAAAACAATGGCTGATTTTAAAGCGAAGATTTTAGAAAATCAATTTTCTGGTTTGTTATTAACCATAAATAATAATGAAGTTTGGGCAAAATTAACAGGGAGTTTTAATGCGTATAATTTACTAGCTGTTTATGGAGTTTCAAATTTACTAGGTTTAAATTCAACAGAATCACTAACACATATTAGTGAGTTAGAAAGTGTAAGTGGAAGATTTCAACATTTTATTTCAGAAGGAGGTGTAACTGCAGTTATAGATTATGCACACACACCTGATGCCTTAAAAAATGTAATTGAAACAATTAATGATATAAGAACAGGCAATGAAGAAGTAATTACCGTTGTGGGATGCGGAGGAGACCGAGATAAAGCTAAACGCCCTATTATGGGGCGAATAGCTTCTCAGTTAAGTACACAAATAATTTTCACTTCTGATAATCCAAGAAGTGAAAATCCACAAACAATAATTGAAGAAATTGAAGCTGGAGTTGAACCTAAAAATTTTAAAAAAACCATCTCAATTTTAGATAGAGAACAAGCTATTAAAACGGCTACTAAATTCGCTAAAAAAGGAGATATTATTTTAATCGCAGGAAAAGGTCATGAAACGTATCAGGAAGTAAACGGACAACGTTCACATTTTGACGATTACGAGAAAATAACACAATTATTAAAAGCAATAGAAAGTTAGTACAATGCTATATTATTTATTTGAATATTTAGAAAGTCATTACAAATTAGCAGGAGCAGGATTGTTTCAATACATCTCGTTTAGGTCTGCATTGGCTTTTATAATGTCGTTACTTTTTTCAACAATTTATGGAAAACGAATAATTAATTATCTACAGAGAATGCAAGTTGGAGAATCAGTTAGAGATTTAGGTTTAGAAGGGCAAGTTGAAAAAGCAGGAACTCCAACTATGGGTGGTATTATTATAATTTTAGCAACTTTAATTCCAGTGTTACTAATTTCAAAAATTGATAATGTGTATATCGTAACGCTTGTAGTTACTACATTATGGATGGGAGCTATTGGCTTTTTAGATGATTATATTAAAATCTTCAAAAAAGATAAGAAAGGTTTAAAAGGAAGATTTAAAATTTTAGGGCAAGTTACTCTAGGAATTTTTGTTGGAGCGATGTTTTATTTTCACCCAGGAGTTACTATGAAAGAAAAACTGCCTTTAAAATATCAATATGTAAGTGAAAATGGAACTCCTGTTTTATTTGCAGATGCTGAAAAATCTACTAAAACAACCATTCCATTTTTTAAAAATAATGAGTTCGAGTATGCAGATGTTTTAGGTGTTTTTGGTGAAGGTTTAAAAGATTATGCGTGGTTAATTTTCATTCCAATAGTAATTTTTATCATCACAGCTGTTTCAAACGGAGCAAATTTAACGGATGGTATTGACGGTTTAGCCGCTGGGTCATCAGCAATAATAGTCCTCACTTTAGGTGTTTTTGCATGGGTTTCGGGGAATATTATATTTGCCAATTATTTAGATGTAATGTACATACCAAATTCGGGTGAAATGACCATTTTTATAGCTGCTTTTGTAGGCGCTTTAATTGGGTTTTTGTGGTACAATACGTATCCTGCACAAGTATTTATGGGTGATACAGGAAGTTTAACTATTGGGGGTATTATAGCTGTTTTGGCCATTGCGGTTCGTAAAGAGTTGTTAATTCCAATATTGGCAGGAGTTTTTTTTATAGAAACTTTATCAGTAATACTTCAAGTTAGCTATTTTAAATATTCAAGAAAAAAATATGGTGAAGGAAGGCGAATTTTTAAAATGTCACCATTGCATCATCATTATCAAAAATCAGGTTATCACGAAAGTAAAATTGTAACACGTTTTTGGATTATTGGAATTCTGTTAGCTGTATTTACAATAGTAACTCTAAAGTTACGATAAATGGAAAAATTAGTTGTTTTAGGAGCAGGAGAAAGTGGTGTAGGAACAGCTATTTTGGGAAAACAAAAAGGATATAATGTTTTTGTTTCTGACAAAGGAACAATTGCGAAAAAATATAAAAAAGTTCTTTTAAATAATAATATTTCTTTCGAAGAAGGAAATCATACTGAAGCTAAAATTTTTGAGGCTGACATCGTAATGAAAAGCCCAGGAATTCCTGATGCTATTTCATTAATAATAGCATTGAGGAAAAAAGAGATTCCAGTAATTTCTGAAATTGAGTTTGCTTCAAAATATACAAACGGAGTTATTGTGGGTATTACGGGTTCAAATGGTAAAACCACCACAACTATGTTGGTCAATCATATTTTGAAAAAGGGCAACTTCAATGTGAGTATGGGAGGTAATATTGGAGATAGTTTTGCACAACAAGTGGCAGAAAAAAACGTAGAGAATTATGTGTTGGAGTTGAGTAGTTTTCAATTAGATGGTATTGAAACTTTTGCACCACATATTGCAATAATTACTAATATAACTCCAGATCATTTGGATAGGTATGATTACAAATTTGAAAACTATATCAGTTCAAAATTTAGAATTACTAAAAATCAAACAGCACATGATTTTTTAATTTATGATTATGATGATGAGGTAATTTCAAGTTGGTTAAAAAACAATAAAGTAAATGCCACTTTAGTACCTTTTTCCTTAAAAAATGAATTAGAACAAGGTGTTTATTTAAAAGATAATAACATAATAATAAAATATAAAACAACATATAAAATAATGGGTATTTCAACTTTGGCGTTAAAAGGGAAACATAATACTAAAAATGCAATGGCAGCAGCAATGGCTGCTTCATTGTTAAAAGTTAGAAAAAAAACTATTAGAGAGAGTTTAGAAGATTTTGAAGGAGTTGAACATCGACTTGAACAGGTTTTAAAAATTAATGGAGTTCAATATATAAATGATTCTAAAGCTACCAATGTAAATGCAACATTTTATGCCTTGGATAGTATGCAATCACCAACAGTTTGGATAGTTGGTGGAGTTGATAAAGGGAACGATTATTTAGATCTAATGCCGTTGGTACGGGAAAAAGTAAAAGCTATTATTTGTTTGGGTATTGACAATCAAAAAATAGTACAAACTTTTTATAATGTTGTTGATTTAGTTGTTGAAACTGTCGGTGCCGAAGAGGCTGTTAAAGTTGCATATAAAATTGCAGAAAAAGGAGATAGTGTTTTGTTATCTCCAGCTTGTGCAAGTTTTGATTTGTTTGAAAACTATGAAGATAGAGGTAATAAATTTAAGCAAGCTGTAAGAGAATTATAATAAAAAATATAAAGGAAATACCATAAACATTTGAAAAGCATACTTAAAAATATTGAAGGAGATCGAGCAATTTGGGCAATAGTAACTGTATTGGCTGTTTTGTCTTTTTTGCCGGTTTATAGTGCAAGTACCAATTTGGTTTATGTAGTAAATAATGGCACTACAACTTTTTATTTATTTAAGCATGCATTTTTATTAGCTTGCGGATTTCTAATTATTTATGCGGTGCATAAAATTCCTTTCAGATATTTTAGTGGAGGCTCGGTTTTAATGATTCCTTTAGTTATAGTTTTATTAATTTATACGCTAACACAAGGAACTACTATTGGTGGTGCTAATGCAAGTAGATGGATTCAAATTCCTTTTATTGGTATTGGATTTCAAACATCAACACTAGCAGGTTTGGTGATTATGATTTATGTAGCGCGTTATTTAGCTCGAAATAAAGATAAAGAGATAGTTTTTAAAGAAACTTTTTTACAGTTGTGGATACCTGTGGCTTTGATTTTAGCATTGATTTTACCAGCAAATTTTTCAACTACGGCTATTGTTTTTTTAATGGTTTTATTAGTTGCTTTTATTGGAGGTTATCCATTAAAATATATTGCATCTGTTGTGGGAATAGGTGTGCTAAGTTTAATTCTATTTGTGTTTGTTGCAAAAGCATTTCCTAATGTAATGCCAAATAGAGTTGATACTTGGATTAGTAGAGTAGAAAATTTTTCAAACAAAAATGCTGAAGATGGTTATCAGGTTGAAAAAGCTAAAATAGCCATTGCTAGTGGTGGTTTACATGGAAGAGGCCCAGGAAAGAGTATTCAGAAAAATTTTTTACCACAATCTTCATCCGATTTTATTTTTGCAATTATTGTTGAAGAATATGGTTTAGTTGGAGCTTCAGTTGTAATACTCATGTACTTTTTATTGCTTTTCAGAATTGTAATGGCAGCTAAAAAGGCGACCAGCATATTTGCAACATTGCTAATTATTGGCGTTGGTTTACCAATTATTTTTCAGGCCATAATTAATATGGCAGTTGCGGTTAATTTATTTCCAGTTACCGGGCAAACTTTACCGCTAATAAGTAGTGGAGGTACCTCAATTTGGATGACCTGTTTTGCGCTAGGAATTATTTTAAGTGTAACTGCTGATAAAGAGAAAAAAGAAAGTATAGATAATGAAGAAAATCCTTTAGATATTTTACATGAAACAATCGGTTAATATCATATTAAGTGGAGGTGGAACAGGCGGTCATATTTATCCAGCTGTATCTATTGCAAACGAGTTGAAAGGAAAATATCCTGAAGCTAATTTTTTGTTTGTTGGTGCAAAAGATAGGATGGAGATGGAGAAAGTTCCTCAAGCAGGTTATGATATAAAAGGCTTATGGATTTCAGGAATTCAAAGAAGTTTATCATTAAAAAATTTAGCATTTCCATTTAAACTGATTAGTAGTTTGTGGAATGCTTATAAAATCATTAAAAAATTTAAACCAACTATTGTAATTGGTACTGGCGGTTTTGCAAGTGGGCCAACTTTGTATGTGGCTAGTGTTAAAGGTGTTAAAACAGTCATTCAAGAACAAAATTCATATCCGGGAATTACCAATAAATTGTTAAGTAAAAAAGCTAATAAAATTTGTGTGGCTTATGATGGTTTAGAACGCTTTTTTCCTTCTGAAAAAATTATAAAAACTGGAAATCCGGTGAGGCAAGATTTACTAACTATTGGTGGAAAAAGAGAAGAAGCACAAGCTTATTTTAATTTAAATGCAAATAAAAAAACACTAGTTATTATTGGAGGAAGTTTGGGGGCGAGATCAGTTAATAATTTAATTGAAAAACATATTAATTGGTTGGTTTCAAACAATGTACAGGTAATTTGGCAAACAGGAAAATTATATTACGAAGAGTTTAAAAAATATGATGATTTAGAAGGTGTTCAAACATTTGCATTTTTAAACAGAATGGACTTAACCTATGCGGCGGCAGATATTTTAATTAGTAGAGCGGGAGCGAGTTCAATTTCTGAATTATGCATTGTTGGTAAGCCAGTTATTTTTATTCCATCTCCAAATGTTACTGAAGATCATCAAACCAAAAATGCCTTAGCGGTTGTAACTAAAAATGCTGCTTTGTTATTGAAAGAGTCAGAGTTAAATATGTTTCAAACGATGTTTAAAGAGTTAATAAATGATGAAAATCTACAACAAAAATTAAGTGAAAATATTAAAAAATTGGCATTGCCTAGTGCAACAAAAGATATTGTAAAAGAAATTGAAAAATTAATGATTAGTTAATTGATTTGAACTTAGAAAATATACATAACGTCTATTTTATTGGTATTGGAGGAATCGGTATGAGCGCTATTGCCAGCTATTTTAAAAGTAGTGGTAAAAATGTGGCTGGTTATGATAGAGTTGCTTCAGAAGTCACCAATTCACTTCAAAATAGTGGAATAATTATTCATTTTGAAGATTCAATAGATTTAATACCTTCTGAATTTAAACTAAAGAAAGGTACAATAATTGTTTATACACCTGCAATTCCTAAAAATAATTTAGAATTGGGTTACTTTTTAATTAATGATTTTACAGTGTTAAAACGTTCAGAAATTTTAGGTGAAATCACAAAAAACTCTGTTTGTTTAGCGGTTTCGGGTACGCATGGAAAAACAACAACTTCAACAATATTAGGTCATATTTTAAAAGAAGCCAATGTAAATGCTACTTCATTTTTAGGTGGAATTTCAGAAAATTACAACTCAAATCTAATTTTAGGAGGTAACGAAGTTACTGTTGTTGAAGCTGATGAGTTTGATCGATCATTTTTAAAATTGTCACCAAATATTGCATGTATTACTTCAATGGATGCAGATCATTTGGATATTTATAGAAACCATTCTGAATTGGAAAATTCATTTAAAGATTTTGCAAAGAAAGTATCAGATACGTTGATAGTACGAAAAGGATTACCAGTTAAAGCAATAACTTATGGTATTGAAGAAAATGCAGATTACGATGCTAAAAATATAAGAATTGAAAATGGAGCATATATTTTTGACGTGCAAACACCTACAGAATACTTTAAAAATATACATACAAATTTACCAGGAAAACATAATGTGCTAAATACGGTGGCGGCTTTGGCAATGGCAACTATTTTTGGAATTTCAATTCCTGTCATTGCTAAAGCTTTACTAACTTTTAAAGGTATTAAAAGACGTTTTTCTTATAAAATTAAAACAGAAAATTTAGTATTGATTGACGATTATGCACATCATCCAACAGAAATAAATGCAGTTATAAATTCGGTAAAAGAAATGTATCCAACTAAAGAAATTTTAGGTGTTTTTCAGCCACATTTATATAGTAGAACACAAGATTTTATAGATGATTTTGCAAGAAGTTTATCAAATTTTGATGAAATAATTTTACTTGATATTTATCCAGCTAGAGAATTACCAATTGAGGGAGTTACTTCAGAATGGTTATTAGGTAAAATTGACATAAAAAATAAGCTAGTTTCTTCGAAAGAAAAATTAGTTGAGAACGTTTTAAAATCTAAAGCACAAATAATTGTTATGATTGGTGCAGGAGATATTGGTGAATTAGTTGATGTAATTAAAAATAATTTGAGCATTGAAAATTAATTGGAATTACATAAAAGGTACTGTGCTACTTGGTTTTGTAGCATTTTTATATAGTTTTTCAAATCAGAAAAATAGTGTAATAAAAGTACGAGAAATAGTAATTGAATTTGAAGAAGGAAATAACCTTTTTATGAATTATCAAATAGTTAATAAATTGTTAATACAAAATAACACAACAGTTAAAAACCAAGCAAAATCTGTTATAGATTTACATCAATTAGAGGCAAATGTACTGTCACACCCCATGGTGGAAGATGCAGCTATTTTTTTAACAGTTGATGGTTTGTTGAAAGCAAAGATAAAACAACGAACACCCATCGCAAGAGTTCTATCAAATACAAGGAGTTATTACATTGATAAACAGGCGAAAAAAATGCCTTTATCAGAAAATTATTCAGCTAGAGTATTGTTGGTTTCTGGTGATGTAAATGAAGGTGATATTGAAGAAATTCATTATTTGGTAACAGCAATTTTAAATGATGAGTTCTTAAAAAAACAATTGATTAGCATTAAAAAAATGCCGAATAATGAGTTTATTTTGAACACTAGAGTTGGCGATCAAAAAATAGTATTAGGTAACACAACCAATTTGAATCAGAAATTCAAAAAATTGAAATCGTTTTTTAACAAAACGATGGCAGATAAAACGATAGAAAAGTATAGCGCAATAAATTTAAAATACAACAACCAAGTTGTCTGTACAAAAAAGTAAATTATGGAGAACAATGATATTTCAGTAGGACTAGACATAGGAACAACAAAAATTGTTGCTATGATTGGACGTAGAAATGAATATGGAAAAATTGAGCTGCTTGGTACAGGAAAAGCCAAAAGTTTAGGTGTGCATAGAGGGGTTGTTAATAATATTACTCAAACTATACAATCAATACAAGCTGCTGTTGATGAGGCAATTGCAGTTTCTGGAATTAAAATTACTGAAGCTGTTGTTGGTATTGCAGGGCAGCATATTAGAAGTTTACAACATAGCGATTATATTACGCGTCCAAATTCGGAAGATGTAATTAGTGATGAAGATTTAGAAAAACTAGAAAAGCAAGTTTATAAATTAGTAATGCTTCCAGGGGAAGAAATAATTCATGTGCTTCCACAAGAATTTAAAGTTGATGGGCAAGCTGAAATTACAGAACCTGTTGGAATGTATGGTGGTAGGTTAGAAGCTAATTTTCATGTAGTAGTTGGGCAAGTTTCATCCATTCGAAATATTGGTCGTTGTATTAAAAGTGCAGGGTTAAATTTAGCGGGAATAACTTTAGAACCATTAGCATCAGCTGAAGCTGTTTTAAGCACTGAGGAAAAAGAAGCTGGAGTTGCTTTAATTGATATTGGTGGTGGAACAACAGATTTAGCTATTTTTAAAAATGGAATTATCCGCCATACAGCAGTGGTACCTTTTGGAGGGAATGTAATTACTGAAGATATTAAAGAAGGATGTTCAATTATTGAAAAACAAGCTGAATTATTAAAAACAAAATTTGGATCTGCTTGGCCTGGTGAAAATAAAGATAATGAAATTGTTTCCATTCCAGGTTTAAGAGGAAGAGATCCAAAAGAAATTACGTTGAAGAATTTGTCAAAAATAATCCATGCACGTGTTGTTGAAATAATTGAGCAAGTTTTTTTAGAAATAAAAAATTACGGTCATGAAGAGCCAAAGAAAAAATTAATTGCTGGTATTGTGTTAACAGGTGGTGGTGCTCAGTTAAAGCATATAAAGCAATTAGTAGAATATATTACAGGGATGGATACCAGAATTGGATATCCAAATGAAAATTTAGCAGGTGATTCAGATGAAAGTTTATCAAGCCCACAATATGCAACAGCAGTAGGGCTTTTAATGAATGGTTTAAACAAGATTGACAAAAATAAAGAAAAGGATTCTCAATTAGAAAAAGAAGAGCCTTTAAAAGAAGAAAACGGAGATGAAGTAGAAGCAAAAGAACCTAAAAAATCCATTTTTGAAAAATGGGGAGATAAGTTTAGAGATTTTTTAGATAATGCAGAGTAAATTAATTAAGAAAAAGACTAATAAATAGATATTATGAGCAGTTCAGATTTTAGCAACATTTCATTTGATTTACCAAAAAATCAGTCCAACGTTATTAAAGTTATAGGAGTTGGTGGCGGCGGTAGTAATGCCGTTAATCATATGTATACACAAGGAATAAAAGGTGTTGATTTTGTAATTTGTAATACCGATGCTCAGGCATTACAAAACAGTCCAATCCCAATAAAAATACAGTTAGGAGTTTCTTTAACCGAAGGTTTAGGAGCAGGTGCAAACCCTGAAGTTGGTGAACAAGCGGCTATAGAAAGTATTCAAGAAATAAAAGATATGCTTTCTTCAAACTCTAAAATGGTATTTATCACTGTTGGAATGGGTGGTGGAACAGGCACAGGTGCAGCACCTATTATTGCTAAAGTAGCGAAAGAGCTAGATTTGTTAACTATCGGTATTGTTACTACTCCATTTAGTTTTGAAGGTAAAATGCGTAATGAACAAGCTCAAAAAGGTATTGAAAAATTGCGAGAATATGTAGATTCAATGGTTGTAATTAACAATAATAAGTTAAGAGAAGTTTATGGAAATCTTGGTTTTAAGGCAGGCTTCTCAAAAGCTGATGAAGTATTATCTACTGCTTCACGTGGTATAGCTGAAGTTATTACACATCATTACACACAAAATATCGATTTAAAAGATGCTAAAACAGTACTTTCTAATAGTGGTACTGCAATTATGGGTTCTTCAAGTTCAAGTGGTGTTAATAGATCGGAAGAAGCAATTTCAAAAGCATTACATTCTCCGTTATTGAACGATAATAAAATTACTGGAGCTAAAAATGTATTGTTATTAATTGTTTCTGGTGCTGAAGAAATTACTATTGATGAAATTGGTGAGATTAACGATTATATTCAGGCTGAAGCTAAATCTGATGTAAATATTATTATGGGGGTTGGTGAAGATGAATCGTTAGGTGATGCTATTTCAGTGACTATTGTTGCGACAGGGTTTAATATAGATCAGCAGCATGAAATATCAAATACAGATCCTAAAATAATAATTCACCCACTTGGTGATGAACAGGAAGCATCTTATGATTTTTCAGAAAAAAGATTAGAAAGCCCTTTGAGAAATTCAACAAATAATGTAATTGAAGACATGCAAAAAGTTGAAGATAAAGTAGTATATGATTTAGGGGAAGAAATAGAAGAGGAATTTGAAATAATACCTACTACTGAGTTTATTAAGAATATTAATGTGGTTTATGATGAAATTTCATTAGATACAGTTGATGATTTTGTAATAACTTCAATGAATAGTTCAGAAAAAGAAGAAGAGATTGAAATTAAAAAAGAAAAAACCCAAATTTCATTAACATTTGATTTGCCAATTTCTGAAGTAAAAAAACAAACTAAAATTGAAGACCCGAAAATGAATATTGAGAGTATTGAAGTTTTTGATCATCAAATTGTAAACTCTCCAAAAGAAATAGTAGAAGATGTATATTTTTCATTGGAAGATTATACAGAATTAGAAGATAACTTAACGAAGGCTTCTAAACCAACGCTAATTGAGGAAGAAAAGGTGGATAATTTAAACTTTTCACTAAGGTCTGAATCTAAAATTGATTCTGAATTAGAGGAGACAATTAAAAACCATGAAGTTATAGATTATAAAGAAGTTTCGCCACTAGATTTAACAATTGATGAATTGCAAAAAAGAGCAGCTCAAAGACGTGAAAAAATGAAAAATTTCAATTATAAATTTGTAAATAGAGTTAATAAAAATATAGACGAAATAGAGAAAGAACCAGCTTATAAAAGAATGGGAGTTGAATTAGATGAAACATCACATTCATCAGAAATTAACCAATCAAGAACAACACTTGAGGTTGATGATAACGATGATATACAATTCCGTTCTAACAATTCATTTTTACATGATAATGTAGATTAATAATATTGCCCAAAGACGAATGCCCTTAGATGAATTTTCTAAGTTTTAAACTCGGAAATCTTTATTAATATTAAAGATTTTCGGGTTCTTTTTTTCTATCTTCGCAAAACAAAAATTACTTAATATGGGTTTACAACAAGATTTAATGATTAAAATTAAAGAAGCTATGAAAGCTAAAGATGCTGTAGCTTTAGAATCTTTAAGAGCAATAAAATCTGAAATATTATTGGAGCAAACAAAAGGAGGTGCATCAAGTGAGTTAACTAAAGAGGAAGAAATTAAATTACTTCAGAAATTGGTAAAGCAGAGAAAAGATAGTGCAATAATTTATAAAGACCAGGGAAGAGATGATTTAGCGGCACCTGAATTAGCCCAAGTTGAAGTAATTGCTAAATTTTTACCAGAACAAATGAATGAAGATGATTTAAAAAAAGTGATAGCTGAAATTATGAAAAAAGTGGGTGCAACATCAATGAAAGATATGGGGAAAGTAATGGGAATGGCATCAAAACAATTGGCTGGTAAAGCTGATGGCAAAGCTATTTCTACAGCTGTAAAACAGCTTTTAGGTTAAAAAAATATGGCCTCGTGGCGCAACTGAATAGCGCACTGGATTTCGGCTCCAGCGGTTGCAGGTTTGAATCCTGCCGGGGTCACTAAATAAAAACACAAACAATAGTAAATACTAGAGTTTGTGTTTTTACCAATTTTTGAGACAAATCAAGTTATTTTAATATGTTAAATACATAATATGATTTGGATTTGAGTGTGTATTGGAAATTTTAAAATCATATTTTCCAACTATTTTAAACCCTACTTTTGTGTAGAATTTAATTGCTCTTTGATTTTCTACCCAAACTGCTAGCCAAATTCCATTTTGTTGATTTCTTTTAGATAATTCTATATTAAAATTGAATAATTTTAACCCTAATTTTTGACCGTAAAATTCTTTCAATAAATAAAACCGGTCTAATTTTGAAATTTTTTGATACTCAATATTACTATTTGGAATGTTTAACTCAATTTTTGAATACCCCGCAATTTTATTTTTATAATAAATTAAGTGGTATTCAATATTTGGATTATTTAACTCCTTTGAGAGTGTCTCTTTATTGTAATTTTTAGTAACAAAGTTATCAATATTTTCTTTAGAGGCACTTTTTCCATGTGATTCCAAAAATGATTTTTCACCAATTTCAGCTATTAATTCACAATCTTCAATTTTACCTTTAATTATTTTTATCACAGATTAAATTCTTATTAGTTGTAACGATTTAGTTTTGATTTCTTCCTTTTAAATCTTTTCTGATTTTAGGTTGAGAAATAAGTTAAATATAGATAAATTTTGTTGGGTTGTTACTAAGCCTATTAATCAATCTTACATTGTATCATTTTTCTTTTAAAAGTATGGATAACTGACTTAAGTCATATAAAATCAGACAATATTTTAAGAACTTTATATAGAATATTAAAGTATGCAGTATGAATCGTTTAGACTCAGTATCAAAAATAATGACAACAAAGCTTGTGACGTTAACTTTATTTGATGATTTATTTAAAGCAGAAAAACTATTTAAAGAACATCATATTCGGCATATTCCTATTGTAGAAGATGAACATATTATTGGAATGTTGGGATTTACAGATTTGGAGAGAATTAGTTTTTTAGATGCTTATGATACAAATGAAACGCAAATTGATAATGCTATTTATAAGATGTTAAATATTGGTCAAATAATGGTTAAAAATTTGATAAAAATAAATTCTTCAACTACAATAAAGTCAGTTGTAGAAATATTATCTAAGAATGAATTTCATGCATTGCCTGTTGTAGAAAATAATGTACTAGTTGGCATTGTTACCACAACGGATATATTAAAATATTTATTAAAACAGTATTAATTGGAATTTAATTAATTATTCTGGAGAAACTAAATATTTTAAATTTTCTATAGTTTTTGTTGGGTTTTCACTTTTAAAAATAAAGCTTCCAGCTACAAAGGCATCAACACCAGTTTCTGATAGTTTTTCAATATTTTGATCAGTAACTCCACCATCAACTTCAATAAGTGCTTTAGATTTAGTAAATTCAATTAAATGTTTTAGTTGTTCTACCTTTTTATAGGTGTTTTCAATAAAACTTTGCCCTCCAAAACCTGGATTAACACTCATTATTAAAACAAGGTCTAAATTACCAATTATATCTTCTAAAACGGCTATAGGAGTATGTGGATTTAATGAAACTCCAGCTTTCATTCCAGTAGCTTTTATTGCTTGAACAGTTCTATGTAAATGTGTGCAAGCTTCATAATGTACTGTTAAAATGTCGGCTCCAACTTTTTTAAAATCGGAAATGAATCTATCTGGATCAACAATCATTAAATGTACATCCATTGTTTTGGTAGCGTGTTTTTTAATGGCGCTAATAACGGGCATTCCAAATGAAATATTTGGAACAAATACACCATCCATTACATCAATATGAAACCAATCAGCTTTGCTGTTATTTACCATTTCAATATCACGTTGCAAGTTGCTAAAATCTGCGGCTAAAATTGAAGGAGCAATAATTTTATTCATTTTATTTGTTGTTGTTTTTACAAAAGTATTATTTAAAAAAGAAAAACGCCCGATATTTCGAGCGTTTTCTTTAGTTATTATCCTAAATATGTTTTCAATATTTTACTTCTTGAAGTATGTTTTAATCGTCTAATTGCTTTTTCTTTGATTTGACGAACACGTTCACGGGTTAAATCAAAAGTTTCACCAATTTCTTCTAAAGTCATTGGGTGTGCATCACCTAAACCAAAGTATAATTGAACTACATCAGCTTCTCTAGGTGTTAAGGTTTCTAATGCTCTTTCAATTTCAACTTTTAATGATTCATGTAATAAAGCCATGTCTGGATTTGGAGATTCACCTGTATTTAATACATCGTATAAGTTTGAATCTTCACCTTCAATTAAAGGTGCATCCATAGATACGTGACGACCAGAATTTTTCATAGATTCTTTAACGTCATTAATAGTCATATCTAATTTCTTAGCAATTTCTTCAGCAGAAGGAGGTCTTTCGTTTTCTTGCTCTAAAAATGCATACATTTTATTAATTTTATTGATAGAGCCAATTTTATTTAATGGTAAACGAACAATACGAGATTGCTCAGCTAATGCTTGTAAAATTGATTGACGAATCCACCAAACAGCATAAGAAATAAATTTAAAACCACGAGTTTCATCAAAACGTTTAGCAGCTTTTATTAATCCTAAGTTTCCTTCATTTATTAAATCGGGCAATGTTAAGCCTTGATTTTGGTATTGTTTAGCTACAGATACAACAAAACGTAAATTTGCTTTTGTTAATTTTTCTAAAGCTAATTGGTCTCCAGCTCTAATTTTTTGTGCTAATTCCACTTCCATTTCAGCAGTAATTAAATCAACTTTACCAATTTCTTGTAAATATTTATCTAATGATGCTGTTTCTCTATTAGTAACTTGTTTTGTAATTTTAAGTTGTCTCATTTTAGTAGCTAAAGTTTTTATTTATATATGATGTACACAATATTATACGTAGTAATTTGAGAAATGTTACAAAAATATTAGTAATATTATTAATTTTTCATATAATTTTATAAGTGAATTTCATAAAAAAGCTTCTTAATTTAAATTAAGAAGCTTTAATAATTATTTTATGAAGATTTATTTTTCTTCTCTTTTATCTTTTCTTTCTTCTCTTGGAGGTCTTGGTAATAATGCTTTTTTAGAAACTTTTTCTTTTCTAGTTTTTGGATCTCTTCCAAAATATTTTACATCAAAAACATCTCCCATATTTACAACATCAGTAACATTGTTTGTACGTTCCCAAGCTAATTCAGAAATATGTAATAATACTTCATTTCCAGGAGCTTCAACATATTCTACAACAGCACCAAAGTCCAGTATTTTAATAACTTTTACTTCGTAAACGCTACCTCTTTCAGGTTTAAATGTGATAGAGTCAATTTTAGCTAAAACAGCAGCAATACCATCTTGGTTTGTTCCTAAAATTTCAACAATACCTTCTTCAGTTACGGGATCTTCATTAATTACGATAGTACATCCAGTTGTTTTTTGTAATTCTTGAATTACTTTTCCTCCAGGACCAATTAAAGCACCAATAAATTCACCAGGAATTGTTTTAGATACCATTTTTGGAGCATGAGCTTTTACAGTTGCATTTGGTTGTGCAATTGTATTTGTAATTAAATTTAAAATATGTAATCTACCTTCACGTGCTTGTTTTAGTGCATTTACTAAAATTTCGTACGATAAACCTTTAATTTTAATATCCATCTGACAAGCTGTTATACCGTCAGCAGTTCCAGTAACTTTAAAATCCATATCTCCTAAATGATCTTCATCACCTAAAATATCTGATAATACAGCGTAACGATTACCATCAGAAATTAATCCCATAGCAATTCCCGAAACTGGTTTTTTCATTTCAACACCAGCATCCATAAGTGCCATTGTTCCTGCACAAACTGTTGCCATTGATGATGAACCATTAGATTCTAATACTTCAGAAACTACACGAACAGTATAAGGGCAATTTTCAGAAATCATACCTTTTAAAGCACGTTGTGCTAAATTTCCGTGACCAACTTCACGACGAGAAGTACCTCTTAATGGGCGTGCTTCACCTGTACAAAAAGGAGGGAAGTTATAATGTAAATAAAATGTTTCTTCACCTTCGTAGGATGGCATATCAATTTTATTGGCTTCTCTTGATGTTCCTAAAGTAACTGTTGCTAATGCCTGAGTTTCTCCTCTAGTAAAAATAGCTGAACCATGTGTTGATGGTAAGTAATCTACCTCACACCAAATTGGTCTAATTTCGGTTGTTTTTCTACCATCTAATCGTAAACCTTCACTTAATGTTAATTCGCGAACCGCTTCTTTTTCTGCTTTACTGTAATAACCTCCAACAAGGTGGCCAAATTCAGCCATCTCGTCTTCTGTAAATGAAGCTTTTACTTCTTCTTTAATTTCAGCAAAAGCATTAGTGCGTTCTACTTTAGATGTTCCTTTTTTTGCTATTGCATAACATTTATCGTACGCTAAATCGTGTATTCTTTTTGCTAAGTCTTCGTTTTCTTCAGCAGTTTCATATTCACGAACTTCTTTTTTGCCAAAGGCTTCTGCTAAACGTATTTGAGCAGCAATTTGAATTTTAATAGCTTCGTGTGCAAATTTAATTGCATCTGCCATATCTTCTTCGCTACATTCGTCCATTTCACCTTCAACCATCATCACAGAATCTGCAGAAGCACCTATCATCATATCCATATCAGCCTCATCTAATTGAGCTCTACTTGGATTGATAACAAATTCTCCGTTAATTCTTGCAACACGTGCTTCAGAAATAGCGCATTCGAATGGGAAGTCACTTAATTGAATTGCTGCAGATGCTGCTAATCCTGCCATTGCTTCGGGCATTACATCTTCGTCATGAGACATTAACTGAATCATCACTTGTGTTTCTGCGTGGTAATCTTTTGGGAAAAGTGGGCGTAAAACTCTGTCTACTAAACGCATTGTTAATACTTCACCATCACTTGGTCTAGCTTCTCTTTTGAAGAAACCTCCAGGATAACGACCTGCGGCTGCAAATTTTTCACGATAATCTACTGTTAATGGTAAAAAATCGACATCGCTTTGTTTGTAATTGGAAACAACTGTACATAACAACATACATTTTCCTGATTGAACAACAACAGAACCATGTGCTTGTTTTGCTAATTTTCCGGTTTCTAATGAGATGGTTCTTCCATCTCCTAAATCAATAATTTCTTTAAATACCTTTGGTATCATAAATAATGTTTTAATTTTAATTAAACAATTGGTT
>NZ_JASFZF010000020.1:0-4313 GCF_046055765.1 Lutibacter sp. | reverse complement strand
CCAGGGCATAATAAGTTTATCGCTGTTCCAACTAGTCCAGATTGGCGCTCTACTCAAAATAATAATTTATGGCAAGGTGTAAACGGTATTAACAATCCTTGCCCTAGTGGTTATCGAATACCTACTGCAGCTGAATTTGATGCGGAGCGATTAAGCTGGATTACTAATAATGCTGCTGGAGCGTTTGCTTCACCTTTGAAATGGACAATGGCTGGTGCTAGAGCCACAAATGGTACATTTGCTTACATCAATTCTCGAGCTTTTTATCTAAGCAGTAGCATTAATACTACCAATCAAATAACACCAAATGGTTTACAATTTACAACTACTAATGCATACATTTATCCTTATATTGGTAGAACTGTAGGCTCCTCCGTTCGTTGTATAAAAAATTAAATTAATTGCTTATCTAATTATTATTAAAATGAGTCGAGAAATATCTCGGCTCTTTTTTTTGATTTGTCTAATTTAGCGATTTCAAAAATTAACACATGAATTTTCAAATAACCTTTCATACCAAATGGTCAGATTTTGACCCAAATCGCCATATGCGCCATACGGCTTATAATGATTATGCAGCAGAAGTTAGAGTGCGCTTTTTTCAAAAACATGGATTGTCTATCAACGAATTTGCTAAACTAAATATTGGTCCGGTTTTATTTAAAGAAGAAACTTCGTTTATAAAAGAAATTCATATTGGTGAAAATATTACTGTAAAAATGGAATTAGAAGGCGTTTCAAAAGGTATTGAGCGTTGGCGTTTTAATCATCAAATTTTTAATGAAGAAGGTAAATTAGCTGCCGAAATTAAAGTTTATGGTGCTTGGATAGATTTAATTAAAAGAAAGTTAACAGCTCCACCCAAAAAATTTGCTGAAATTTTTAAAGACCTCCCAAAGTCATCTAATTTTATTGAGATTGAACTAAAAAATAAGAAATAAAAAACAAATCCACCTCAACTAAAAATCTATGTAAAAGATACAGGTTTAGGAATAAATAAAGAGAACCAAAAAACAATATTTGGTAGATTTTCACAAGAAAAAAAGAACTTTCACAGAAATCTGGAGGCTTAGGATTAGGATTATCTATAGCTAAAGAGAACGCAGAATTATTAGGAGGGAAAATTAAATTAAAATCTAAAAAAGGAAAAGGATCTACATTTACTGTTATACTGCCTTACAAACCCGCGCACACTAATTATAGTATAAAAAAGAAAACATATATTTCTAAAAAGAATAAGAATTTAACGTTTCTAATTGCAGAAGATGAAGAGGTAAATTATATTTTTATTGAAACTTTACTACAAGATTCTATGAAAATAGATTGTACTCTTTTACATGCAAAAAATGGAAAAGAAGCCATAGATATTTGTAAAAACAATTCAACTATTAATCTTGTATTTATGGATATTAAAATGCCTTTAATGAATGGTTTTGAAGCTACTAAAATAATTAAAGAATTAAATCCAAACATTCCAATTATCGCTCAAACAGCTTATTCTACACCTTCTGATATTAAAAAATCTAAAGAAGCTGGTTGCTATGATTTTATCTCAAAACCAATTAGTAAAAAAACATTAAATTTTATATTAAATAAACATCTACAGTTTTAATAATCTTGGTTTATAATATAAATTTAAAGTTTTAACGTTAAATTTTAGTTAATGCCATCAGCTTTTATTATTAAAGCAGCAAATGTTGCTACTTTTACTATCTTAAACTATTTTTAATAAATTTTTAATATTCATAAAATGAAATCAATACTAAAATATATATTATTTACACTTTTATTAACTTTTACAACGGTACTATTTTCTCAACAAAGAGGAAATAGAGGAGGTTCATCACAACATCAAGGTCAAAACAACCTAATGCCACAACAAGCCATTAACCCCCAAAATATGGCTGAAATAATCATGTACAATTATGATGAGGTAGTTAAAAAATTAAAAATAAAAAAGACTCCCAAAAAAGGAATTGTTAAACATGCCATTTTAAAGTACAACAATAAAATCAATGAAATAAAAACATTTAATTATGAAACATTTGACGATGTAAAATCATTTTTAACTAAAAAAAGAAATGAAGTTCTATTAAATCATGATTTTAACACAATGAGAGAATCACAAATAACAGCTCGTGAAATGCTTGCTCCTATTCGCTCAAAAGTACAGCTTCAGAAAAATACATTAAATACAACTTTTAAAAAAGAGTTAACTGAAAAACAATATAAAACTTGGCTTAAATACCAACGATCTGAATTAAAAAAATTAAAGCCTAAAACTCAAGAAAAATCACAAGGTCAAGGTAATCGTCAAAGTTTTAACCGAAGAGGTCAAGGACAAGGACAAAGAAGATACTAATATATTTTTTAGCATGCTTTTCAAATAAAAAAGCTTCTCAAAAATGAGAAGCTTTTTTTGTGCGGGCGGAGAGACTCGAACTCTCACACCTTGCGGCACTAGATCCTAAGTCTAGCGTGTCTACCAATTCCACCACGCCCGCTTAATTATTGTGGGTGCAAATATACACAATACTTTAAAATTGCAAAGAAGATACTTGTTATTTTTTTCAATTTAATTCCGAATAAAATTCCGTATTTTTGAATAAACAAATTATACTTTAATGGAAAATATAAAATCATACGTTAATCAACATAAAGATCGATTTATCAACGAACTTATTGAGCTTTTAAAAATACCATCAATTAGTGCAGATTCAGCATATAGTCAAGATGTTTTAAATACCGCTGAAGCTGTAAAAAATGCGCTAAATAAAGCAGGATGTGATACTGTAGAGATTTACGAAACTCCAGGTTATCCTATTGTTTATGGAGAAAAGATTATTGATACAAACTTACCAACCGTTTTGGTTTATGGCCATTATGATGTACAACCTGCTGACCCTATTGACCTTTGGGATTCTCCTCCTTTTGAACCCATAATTAAAAAAACAGCTGTACACCCTGATGGTGCAATTTTCGCACGTGGTGCCTGTGATGATAAAGGTCAAATGTATATGCATGTAAAGGCATTGGAATACATGACTGTAAATGGAAAACTACCTTGTAACGTAAAGTTTATGATAGAAGGTGAAGAAGAAATTGGCTCCTCTAGTTTGGCTTGGTTTGTTGAACGCAATCAAGATAAATTAAGTAATGATGTTATTTTAATTTCAGATACTGGTATGATTTCCAACACACAACCATCTATTACAACTGGTTTACGTGGTTTAAGTTATGTTGAAGTTGAAGTAACTGGCCCAAACCGTGATTTACATTCTGGATTATACGGTGGTGCAGTTGCAAACCCAATAAATATCTTAACAAAAATGATTGCTTCATTACACGATGAAAATAATCATATCACAATTCCTGGCTTTTACAATAAAGTTGAAGAACTTTCAAAAGAAGAAAGAGCAGAAATGGCAAAAGCTCCTTTTTCATTAGAAGATTATAAAAATGCTTTAGACATTGAAGCTGTGTATGGTGAAAAAGGCTATACTACAAACGAGCGGAATTCAATTCGTCCAACGTTAGATGTAAATGGGATTTGGGGAGGTTATACTGGTGAAGGTGCTAAAACTGTAATTGCAAGTAAAGCGTATGCTAAAATATCTATGCGTTTAGTTCCAAATCAAGAAACAGAAGAAATTACTGCATTATTTACAAAACACTTTAAAAGTATTGCACCAAAAGGTGTTACTATAAAAGTAACTCCTCACCATGGTGGACAAGGTTATGTTACTCCAATAGACAATATTGGCTATAAAGCTGCTAACAAAGCATATACCCAAACTTTTGGGAAACCTGCAATTCCACAACGTTCAGGAGGGAGTATTCCAATTGTTGCACTATTTGAAAAAGAATTAAAAAGTAAAACTATTTTAATGGGATTTGGGTTAGATAGTGATGCTATTCACTCTCCTAATGAACATTTTGGAGTATTCAATTACTTAAAAGGAATTGAAACTATTCCTTTATTTTTTAAATATTTTGTAGAAATGAGCAAGTAATTATCACTAAAAATCTGTCATACCAAGCTGAGCCTGTACTGAGCTTACCGAAGTATTATTTCAGAATCTCACTAATTAACATAAAAAGCCTGTAATTTAAATTACAGGCTTTTTATGTATAATTTTAAGTTTTACAACTTCTTCACATAATCAGTAATAATAACAATTTGGGTTGGACCAACTTTACCTTCTATATATTTTTCGTTCTCAGGATCTAAAGAAATTCTTCGAACAGCAGTACCTTGTTTTGCAACCATACTAGAGCCTTTTACTTTTAAATCTTTAATCAGCACAACAGAA
>NZ_JASFZF010000019.1:0-6953 GCF_046055765.1 Lutibacter sp. | reverse complement strand
TATAGTAAAAACGGGTGTCATTCCTGCGAAGGCAGGAATCTAAACGCATCCTATTTATGGATTCCTGCCTTCGCAGGAATGACAAAACAACTATAAAACACACCAATTCAACAATTTGTATTATTTTACTTATATCGAACTCACGTTAATACAATAATGAGTATTAATAACCCAGAAGATGATTTTATAAAATTTTTACGTATAAGTTTATAATGTAAATTACTGATTTTTAAATGGTAAGAGTTTTTTAAAATAAAAATTACTATATTGGTAACTAAATAAACTACTACTACTACTAACTAAAATTATTTAATATGTCTTCGAATACTATATTTATTAGTTATTCTCGAAAGGATACGGATTTTGTATCAAAATTCACTAAAAACTTAAGAGAAGCTGGTGCAAATTTATGGCTTGATAAACAAATAAAACCAGGTGGACATTGGGATACTTCAATTGAGTCAGCTTTAGAAACTTGTCAGGATGTAATCCTTATTTTATCTAATAATTCAGTAAAATCTAATAATGTCATGGATGAAATATCTTATGCATTAGAAGAAAATAAAAGAGTAATTCCTATTAAAATTGAGGACTGTGATATACCTTTTAGATTAAGGCGTATTCAGCATATTGATTATTATTTAGATGAGAAAAAAAGCACTGAAGTACTACTTAATGCTTTAAATTTAAATTCAATTACAAAAGAGGTTAAAAAGGAAACTGTTATTGAAAAATCCGCTCCAGATTTACAAAAAAATAAAGTTAAAGATTCTATTAAAACAGTTGCAAAAATAGAAACTGCAGATAAAGAAATTGGAAACGAATCTAAAAAAAAGAAAAGTTATCTTAAGTATGTAATAGGTTCATTTATAGTAATTTTAGCAATTTATTTTGTAGCTACTAGCAGTTCTGATATTAATGATGATACAGATGATACAAATGAAGAAACTATTGCTATGGCAACCGATAGTGAAGACTGGGATTTGATTAAAGAAAGTATTAAAATAGAAGATTTTAAAAATCATTTAAATACCTATTCAGAATGTGCTCATGTAAATGATGCAAATGGCATAATAAAAGCACTACAAGAAGTTGCTTATGAAGAAGCTGAATGGTATCGTGCTATAGATAAAAATACTTCAATAGATTATTTAAACTACCTTATGGATTTTAAAAAAGAAGCTATTTTTTACAAAGAAGCTTTGAATAAGCTAGATGTCTTTTTTGTTTCAGATGGTTTTGTCCAATTTTCATCTTCAACAGGTGAATTATATTTTTCGATTTTTGAACCTAATAATGAAAATATTCCTGAAGTGAATGATCTAATATTTGCCAATTCACAAAGAAATATTCATAAAGGTCCTTATGGAACTCCAGGATTTAACTTTAATATCCACACTACAAGTAAAGATGAAGTTTTTAAAGTTAAAGATGTTAAAATGAGTGGTAGTTCGTATTGGGTAGAAGTAATTTTTTAGTTGTTTTTTATAAAGTCTAAATCAAGTTCATTAAAATTATTTGCAGCTTTTACCATTAAAGTTGAGCCAATTGTTTCAAATAATTCGTTTGTTTTTAAGATAAACTCTGTTTGCTTTTCAATTTTATAATTTGGAATACCAATTAAGGTTAAATTAGTTGATGATGAATAGATTTTAATTAAATCATAAAATGGAATTTGTTCAACAACATTTGCTATAATTTGAATTTCTACATTTACTCTTAAATTTTCAACTAGTTTTAAAATTTTAGCATGAATTATAGTTGAATTTACATCATTATTATTCACAAATAAAACCCGAATTGAAGTTTTATCCCATTTTGGAGAAGAAAGGATAAAACGAGCAATATTTAACATCATTTCAGCATTTTTACTATCAGTTTCTCTCCACCATAAATCAACTGAATTATAGTTGCCAAATTTTGCTTTTTTATCAAAATCGAGATATAATAAATTAAAATCTAAATGAAGTAGGGTTTCTGTCATTTCTTCATATTCTTTTGATTCTTCAAGACCTTTTGGCCAACCCATCATTATGGTATTAGGTTCTACACCTGAAAATCCGAAGGTAGTGGCAATATTAGTAATTCCCTTATATAAATTATCTACTTTTACTTGTCTTCCAAATATTTTTAAATCTTTATAAGTACTACTTCTATCTATTTGTTCTGATTTTTTTAACGGAATTTTATCATCTTTATCTAAAATAAGTTTAAAATTGGTAACTATTCCAGTATGACTTGAAACCACCTTACTCAATTCTAATAAATATTTTTGGTGTTCACTTTCTTGGCTAAATAAAATGATGTTTGGGTTCCAATTAGCATTGTCATTATGTTTATCAGAAATTTTAACCAATCCCTTATTTACAATATTTTCCCAAACACTTTTCCAAATATCTGAAGATTGTAATTTAACTTCTTTTCTTTCTAACATAAAATACAAACCTGTAATTAAGGCTAAAGCACCAATCATAGCTATTATGTCTAATTTGAACATGACCCCAAAACAAGCAATAAAACCTAATAATCCTATCCATCTTTTTATTTTAAAAGTTGGCTGAAAATCAGGGTTCGCCCAGCTTTCTAAAAAATAAGAAATATTAATAAATCCATAGGCCGTTAGGTAAAACATAGAAACTACTCTAGCAATAACATCAAGTTCACCTATTAAAATACCTGCTTCAGCAATTAAAAAAACTAAAATTAAAGCATTTACAGGTTCGTTATTTTCACCTTTACCTTTTCCAAATATTTTAGGTGTTACTTTATCAATAGACATGGCTTGCAAAATTCTAGGTCCTCCCAAAATTCCTCCTAAAGCTGATGAAAGCGTTGCTCCCCATATACCTGCTATTACTGCTGGAGCAAAAAAGGAAATTTTTATTAAAATATTATAATCCGATTTTAAAATAGCTGTATTTACATGAGTTGCAATAAATATTGCTAATCCAATATAAACTATTAAACCAACTCCAATAGCTAGTAAAGTTCCTATAGGAATAGATTTTTTTGGGTTTTTTAAATCACCACTCATCGCAATTCCAGCGGTAAATCCTGTAACAGCAGGGAAAAATATGGCAAAAACAGTCTCTAAAGGAACTGATCCTTCAGATGGAAGCATGTGGATTGTTTGAGGAGCAAATTCTGTTGTTCCAAAATAGATTGATATTAAGGATAAAATAATTGCGGCTAAAATGAAATATTGAATTTTTATTGCAGTTGAAGTACTTTTAATAGCTAAAGCAGTAAGCAGTAAAAGAGCAATTGAGCCTGTAATTCTGTAACTATTAATTGTCATTCCTAAATCAAAATAGTTATTAAAACTTTCAGAAAATCCAATTAAATATAAGGATATTGAAAAAGCAGTCCCCACGTACAAAGCAATTCCTATAGATCCACCAATTGGAATTCCCATACTTCTAGAAAGTACATAATAAATACCTCCAGCTCCAATTTTTTTATCAGTTGCTACAGAAGAAACACTTAAACCAGTTGTAACAGCTATTACGTGTGATATAATGATAATGACTATTGTTCCAATTAACCCTGCATTCCCAACAACCCAACCCAAACGCATGTACATTATTACACCTAATATAGTAAGTAGGGAAGGTGTAAAAACTCCTGAAAAGGTTCCAAATTTATTTCTTTTTATCATTGAGTACCCTATTTCAAATAAATATAGAATATTTTATAAGATTTCTACTATTTAATAATCAAAATTAATTGACTATTTTAAGAACAAAAAATATTCTTTATAATTATATTAAAAATTTTAATCCTAATGAATGTAAAATATCAGCTCTACTTTAAATTTAGCATTATAGTTATAAAACTAGAGCTTTTGTAAATATGAAAGTTGACACTAAGTTTCTTTTACAATTTCAATTAAACACTTTTTATGTAATGAAGTAGAGTGCAGTAATTATTTAAAAGATTTTTTTGGTATTAATTATAATTTTTTGTTAAATATATTTAAGTATTTGCTTAAATACGTAATTAATTATATGTTTGTATTTATAAAACATAACTTATGAAATTAGAAATAACTTGTACAAGAGCGGAAGCTAATCAAAAACAGTTACAAAACTGTATGGAGATGTTAGATGAAATGGAAGGAAGTTTTCAAAAAATGACAAAATTATTATCCATTGCTGGAAATGATGTAAGATTAAAAATTCTTTTTCTATTAAATACTGAAAATGAATTATGTCCGTGTGATTTAGCAGACATTCTAAAAATGAGTGTACCTGCAATCTCGCAACATATACGTAAAATTAAGGATGCAGGAATAATCACTTCAAGACGCGATGGTCAAACACTTTATTATTCTTTAAATAATGATGAAACTAAGATCTTTAATAGCATTTTTAAGTCAATAGAATTAATAAGAAAAATAGCTTAGTTAAAAAAATATGAAAACTAAAAAAACATCAAAAAAAGTTGCATATACTGGTTTGTTTGCAGCTATTGCAGCATCATCATGTTGCATTCCGCCAGTAATTGCATTATTTGCAGGAGTAGGAGGTAGTGCTTCAGTATTATCATTTATGGAACCATTTAGGCCTTATTTAATTGCGTTGGCTATTATAGCTATTGGCTATGCTTGGTATAATTATTTTAAACCTAAAAATACAGATGATTGTAATTGTGAAATAGACAAAAAACATAAATGGTTTCAAACCAAAGGCTTTTTAATAGGTATAACATTATTTGCTGTTGTTTCTATTACTTTCCCTTATTATTCTTCAATTTTTTATCCTGATAATAAAAAGGAAGTTGTTATAGTAAGTGAATCTAATATTCATACTGTAAACTTTGATGTGAAAGGCATGACATGTACTTCATGTGAAGTACATGTTAAACATGTTGTAAGTGAATTGGAAGGCATCATAAATATAGAGGCTTCTTATGATAAGGCTAATGCAGAAGTGAAATTTGACAATACAAAAACCTCTAAAGAGCAAATTGAAAAAGCCATAAACTCTACTGGATACAAAGTAATAAATAAAGTAAAAGATGAGTCATAAAACAATGAATTTAAATATTGATGGAATGACCTGTAGTGGTTGTTCATTACATATAGAAAAAGATATGAATAGGATTAATGGCATTGTAAGCAGTTCAGTAAATCACCAAACAGGAAACGGAAATTTTATTTTTGATATAAACAAGATAAGTACTCAGGATGTTATTAATGCGGTAAATAACATTGGTAATTATTCAGTAATTAATGATGCTGAAAAAGATGATTGTTGTGTTATAAATGCCAAAGATTTTGATGGTAGAAAAAAATTCGATTTAATTGTTATTGGTGGTGGTTCAGCAGCATTTTCAGCAGCCATAAAAGCTGAAAGTTTAGGGCTTACTACATTGATGGTAAATGGTGGATTAGATTTTGGTGGCACGTGTGTAAATGTTGGCTGTGTGCCTTCAAAAAACTTAATTAGAGCTGCTGAAACTGCATATCATGCCACACATTCAAATTTTAAAGGGATTATACCAAGAGGTGTAGATATTGAATTTAAACAGATTATTAAAGATAAAAAAGAGTTGGTTTCAGCATTGCAACAACAAAAATATATGGATGTTGTAAGTGATTTTAAAAACTTAACAATGCTTAAAGGTTGGGCAGAATTTGTAGATGCTAATTCTATTCTTGTAGATGGAAAAGATACTTATACTGCAACAAACATTGTGATTGCAACAGGAACAACAACTAATATTCCCAATATTGATGGGTTAAATGAAGTTGGTTATTTAACTAACGTGTCGTTATTCGATTTAGAAGAAAAACCTGAAAGCTTAACTATAATGGGAGCTGGTTATATAGGATTGGAAATAGCACAAGCATACAGTCGTTTGGGCGTAAAAGTACGAATCATTGAATTTACAGATAGACCATTGCGAAGTCAAACTGAAGATATTACAGATGTTTTGGTTGCACAAATGAAAAGAGAAGGCATTGAAATTCTTCCAAATTTTAGAGCTTTTAAAATAGAAAAAAATGGAACAGATACAATTATTCATTGTAACCGTCCTGATGGCTCTATAACTCAAATTGTAGAACCTGGACATATTGTTGTAGCTACCGGCACAAAACCAAACACCTCTAGATTAGGACTTATAAATATTGATATTAATTTAACAAAAAGCGGACACATTCTTGTTAATAAAAAAATGGAAACTAATATTTCTAATATTTATGCAGCAGGTGATGTAACAAATACACCATCATTTGTTTATACAGCAGCAACCGAAGGAAATACAGCAGTAAATAATGCATTTTCTTTGTTAAAAAGCAGTATCGATTATTCGTCATTACCTTGGGTAGTATTTACCGACCCTCAAATTGCAGGAGCTGGAATAGACGAAATAGAAGCAGAGAAAAAAGGTATTCTTTTTGAAGTCTCTAAATTAGATTTGATTCACGTTCCAAGAGCATTAGCAGCTCAAGATACCAGAGGTTTTATAAAGCTAATTCGTAATATAAAAACTGATAAATTAATAGGAGTAAGAGTAATAGCACCTGAGGGCGGAGAACTTATCCAACAGTTAAGTATGGCTATTAAGTTTGGTATTACTGTAAAAGATTTAGCAGAAAGTTTTTATCCATACTTGACACTTGGAGAAGGTATAAAATTAGCAGCTATTACTTTTGGAAAAGATGTTTCTAAATTAAGTTGTTGTGCATCTTAATTTTTTTTAGGGGTCTCACAAAATTTTAGGTAAGACAATAAAGTGATTGATATCGGCAATTTAACATAATGGCAAATTATAGCTACAAATTAATAAACGTGAACTTTTCTGAGAATCGTATATTTGAATTTTTCTTGACCCAAGTACTGAATATCGTTAAGAAATTGAATGTTTCTAGGATATTTAACATAATATGCAATTATAACTATCAAATTGGCTAAACAGATATAAATACGAATATGTTATAATTTGTA
>NZ_JASFZF010000018.1:0-49329 GCF_046055765.1 Lutibacter sp. | reverse complement strand
CGAATTGCAACTGCAGAAATTGATGTTCCAGAAGTACCCGTATTAGATGCTTCTGGTGTTCCAGGTTCTGAAGAATTAGCTGCTGTTAACACATATAAATTAGAGATACCAGTTGCAATATCATAAGATGATACTAAAAGGTACGTAGTATTTAAATCAAAAGGAGTAGTACCATAAGTTAACGTACTTGAACTAGCACCAATTCCAAATAAAATTTTACCAGAACCATTATCCTTAGCTCCAACTCTTGATCTAAATTGAGCATAAGGCTGAGTATTAGAAGCTTCCATGATATGGAAAAAATAATTTCCTGTACCTACAGCACTTAAATTAACTAAAGCACTTGCGTATACTTTTCCAGAAGTTATAGTGGTAAACTCACTATTTACATCTTCTGAACCAGAACTTGAGAATGTCATTGATCCACCAATGTTTGAAGAAGGATAATCTGCCATTGATAAACTTGAAGTTGCATATCCAACAAGTGGCGCACCACCTGAATGAGTTGTCCACTCATTAGTGGTAGATGTTAAATCTCCAGCTGTAGTTCCATAGTCTAAATTTTTATCTAAAGAAACCATAGGAGTTAATACATAAGCACTTCCTGTAAATTGGTAATAATTTGCAGCTGCATACGTTCCTTCTGAAGCAAAACTAATATTATCAGCAAGAATGTCAGCTAAATAATCTCCAGGATTTGCGTCGAATTGAAATCCTAATAAATTACTTCCACTTAAATCGTAATCATCTTGTGTTAATTTATAATCTTTTGTACTAAAAGCACTTCCAATATATAATTGGAAACCTAACAAGGCTGTAGAGCTTTTACCCCATACTGGGTATTTTTCAGATAAAAAAGCAGGAAGGATATCTTTAGCATCATCAAGATTACTAAAACTTCCATACCCTAAATCTAAAGCATCATAATCGTCACTTGTAAGTGTATAAATAGCATCACCTACAATCACATCTTCTTGAGCATCAAGAGCAGCGTGAATTTCATCCATCGGTTCACAGCTTGTAAAAACCAAGCCTAAGACCGCTAATAAATAAATTATTTTTTTCATAATTCTATATTTTTAAAATTTAATTTTTGCACTAACATTAAATGTTCTTCCGTAACCATACCAAACTTTTGCAGTTTCAGTAACAGAACCTTCTCCATCAGTAGCATCAGCTATATATAGTGTATCAAATACATTGTTCATTCTTCCTGTAATTGTAGCATCTAAGTCACCAATTTTAAATCCATGTCTTAAACTCATATCAAATGTAGCGTATTCTGGCATTTTCCAAGCTTGTGGTGCACCAGCAGTACCTCTATCATTTGGATCGTAACGTGCATATAAATCTGCAAAGTAGTTATAATCTACTGTGAAATGTGTTTTATCCATTAATTCATAATCTAATCCTAAAGCAGCAGTTGTTTGTGCAGCATCAGAAACTTTCAATCCTGAAATAAACATATTTACAGTGTTTACTAAGTTTTGTTCTTCATCAAAAATTTGAACATTTTCAACATCATTTAGCCAAGTCCAATCTCCTAAAGATAGCATACCTGTTAATGTTAATTTGTCAGAAGATTTGTACATAAAGTCTAACTCAACACCTTGGTGTAATGCGTTTACACCCAAAATATTAGCACTTCCAAATGTTCCATCAGGGTTTTGGAAACTTCTTGTTAAGGTTCTGTCATTCCATTCAGTTCTGTATACATTAATATTAGCAGCGAAATTTTCACCTCTAAATCCATAACCTAGTTCAGCACTAAATATTTTTTCATTTTCAGCATCAGCATTAATATGCTCGTTGTCAAATTGTAAGAAAACAGAAGTAAAAATAGGAGCTTTTTCGAAATAACCAATGTTTGCAAAAACATTATGTTCATCATTAATATTGTAGTTAGCACCACCTTTTACGCTATATCCTCCGAAATTATATTTATCAGTTGTTTGTAAAGGATCGCTATCTAAATAATTAAAGTAATCAACTCTTCTGTATGAAGTATTTGATGCAGCAACTGAAATGAATCCAGATAAATTATCAGTATTATACTCTAATTGAGTAAATAAACCTAACCATCCCACTTCACCATCATTTTTATAAGAAAATTTATCACCAACTTTAAGAGCAGCGTTAGGGTTGTTTACGTCAGAGTTATCATACGCATAATCACCACCTAACAAATCTGTAACTTCTCTAAAGTGTTTTCCAGTATATGTTCTTAAATCTACACCTCCAATAAATGATAATTTATCATTTAATTCAGTTTTAAATGTTGATAAAGCACCAAACCATTCATGGTCGTTTCTTGAGGCTCTTAAATAAGCTTCAGAGCCTAAAGCTCCATTTGCTCTATTAATTGCAACAATATTATCTAAATCAATTGGTTGGTCATCACCACCTATTCTAACATTAAATAATCCTGTGTTAGAACCTGCAGTTCCACCACCACCACCAGAACCATACGAAGCATATATAGCTGTTGATAAACTAGATTTATCATTGATAGTCCAATAGTGATTTAAAGAAGTTTGAGATTTGTGATAGAAGTTATCTTCTACGTGAACTACTTGTCCATTTTTATATCCCCAATCTGAATTAAATTTAGTTCCACTTTCTGCGTTTCTATAAGTAGAAATTAAATGTTGGTTTTGTCTTTGCCCGTGTCTTTGTGGTGCTCCAAAAGCTGTAATAGATATTTTGTGATGGTCATTTATTTGTTTTGAAATATTCACAAAATAATTAGTTCCTTCAAATTCAGTACCATCCACATATCCATCTCCTTTTGTTTTAGCAGCAGAAATTGTTGCTGCAAATCCACTGTCTAATAAACCTGTTGAAACAGTTACACCATACTTTTGGTAACCATCGTTACCAACTGAAGTTGAAACGCTACCACCTTTTTCAATGTCAGTAGTTTTTGATAAGATATTTATAGTACCACCAATTGAAGGTACAGCTACTTTAGAAGCTCCTAAACCACGTTGCACTTGCATTGCACTTGTAACATCAGATAATCCAGCCCAGTTACTCCAGTAAACTCTACCGTTTTCCATATCATTAACAGGTACACCGTTAATCATAACCGCAACATTTTCAGAGTTAAAACCTCTTAAATTTAATCTACCATCACCAAATCCACCACCTGATTTAGTAGCGTACACACCTGGTGTAGATTTTAAAATTTCAGGAAATTCTTGAGATCCTAATTTGTTTTCAATTACATCAGCTTTTATAGTTGAAACTGCAACTGGCGTTTTTCTATCAATAGCAAAAGATGTAGCTGTAATAATAATTTCATCTAATGATTCAGCAGAAGGAGCTAAAGCAATTGTTCCAAAATCTTTGTTACCACTAAATGTTAATGATTTTGTTTCGTAACCTACGAATGAAACTAAAAGAGTACCATTAGTACTTGTAGTTTCGAATGTAAAATTTCCATCAAAATCTGTTGAAGCTCCTGTTTGTGTTCCTTGAAGAACTACAGTAGCACCAGGCAAAGGTTGATTTGTTTCGTCAACAACTTTACCAGTAAGTTTGGTTTGAGCAAAAATGATAGATGTTGAAATCAACATTACTACCACTAGCCAATTTTTAAAATTTCTCATTGTGTATTTAAATTTGAATTAAATGTTTGTGCAAAAATGCACTTTTTTATTGATTTTACCTTTGAACTTATTGTTAAATTTTAACAAAAAATTAAGACTTTTAAAAGTAATAAAATTAATACTATTAAAAATGATAAAAATCACCTTTAAACTGATTCATATTTGTTTATATATTAACAGTCTATTAACAGATGTTATTTTTTCGATAAGGTTGCTTAGTAAAGAGTTAAAATATTAATTTTTTTTATATAATTTTTGAGCTAATTCCTTTCCAAGTTCAACTCCAAATTGGTCATAACTAAAAATATTCCAAATTACACCTTGAACAAATATTTTATGTTCGTAAAAAGCGACTAAACTTCCTAAAGTTTTAGGAGAGAGTTTTTCTATTAAAACGGTGGTACTTGGTTTGTTTCCTTCAAAAATTTTATAAGGCAATAATGATTCAATTTCGCTCATTTTACCTTGTGTTTTTAAATCTAAATGAGCATCTTCTTTTGTTTTTCCTTCAGCGAGCGCTTGAGTTTGTGCAAAAAAGTTTGCCATTAACTTTTCATGGTGTTCTTTATTTCCATAAAGTGATTTTTTAAATCCAATGAAATCAGCTGGAATTAATTTGGTGCCTTGATGTAATAATTGCATAAATGCATGTTGAGAATTCGTCCCTGGACTTCCCCAAATTACACTTCCTGTTTGATAATTTACACGATTTCCATTTCTATCAACACTTTTACCATTACTTTCCATAATAGCTTGTTGCAAATAAGAAGGTAGTTTATTTAAATATTGTGTGTAAGGTAAAATAACTTCAGTTTCAGCATTAAAAAAGTTGGTATACCAAACACCTATTAAACTTAATAAAACAGGTGCGTTATTTTTAAAAGGAGTATTTTTAAAATGTTCATCCATTTCAAAAGCACCAATTAATAAATCTTTAAAGTTTTTGAAACCTACAGCTAAACTTATGGATAAACCAACGGTGCTCCATAAGGAGAAACGACCACCAACCCAATCCCACATTGGGAAAATATTAGTTGTAGTAATACCAAATTCACGTACCGATTTTAAATTAGTTGAAACGGCAACAAAATGTTTGGCAACATCATTATTAGTTGCAGTTTTTAAAAACCATTTTTTTATAGTTGTTGCATTGGTTAAGGTTTCTTGCGTAGTAAACGTTTTAGAAACAATTACAAATAACGTAGTTTCAGGATTTAAATTTTTAATCACTTCTTGAACATGGTCTCCATCAATATTTGAAACAAAATGAACGTTTAAATGATTTTTGTAATATTTTAGGGATTCAACAATCATGTCAGGGCCTAAATCTGAACCTCCAATTCCAATATTTACAATATCTGTGATAGATTTTCCAGTATATCCTTTCCAATCTCCTGAAGTAACTTTGTTAGTAAAAGATTCCATTTTAGCTAAAGCTTCTTTTACTTCAGGCATAATGTTTTTCCCGTTTACAAAAACTTCATTAGTTGATTGATTTCTTAAAGCAGTATGCAAAACAGCTCTTTTTTCGGTTTGATTTATTAGTTCTCCTGAAAATTGAGCGTTAATAGCACCTTTTAAATCAATTTCATGAGCTAATTCAACTAAATAATTTATAGTTTCTTCGGTAATTCTGTTTTTTGAATAATCAAATTCAAAGTCGTTAAAGTTGATAGTAAATTTATCTTTTCGCCCGATATCATTTAAAAATAATGATTTGAGGTGTACATTTTTTATATCGTTATAATGCGTTGTAAGTTGTTTCCAAGCTTTTGTCTCAGTTGGATTGATATTCTTCATGGTCATAATCTTAAGAGTTTAATTCTTCTTCAGAAAGAGTAATTTCTTTACTTAATTTAGGGTAGGGAATGGAGTCTAGTTTATTTTTAGATGGAATAATAAATTTGAAATACGCTGGTTTAACAGTTTCTTTCATAGGTTCTGCTGCTGGTAATTTTTGTTTGTATGGGTCAACTTGCTTTCCGTTTTTCCAAAAACGATAACAAACATGTGGCCCTGCTGTATTTCCAGTCATACCAATATAGCCTATAACTTCACCTTGTTTAACAACATCACCAACCTTAACGGCTCTTTTACTCATATGTAAATATTGAGTACTATAAGTGTTATTATGGCGTATTTTAACATAATTTCCATTCCCACCTTTGTATCTAGATTCTATTACGGTTCCATTTGCAGTTGCCATAATTTCTGTTCCAATAGGTGCTGCATAATCTGTTCCTTTATGTGGTCTAACTTTATTTCCATAGTAAGCAATTTTTCTTCTTAAATTATATCGAGAAGAAATTCGGCTAAATTTAACAGGCATTTTTAAAAACTGACGGCGTAAATTAGTGGCTTCATCATCAAAATAATCAGGAACTCCTAATAGGGTGTCTGCAATATATTTGAAAGCATAAAAAGGTTTTCCACCGTGTTCAAAATAAGCAGCTTTAACCTCGCCTATACCAACAGGAACAGTATCATTAATATATAATTGTTCATATATTAGTTTAAATTTGTCATTTTTTTGAAGTTTAGAAAAATCAATGGTCCAAGCATAAATATCATCAGCCATTTTAAAGGTGAGATAAGAACTCAATCCTTGGTTTTCCATGGCGTTTGATAGATTACTGGTAATTATACCTGAAGCTGTTTTAGTGACTTTTTTAACGGGTTTTTTAGCATTGTAAGCCGTTATTATAGAATCTTTAAAATCTATAACCGTATAACGAACTTTAGAGTGTTTATATATAAAAACTTGTGCTTGTTCGGTTGAATCTTTTTTTGCTAAAATAGTATATGGAACACCGCTTCTAATTTTTCTAACATTAAAAGTATCTTTTATTTTAGATACAATTTCTAAAACTTTAGGGTATTCTACATGATGTCTATCTAATATTTCACTAAAATTTTCTCCTGATTTTATAGTATCTTGAATCACTTTGAAATCATTCAATTTAAAACCATATTCATAAATAATTTTTGGTAATGCGGGTGTAATATTAATTACAGGTTTATCATCTTTACAAGCCGCTAATAAAACGACAACTAAAAGAGCAACTAGTATTTTTAAAGGGTTTGTATTCACGAATTAATAAGGTTAAAAATTTAAAACGCAAAAGTACAATTTAATTGTTGAAAATTATGTTAAAAGGATGCGCTAAACCTTTAAAAGCATCTAAATCTGCTCTTAGAGATCCAACGGCAAGTGAAGCTTTAATGCGTAGAGGAATTTTGTTTTCATCATCAGATATCCAAATACTTAAACTTTCTTTTTCTTTAAATACGCGTCCAGCTTGTACCAAAGGTCTAAATTTTAATGCTTTTACTTTCCCAAATTTTGTTCTTATAATTTCTCTACCTAAAAAATGAAGTTTAAAATTTGTGATTTCTTCATCAAAAAACATTTGTAATTGAATATCTTCTCCAATTTCTAAATTACCAATATCCTGATTTCTTAAGTAATATAATGAAGAAAGAATATCTTGTATATCACTACTTATTGGGTGTTTTTCTACCGTATTATGTTTATAATCTTTAACAGTTGCTTCATTTGTTTCATAATCGAATAATATTTCTTTGTTTTTTGTGTAGCCACCTTCATTTATTTTTCGAATAAAACGACAAGGTCTAAGCGTTTCTTTGTCTATATAAGATTGATAATTATCTTTTACTTTAAAGAACAAACTGATAAGTCCGGTAGATTTTCCTTGTCCAATAATGTGAAAAGCATTTTTATTATTATCAGTTACTTCCTTCACTTCTATTGTTGAATAACCAGCATTTAAAAAGTTACTATAGCTCATTCTAAATTTTAACCATTCACCTTTTTGAAATGCGTAATTAGTTGTGCTATCTTCATTTTTTACAGATTGTCCAAATGAAAATACAGAAATAAAAAGTAATAATAGTGTAATTTTCTTGTTCATTTATAGTTGAATTAAGGGCTGTTTTTTTTATAAAAATACAATTATTAAGCCAAAAATAATAAAAGCTTAATAATTTAAGGTTCTCCTTTTATTAAATTATGTAATTATTTAAGAACTTTATAAAGTTCCTCTTCGTTCTTGTTCAGCTTCAATACTTTCAAATAAGGCTTTAAAATTTCCTTTTCCAAATGATTGCGCACCTTTTCGTTGTATAATTTCAAAAAATAATGTTGGTCTATCAGTTACAGGTTTTGTAAAAATTTGTAATAAATATCCTTCATCATCACGGTCAACTAAAATACCTAAGTCTTTCAATTCAGCTAAATTTTCATCTATTTTTCCAACTCTATCTAACACAGTATCGTAATAAGATCCTGGAACGTATAAAAATTCTACACCACGCTCTGTCATAGCTTTCACGGTTTCTAGAATATTATTAGTTGCAACTGCAATATGTTGAACTCCTGGACCACTATAAAAATCTAAATATTCTTCAATTTGAGATTTCTTTTTCCCATTAGCAGGTTCGTTAATTGGGAATTTTACACGTCCATTCCCGTTAGTCATTACTTTACTCATTAGCGCCGTATATTGTGTTGAAATATCTTTATCATCAAAAGTAATTAAGTTTGCAAAACCCATAACTTTATTGTAAAAGTTAGCCCAAACATTCATTTCATTCCAGCCGACATTTCCAACCATATGATCAATATAGCGTAAGCCAACATTTGAAGGGTTGTGCGTAGATTCCCATTTTTCAAACTTTGGAAGAAATATACCGTTATAATTTTTACGTTCAACAAAAATATGAACGGTATCTCCGTATGTGTGAATTCCCGATCGAACAACTTCTCCAGAATCATCTGTCTCTTTTATAGGTTTTAAATAGGATTTAGCTCCTCGTTTTGTAGTTTCTTCCCAAGCTTTTGTTGCATCTTCAACCCAAAGTGCTACAACTTTTACACCATCACCATGTTTTGAAATGTGTTCAAAGATTTCTTTATTTTCTGAATTTGGCATTGGTGTAGTTAAAACCAATTTTATTTTATCTTGAACCAACACATAACTTGTTCTATCAGTCATTCCAGTTTCTAAACCAGCATATGCTAATGATTGAAACCCGAATGCTGTTTTATAATAATGTGCAGCTTGTTTAGCGTTACCAACATATAATTCAACATAATCAGTTCCTAATAAAGGTAAAAAATCCTCAGCATCAGGAAATATTTTTTCTAGTCCGTAATTAAAATTTTGTATGTTTTTTAGACTCATAACTTCGTTATTTAATAAGCCAATTAGCTAATTAGAGAATAAGCCAATTTTAGCTATTTGTTATTATTTCAACATTTTAGATGAAGAAATTATTTTATTTAATATTTTTCTTATTGTTGTTAATTTTTCAATTAAATAATCGGTATTTTCATAGGACTTTATTTCATTACAAATGAATAACCAATATTCTAATTCGTCAGCTTCTTTTAGAGCAATTTTTAATTTATGAATAAAATCTCTGTTACTTTCTGCATTTTGAGATTCTTTAACATTAGCTCCAATTGAAGTTCCAGATTGTAATATTTGTTTCGAAATAACGTATTTTTGATTTTTATTTAACGTTTCTGAATAGTTTATAATTTCAACCGCAAACTCAAATGTGAGTTTTAAAATGAGATTATCTTTATATTTTGGGCTTTCCGTAAATTTCATTTTTTTTATTGACTAATTATTCCATCCACGATTTATAATAATCATCTACCTGTAAATTCATAGCCTCTTCTGTAATCATAACGGGTTTAAAAGGATCAATCATTACAGCTAATTCTTCAGTAAACTTTTTACCGACACTTCTTTCAATTGCGCCAGGATGAGGCCCGTGAGGAATTCCTCCCGGATGCAATGTTAATTGCCCTTTTTCAATATTATTTCTACTCATAAAATCACCATCAACATAATACAATATTTCTTCAGAATCTATATTACTGTGATGATAAGGTGCCGGAATAGCTTTTGGGTGATAATCGTACATTCTTGGTACAAATGAACAAACTACAAAACCAGCGGCTTCCCAAGTTTGATGAATAGGTGGTGGCATATGAATACGACCTGTTAATGGTTCAAAATCATGAATTGAAAATGCATAAGGATAATTAAATCCGTCCCAACCAACAACATCAAAAGGATGATTATTATAGATATATTCCCATAGAACTCCTTGTTTTTTAATTAGAACTTTAAAACTTCCTTTTTCATCATGAGTTTTTAAATTGGTTGGTAATCTAAAATCACGTTCACAAAAAGGTGAATGTTCTAATAATTGCCCAAAATTATTCCGGTATTGTTTTGGAGTTACAATTGGGCTGAAAGATTCTACATATAGCAGTCTGTTTTCCTCAGTATTAAAAGCTATTTGATAAATTGTCCCACGAGGAATAATTAAATAATCACCATACTTAAAACTAATATTTCCATACATAGTTTTTAAGGTTCCAGATCCAACATGTACAAAAAGCATTTCATCGGCATCTCCATTTTTGTAAAAATAGGTTGAAGAAAATTCTTTTGGAGCCGCTAAACCAATATGCAAATCGTTATTTACAAAAAGCGTTTTTCTACTTTCTAAATAATCAGCTTCAGGTGGTAAAGAAAACCCTTTAAAACTAAGCGCTTTCATATTTTTTTCGATGGCAATTTTAGGAGCCACATTTTTCAGTTGCTTAATTTCAGAAACTATTGTTGGTGGATTTAAATGGTACAATAATGAAGACATGCCAACAAAACCGGCAGTTCCAAAAAGTTCTTCTTGATATAATCCGCCAGCTGGTTTTTCAAAAGTTGTATGACGTTTTGGTGGAATTTCACCTAATGAATAATATCTAGGCATTTTTATATTTTTTTAGTTAGAATAATAGCCCAAAAGGGCTGTAGTTGGTTAAAAATGAATTTTTTAAATTGAATTTCAACTTACTAAAGTTAAACAATTTTAAAATATGAAATTAAAAATTCACGTATAAAATAATTCACTCAGGATTTCTCTTGATTAAGAATTTAAGGAGTAGTAATAATTCAATCCAAGTTGTTTTCATGTTTCACAAATATAAAAATATTATTTTAAGGAAAATTTTAACCAAAAAAAAGAGCGCTTAAGCGCTCTTTTTTTAATATGTTTTCTAAAATTAAAATGAAATTCCACTAACTTCAATAACATTATTAATTTGTGGTGCATGCCTTTTTATAGTTGCTTCAACACCATTTTTTAAAGTCATTTGATTTACAGAACAACCTAAACAAGCACCTTCTAATTGTACACTAACTGTATCATTGGTAACACTAACTAATTTAATATTACCACCGTCAGCCTCTAAATAAGGTCTTATTTCTTGTAGTGCAATTTCTATAGTCGCTTTAAGTTCTTCTGTGTTCATAGTTACTTATTTGGTGCTACATCCACTCATCGTTGTAATTCTCACGATTTCAGTTGGAGGTAAATCTTTATTTCTTTTTACCAATTGAGAAAGCGTATTTTTTGTTATTTCAGTGAAAGCTTTTTCTAAAGGTGTGTTATCTTGTAATGCTACAGGATGACCAACATCACCAGCTTCTCTAATACTTTGTACTAATGGAACTTCACCTAAAAACTTAGTATCAATATCTTCAGCTAAATTTTTAGCACCATCTTTACCAAAAATATAATACTTATTATTGGGTAACTCAGCAGGTGTAAAATAACTCATATTTTCAACAATACCTAAAACAGGCACATTGATATCTTTTTGTTGAAACATAGCAACTCCTTTTTTAGCATCGGCTAATGCTATATCTTGTGGTGTGCTAACGATAACAACACCAGTAACGGCAACAGCTTGTACAATAGATAGGTGAATATCACCAGTTCCAGGAGGTAAATCAATTAAAAGAAAATCTAATTCTCCCCAATGAGAGTCAAAAATCATTTGATTTAATGCTTTTGAAGCAATTGCTCCACGCCAAATTACAGCTTGATTAGCATCAGTGAAAAATCCTAATGATAATATTTTTACACCATAACTTTCTATGGGTTGCATTTTTGATCGGCCATCAATTTCTACTGAAAGTGGTTTCGCATTTGCAACATCAAACATTAAATGTATTGATGGTCCGTACACATCAGCATCTAAAATTCCAACTTTAAAGCCCATTTTTTGTAAAGAAACCGCCATGTTTGCAGTTATGGTAGATTTTCCAACTCCACCTTTTCCTGATGCTATTGCAATAATATTTTTAATTCCAGGAATTGAGTTTTCTTTTACTTCAACTTTTTTTGTAGGAACAACTGCTGAAACATTCACTTTTACATCAATTTTTTGATCTATTTGATCGTGAATGGCTTTCATTATTTCAACTTCAATTTTCTTTTTTGCTTGTAATGTAGGGTTGTTAATGGTAACATCTACAATAACTTCTTTATCAAAAGTTACAATGTTTTTAATTGATTCACTTTCAATTAAACTTTTACCTTCTCCAGGCGCAGTTATAGTTTCAAGTACTTTTGTTATATCTTTTTTGCTTAAGGTCATAATTGTTTATCTAAAATCATTCTAAACAACAAATATACAGAGTTCAAACGAATATAAAAAAAATCCTTTTAAAAAGAAATGTAGAGGGTGTTACAGACGAATTAAAATATTATTCAATGTTTAATTCTTTAAAAGGATCCCAAAAAAGTTGTTTAAAATTTTGAACTTGATTATTATTGATAATAATTCCTTCACTTTCTAATAATTGTTGCATTAAATTAGTGCCATCAAAATGAATTTTTCCAGTTAATAAGCCATTTCTGTTTACAACTCTATGCGCAGGAATTTCATTTTTATTATGTGAAGCATTCATAGCCCATCCAACCATTCTTGCAGATTTAGCAGCTCCTAAATATTTTGCTATTGCTCCATAACTAGTTACTCTTCCGAAGGGAATTAATTTAGCAACCTCATAAACTTTATCAAAAAAATTTCCTGATTTTTTCATTCAATAAAAATAACAATTTAATATTGAAGTCTAAATTTAATGTAAGTTATAGGCTTTCCTTTTTCTAAATATTGACTTTCGTAGAAGGTTTGTGTGGAAGTTACTTCTAATGGTGAATGTGGGTTTTTATAGATATCATGATGTGCGTATAAAATTTCATGACCTGCACCGTGTAATAATCCTAAAGTATAACCGTGCATAAATTCGCTGTCGGTTTTTAAATTTACAATACCATTTGGTATTAAAACATGGTGGTATTTTTTAAGAAAATCAGCGTTTGTTAATCGATGCTTTGTACGAGTATATTTTATTTGAGGATCGGGAAAAGTAATCCAAATTTCGGTTACTTCATTTTCACTAAAAAGTAAATCTATGAGCTCTATTTGAGTTCTAATAAAAGCTACATTGGTTAAATTTTCTTCTAAAGCAGTTTTAGCACCTCTCCAAAAACGAGCACCTTTTAAGTCTATTCCAATATAATTAATTTGTGGATTTTTTCGAGCCAAGGCTATAGTATATTCACCTTTTCCACAGCCTAATTCTAATACTATTGGATTATTGTTATTAAAATGTTTGTGCCAATTACCTTTTAAAGATGATCCTTTCAATAAATCTTCTCGTTCAGGTTGAATTACATTGGAAAATGTATCGTTTTCACGAAATCTCTTAAGTTTGTTTTTACTTCCCACAAAATTTGAGTTTTAAAAAAGGAATGAAAGTGAAATTAAATTTAAAACTATTCAATTTCAGCTTTTTGATTTTTTTTTAATACACTTAACCAATAAATGAATGCGATAAAAGTTATTACAATAAATACCCAACTGATTGAGGTTTGTAACCACCAATTATCCATTGACCTTAAAGCATCGAATGGTTTAAATAAAACATTTGTACAAAAATCACCTATTGCCTTAAAAATATTGTTTGCAATCATATCTTAATTATATTTACAGGCAAAAGTATAAAATATAGTAATGATTGCAAATTTTTTTAATAAATCTAAGCCAGTTAATGTTTTTATTATAACATTGTTCCTTTTATTATTTTATATTTTTTCAAATTTTTCACCAAACGCTGTAGAGTTTTCAATAACTTTTTTATTTAAAAAATTGTTTCTATTCTTTTGGTACATTTTATACATTCTGATTTTTAAATTTATAGTAGAAAAAAATAAATTAACAAAAGATAATTCTTACGCATTGTTTTTAAGTGTATTACTGTTAGGTACCTTTTCTGAAGTATTTTTATCTAATTATATACTTTTTTCAAATTTAATCTTATTATTAAGTTTTAGAAAAATTTATAGTTTAAGAAGTGGTATAAATACTAATTTAAAACTTTTTGATGCTGCTTTTTGGATAGGAATTTCAGCAATAATTTATTCTTGGAGTATTTTATATTTATTTTTAATATATATAGGTATTATAATTTACAAAAAAATAAATTTAAAGAATTTGTTAATCCCTATAATTGGTTTTAGTGCTCCAATTTTTATTTACTTTACGTATAATTTTTATGTTGATAATTTACCTGCTTTTTATAATACATTTAATTACACTGTAAATTTAAATTTTATAACCTATAATTCTTTAAAATTTTTAATACCCATTACTTTTTTAATTACAGTATTATTATGGTCTATAGTTATAGTGACGCCAAAAATTATTTTGGTAAGTAATCACTTAAAATTTTCTTGGAGTATACTTTTAAATCATTTAATAATTTCAGTTATAATGGTATTATTATCACCAATTAAAAATGGTTCCGAATTTTTTTACTTGGTATTTCCATCTGTAATAATTATTACTAATTTTTTACAAAAAAGCAAATCATCTACATTTAAAAACTTAGTACTTTATTTATTTTTGATACTATCGGTGAGTGTTTATTTTTTATAATTTTTCACCAAAAGCTAAATCACCTGCATCACCTAAACCAGGGACAATATAACCTTTGTTGTTTAGTTTATTATCTACAGTTGCAATCCATAATTTTGTAGTTGAAGGAAAGTTTTTTTGTAATAATTCTATGGCTTTAGTAGAGCCAATAACACAGGCTAAAATTATTTCTTTTGGTGTTCCATGGTTCTTCAAGCCTTTATAAACACTTAAGATAGATTGACCGGTTGCCAACATTGGATCTGCTAAAATTAAAGTTTTACCTTCTAAACTAGGCGAAGCAAAATACTCAACTTTAATTTCAAATTCAGTTTCGGAAATATGTTTTCGGTAAGCCGAAATAAAGGCATTTTCAGCATCATCAAAATAATTTAAAAGACCAGTATGTAAAGGTAAACCAGCTCTTAAAATTGAACACAAAACAATATCGTTTTTAGGAACTGCTACTATTTTAGTTCCTAAGGGTGTTGTAACAACTTTGTTTTCATAACTTAAAGATTGACTTAATTCATAAGCTAAAATTTCACCAATTCGTTCAATATTCCTTCTAAAACGCATGGAATCTTTTTGAATAGTAACATCTCTAATTTCAGCAATGAATTTATTTAGTAGTGAATTTTTAGAATCTAAAGTGTTAACAATCATATTAAATTATTTTATGCAAAAATAACACATTAATATGATAAATTTAGCTAGTAATTAAGGTTAATTTTTGTAACTCTCTTTATAATTAAAATATAGGATGTAAAGGTTTTGTAATTTACATGTCTTTTTTATGAAATAGAAACGAAGATTTTTTGCACTACTTTTTCTGAAGTAATACTTCGCATTACATCATTATATAACCTTCACAAACTTTATTGCGAGAAATAGAACAAGGAATATTTGGGGGTTTTTACAAATTTGGGAAAATTGCATTTTTAAATGATTGATTAGAAGGTGCAAATTTAGTATAAGGATGTTTAATTTCCCAAATAGTTAAGGTATAAATACCTAGCATGGCTGCAAAATGAGCAATACCCATCCATTTTCCATTTTTTGTACTACTGACATTTTTTAAATCGGAAAATAAAGGTTTAAAAAACGCTTTTAATACTACCGTTATTTTTACCAGTTGGGTGTTGTTTCACAAATGTACGTAGCACAAGAACAATCATCGCAACATCACCCATTGCTGATAATCTGATAATTAAAAGGTATTTTTATTTGCTTAAAAAACGAATTTAAAAAATGTAAAAGTAGTATATTAAATATTATTTATAAAATCCGTAAATTTGCTTAAATTTTAGAATTAGATGATACAATCAATGACTGGATACGGTAAAACCGTGTTACAACTTCCTACTAAAAAAATTACGATTGAACTAAAATCGTTAAATAGTAAAAATTTAGATGTAAATGTTCGAATTCCTTCTTATTACAAAGAAAAAGAATTGAATATTCGAAAAAAATTAGCATCCTTATTGGTTAGAGGAAAAGTAGATTTTTCAATTTATATTGAAAATAATGGAGGTGAAGTTTCATCAAAAATCAATAAAAATGCTGTTAAAGAATATATGAATCAATTAAAAACTATTGTTGATTCTAACGAAATGGAATTGCTAAAAATAGCTGTTCGTTTGCCAGATTCTTTAAAAACTGAAAGAGAAGAATTAGATGAAGGTGAATGGTTGCAAATAGATGAAGGAATAAATGAAGCAATAAAAAAAACAACTTTATACAGAACAGATGAAGGTGTATCTATGCATAACGATTTTGTATTACGTATTTCAAATATAGCATCATTATTAGAAAAAGTGATTGAAATTGATCCAAAACGTATTGCACATGTTCAGGATAAAATCAAAAAATCGATTGATGAATTAGCTGCAAAAATTGATGAAAGTAGATTTGAACAAGAATTAATTTATTACATTGAAAAATTAGATATTACAGAGGAAAAAGTTCGTTTAAAAAATCACTTAGATTATTTTAGAAAAGAATTAAATGAAACAACTTCTAATGGAAAAAAACTTGGATTTATTACACAAGAAATAGGGAGAGAAATTAATACTATTGGCTCAAAATCTAACTTTGCAGATATGCAAAAATTAGTAGTTCAAATGAAAGATGAACTGGAAAAAATTAAAGAACAAAGTTTGAATGTATTATAGAAAGGTATGCCAAATAAAAAAGAAGGTAAATTAATAGTTTTTTCAGCACCTTCAGGTTCAGGGAAAACTACAATTGTTCACCATTTATTAAAACAATTAGAGTTAAATTTAGATTTTTCTATTTCTGCAACTTCACGTGATAAAAGAGGAACTGAAGTACACGGAGAGGATTATTATTTTATTTCATTAAAAGATTTTCAAGAACACATTAATAAAAAAGATTTTATTGAGTGGGAAGAGGTATATACAAATAATTTTTATGGAACATTAAAGAAAGAAGTTGAACGAATTTGGAGTTTAGGGAAGCATGTGATTTTTGACATTGATGTTATTGGAGGTTTAAGTATTAAAAGCCAATTCCCCAAGCAAACATTAGCTATTTTTGTGAAGCCACCATCAATAGAAGAAATGGAACGTAGGTTAAGAAACAGACAAACCGAGAGTGAAGAAAAAATAAAAGAAAGGGTAGCCAAAGCTGAAAAAGAATTAAAATACGCAGATGATTTTGATGTTATTTTAATAAACAATGATCTTGAAACTGCAAAAAAAGATGCATATAAATTAGTTGAAAACTTTATAAAATAAATGAAAATAGGGTTGTTTTTTGGGACATTTAATCCAATTCATATTGGGCATATGATAATTGCAAATTATATAGTTGAATTTTCTGATTTAGAGGAAGTTTGGTTTGTAGTTACACCTCAAAGTCCATTTAAACAAAAAACCTCTATGTTAAGTAATTATCATAGATTATCAATTATAAATATAGCAGTTGAAAACTATCCAAAGTTAAAAACAACCGATATAGAATTTAACCTTCCACAACCCAATTATACCATAAATACCCTAGCTTATATTGAGGAGAAATATCCCAAAAAACAGTTTTGCTTAATTATGGGAGAAGATAATTTAAAAGGGTTTCATAAATGGAAAAATCATGAAACAATCCTTCAAAATTATGAATTGTATGTGTATCCAAGAATTTCAAATGAACAGCCAAAAAGTCAGTTTTCTAATCATCCAAAAGTGCATAAGGTAAAAGCACCAATAGTTCAAATCTCTTCAACTTTTATTAGAAAATCCATCAAAGAAAGGCGAGATATAAGTACGATGCTACCAACAAACGTATGGAATTATATTGATGAAATGAATTTTTATAAAAAGTAAAATTAGCTAATTTTTAACATGACTAAACAGGCAGTTTAAAATTTTTTAACTAAAAATTCGTTGTATATTTGTTTTGTATCTAATTATGGCAAAAAAACCTCAAAATAAAGGAAAATTCAGGCAAAAATTAATTCATAAATACCGTTTAGTAGTTTTAAATGAAGATACTTTTGAAGAAAAGCTATCATTTAAATTAACTAGATTAAACGTGTTTATTTTAGGAAGTGTTTTTTCTATAGTATTAATTGTTGGAACCATTTTTTTAATTGCTTTTACTCCATTAAGAGAATATATTCCAGGTTATTCCTCTATTCAATTAAAAAAGGATGCTACAAAATTGGTGTATAAAGCAGATTCTTTACAGCAAGTTTTAGAGGTTAATAATTTATATATTCAAAAAGTTAGAGCATTATTAACAGGCGAGATTTCTGAAGTACTTTTTGATAAAGATTCAGTTTTACAAGCTGTTCAGTACGATAAAGACACTATAAATTTAGAGCCTTCACAAGTAGATTTAGAGTTTAGACAAGAAATAGAAAGTACAGATAGGTATAGTATTTTTGATGAGGCTACCAAAGATGTTGATATTGTATTCTTTGCACCTGTTGTTGGAACAATTAGTAATGGGTATAATTTAGAAAAGAAACATTTTGCCGTAGATATTGCTGTAGAAATGGGAACCCCTGTAAAATCTGTTGCTGATGGAACTGTAATTTTTGCAGAATGGACTGCAGAAACGGGAAATGTTATTATTGTAAAGCATGCAAGTGGATTTATTTCAATTTATAAGCACAATTCAGCATTACACAAGCATCAAGGAGATTTGGTTAAATCTGGAGAGGTAATTGCTTCAGCTGGAAATTCTGGCGAATATACTACAGGCCCACATTTACATTTTGAGTTATGGAATGAAGGCTATCCCGTAGATCCAACTAATTATATCGATTTTGAATAAGCTATGAGTATCAAATCAATTCTAGCAAAGCCTTTTGCAAAATATATAGCATTAAAATTTTACAAGCAAAGTAATAATGCGGTAAAAATTCAACAAAATATTTTAAAAAAATTGGTATCTGATGCTCAAAATACAACTTTTGGGAAAGATCATAATTTTAAAAAAATACAAACATATCAAGACTTTAAAAAGCAAGTTCCGGTGAGAGATTACGAAGCTCTTAAGTTGTATGTAGAAAAAGTTGTAGCTGGTGAATCCGATATTTTATGGAAAGGAAAACCAATGTATTTTGCGAAAACATCTGGCACAACATCTGGCGCAAAATATATTCCACTTACCAAAGAATCTATGCCAATGCATATTAGTGCAGCACGAAATTCTCTGTTGCTTTATATTGCTGAAACCAAAAAAACAGCTTTTGTAAATGGGAAAATGATTTTTTTACAAGGAAGTCCAGAGTTGAATGAGAAAAATGGTATAAAAACTGGTCGCCTTTCAGGTATTTCAGCACATTTTATTCCTAATTATTTACTCAAAAACCGTTTACCAAGTTGGGAAACCAATTGTATTGAAGATTGGGAAACTAAAGTTGATGCAATTGTAGATGAAACAATTAATGAAAATATGACACTCATAAGTGGAATTCCATCTTGGGTACAAATGTATTTTGAAAAAATTATTGAAAGAACAGGTAAAAAGGTTGGTGAAGTTTTTCCAAACTTTAATTTATTTGTTTATGGTGGGGTAAATTTTGAACCATATAGAAAAAAGTTTGATGATTTAATTGGAAGAAAAGTAGATACTATTGAATTGTATCCAGCTTCCGAAGGTTTTATTGCCTATCAAGATTCTCAAACAGAAAAAGGAATGATGCTGTTGGTAGATAATGGAATGTTTTATGAATTTATTCCTTCCGAAGAATTTTTTGATAAAAACCCAACACGACTTTCTTTAGCCGATGTAAAAGTTGGTGTAAATTATGTGCTAATTTTAAATACAAACGCAGGGCTTTGGGGTTATAATATTGGAGATACGGTTGAATTCCTCTCATTAAATCCACCACGAATTATTGTAACAGGACGTATAAAACACTTTATTTCGGCATTTGGAGAACATGTAATTGGTAAAGAAGTAGAACAAGCAATACTTGAAACTACGGCAAAAACAACAATTAGTATTACTGAATTTACGGTAGCACCTCAAATTACTCCTATTGAAGGATTACCATACCATGAATGGTTTATTGAATTTGAAAATCAACCAGAAAATTTACAAGAATTTGCTGCTAAAATTGATGCTTCAATGCAACAGCAAAATATGTATTATTTAGATTTAATTGAAGGGAAAATATTACAACCTTTAAAAATAACCAGTATTGAAAAGGGCGGATTTAATAATTTTATGAAATCAATTGGAAAATTAGGTGGACAAAATAAAGTGCCTCGTTTATCCGATAATCGAAAAATAGCTGATGAACTTTCTAAATTTCAAGTAAAATGAAAGTAGTTTCAGTTAATGTTGGAAAAAAAAAGACGATTAATTATAAAGGAAGAGTAGTAGAAACAGGTATTTATAAATTTCCGGTAAACGAAATATTTTTAGGAGTTGAAGATGTTGATGAAGATGTGATAATTGATAGAAGATACCATGGTGGAATTGATCAGGCTGTTTATGCATATTCTGAAAATCATTATGCTTATTGGAAAGAATTATATCCAAATTTAGATTGGAGATTTGGCATGTTTGGAGAAAATTTAACAATTTTAAATCTCGAAGAAACCAATATACACATTGGAAGTATCTATAAATTAGGTGAAGTAACTATTGAAGTCACTAAATCCAGACAACCCTGTATGAAATTAGGGATCGTTTTTGGCACTCAAAAAGTAATGAAACAATTTTGGAACTCAACAAAATGTGGTGTTTACTTTAAAGTACTTCAAACGGGAAAAGTAACAGTTGAAGATGAACTTATTTTAATTAAAAAAAATGGAGGTTCACCAACCATTGCTGAGGTGTACGAAACCAAAAAGAAGAAATAAAAAAAGGCTTGCAGTTGCAAGCCTTTTTAGTTTACTAAATAAAGTTTGGTTTACTTTTTAGATAATAAATCTCTTATTTCAGTTAATAAATCTTCTTGAGAAGGTCCTTTTGGTGCTTCAGGAGCTGGTTCTTCTTTCTTTTTTGTTTTATTAATCCCTTTAATAATCATAAACATTACAAATGCAACAATAACAAAGTCAATAACATTGGTAATAAAATCACCATAAAGTACAGCTACTTCACCAATAACTTTCCCTGCCTCATCAGCAACACCGTCCTTTACAATATACTTTAAATCTTTGAAATTTGAATTGAAAATTAAGCCAATAAGTGGCGAAACAATACCTCCTGTAAATGAAGTAACAACACTCTTAAATGCAGCACCCATTACAAAACCCACTGCAATATCAACAAGGTTTCCCTTCATTGCAAAATCTTTAAATTCTTTTAGCATTCCCATTTTATAGTTGTTTTAGTTAATGATTAGTTAAGCGAATGTACTAAAAAAAATTATTTTTTTAACACTATTTTAACATTCGTTTAACACGTTGTGAAATTGCGGTAAGTAATTCGTAAGGTATAGTATTGAGAGCTTTTGCTAATGCTGCAATATGTTGTTGATTTTTGTAAATAATAACTTCATCACCTTCATTGCAATTAATTTCAGAAATATTTACCATAATCATATCCATACAAATATTTCCTACGATAAATACTTTTTGATTATTGATATAAACATAACCAATACCGTTACCAAGATGTCTTGAAATACCATCAGCATGTCCAATTGGAATAGTTGCCGTTCTCATTGTTGAAGCCGCCTTATAAGCACGATTGTAACCTACAGTTTCACCTTTTTTAATTGTATGAATTTGGGAAATAATAGATTTTAAAGTAAGAACATTTTTTAATTTAGAAGTTTCATTTTTAGCATTTCCAAAACCATATAGTCCAATTCCTAAGCGCACCATATCAAATTGTGCTTCAGTAGCATAATTTAGTATTCCTGAAGTATTTAACATATGTTTAAAAGGAATAGTTTTTAATTGACGTATAATTTTTTCTGAAATGATTTGAAAAGTAGTTATTTGTTGTAAGGTAAATTCTCGTTCATTTAAATCTTCACTAGCGGCAATATGTGAAAATATAGAGGTTACAAGAATTTTATTTTGATTATTAATTAAAGAAATTATTTTTGAAATATTTTTTTCAGTAAACCCTAATCGATTTAAACCGGTATTAAATTTTAAATGAATTGGATAATTTTGAACATTTAGTTCTTTCGAAACTTCAATAAAAGATTTTAAGATACTTATAGAATATAAATTTGGTTCTAAATTAAATTCAATAATTTTTTTAAGATTATTTTTTTGAGGATGTAGTACTAAAATGGGTTTTTTAATACTAGCATTTCTTAAAGCAATTCCTTCATCTAAATATGCAACAGCAAAATAATCAACTTTTTGTTCTAAGTATTTTGCAATTTCAATAGCGCTACTTCCATAGCCAAAAGCTTTTATTACAACTAAAATTTTTGTACTACTTTGAAGTTTAGCTTTAAAATAATTGAAATTAAAATCAATGGCATTTAAATTTATTTCAAGCTTAGTAACGTGATTATTTTTCATTAGTATTTTGTTCAACCTTTTGTTGTTGAGCTTCCTTCATGGCTTTGTAATATGCAGCACGGCTTAAAGGTTCGTATTCTTGTGTTTCACCTAGCATTACTAATTCATCACCAACAGCAGTTCTATGGCTATAGTGAGCTAAATTACCAGTTCTTGTACAAATAGCGTGTACTTTTGTAACATATTCTGCGGTTGCCATAAGTGCAGGCATTGGGCCAAACGGATTGCCTTTAAAATCCATATCTAAACCAGCAACAATAACACGTATTCCACGATTTGCTAATTCATTACAAACCGCAACAATACCCTCGTCAAAAAATTGAGCTTCATCTATTCCAACAACATCAACACCAGCAGCTAAAATTAAAATATTTGAAGATGATGGTACAGGTGTAGATCTAATTTCATTAGCATCATGTGAAACCACCATTTCTTCATCATATCTAGTATCAATAGCGGGTTTAAAAATTTCTATTTTTTGTTTGGCAAATTGTGCACGTTTTAACCTACGAATTAATTCTTCTGTTTTACCAGAGAACATAGATCCGCAAACTACTTCAATCCAGCCAAATTGTTCGTTATGATTTACTGTATTTTCAAGAAACATTTTGTAATTTCACGATTGAAAGGTTATTGTATTTTTTTTAATTTTAAAAGAATGCAATAAAAATTAGTATTACATTCGTTTTTTGAATTCATACAAATTTATTAAAAAATAAACATCAAAAATCATTTAATAGCGCAACTTATGCACAAAAAAATAAAATCCGAATTAGTAAGTCTGGCACACAGTATTTTAGAAATGAAAAATAATGATGATATTGTTGAATTACATAATAAATCACAAGAAATATATGAAAAACTTACAATTTTAAAGTTTGTTAATTCCAATATAAATAAGGTGTCTGTAAATGAAGAAATTGTTGATAAAATTGTACCAATTATAGAAAATACAGAAAAAATAGTGACTTCTAAACCTTTGGAATATCATGAAGAAATTAAACAAAACAAAATACTTTCAGAAGAACAAGTTGAAGAAATATTTGGTATTGAAGATGCATTATCAAAAAATGATGAGCACGAAATTCTTTCAATTCAAAATACTTTAGAGGAAGAATTAAAAGATGCTATCTCTGCGGATGTTGCTACAAAACTCTTTGAAAGAGCAACTAAAGAAAATCCAGAAATTGAAGAAATTTCAAAAAATAATCAGAAGTCTTTAAATGATACATTGTTTAAAAGCAATTTACAAGTTGGTTTAAACGATAGAATAGCATTTGTTAAATATTTATTTGAAGGAAATCAAGGCGACTTTAACCGTGTTTTATCTCAGTTAAACACTTTTAAAAGTGAAAGTGAAGCAAAAAATTTTATTAATAAAATGATAAAACCAGATTATGATTGGAGTTCTAAAGAAGAATATGAGCAACGATTAATAGATTTAATTGAAAGGAAATTTTTATAGTAATGAATTACCTTTTGCTAGAAAAAGAACTTAAAAAAAGAACAAAATTTAAATATTCCTGGGGAAGAAAACAAGCCGATAAATTTGATAAACTAACTGGTTTCATTTATAAAATTGATTCTTTTGATAGTCTTACTAAAGAAATAGAAGTAAAATTTAAAGGGAATCCCCAATATATTAATTTAAAAAATTATGCATTCAACAGGTGGTATAATTTTTGGTCGGCCAAAGCTGTTGAACATTTTTTTTGTGAACATACTAATGTAAAGCCACACGCTAATATAAAAGATAAATTTACCGATTTTTACATTAACGATATCCCGTTTGATCATAAAACAACTGTTTTCCCAAAAGGGTTTAAAAAATCTGTTCCTTATGCAATTAGCCATAAAAATGAACTAATAGCGTGGTTATATAAAAATCAAAGTCAGCAACAACGCAAGCATTTTAAAAATAGACTTTTTGTGGTATTGGTTAATTATGAGAATGTAAACGAACATTGGAAACTGAAATCTGAAATTGGATTGCTTCATCAAAAAATATCAACTTATTTATGTAAATTTGATGCTTCTAATTTATACAGTTTTACACATGATAATGAAGTTGTGAAAGCAGATATAATTTGGGTAATTAAATAAAGTTAAGTGAATTATATAGGTTCTAAACATAAACTTTCTTCATTTTTAAAAACTTCAATAATTGATAGTGTTGGAGACAATTTAGCCAATCTTGTTTTTTGTGACTTGTTTGCTGGTACAGGAATTGTTGGAAGAATATTTAAACCGCTAGTAAAACAAGTTATTGCAAATGATGTAGAATACTATAGTTATGTACTAAACCGAAATTATATAGGAAATTATAAAAATTTAAAGGCCGAAGAACTAATTAATTCATTAAATAATTTGGAAAGAGTTGAAGGCTTTATATTTCATAATTATTGTGAAAATGGAAAAGAAGGTCGATTGTATTTTTCTTCAGAAAATGGAAAAAAAATTGATGCAATTAGGCAACAAATAGAAACTTGGAAAATAGCTAAAGAAATAAATGAAGATACTTATTATTTTTTATTAGCATCATTAATAGAAAGTGCCGATAAAGTTGCAAATACAGCATCAGTTTATGGTGCTTATTTAAAGAAACTAAAAAAGACTGCTCAAAAATCATTAATTTTAAAAGCTGCTGAATTTATGACGACCAAAAATTCACATCAGGTTTTTAATGAAGATAGCAATGAATTAATTAAAAAAATTAATGGTGATATTTTGTATTTAGATCCTCCTTATAATGCACGTCAATATGGTTCTAATTATCATTTACTAAATACAATTGCTAAATATGATAGCTTTATTCCGAAGGGAAAAACAGGGTTAAGAGAGTATTACCGCTCTTCATATTGTAAAAAAAATGAAGTGAAAAAATCTTTCGAAAATTTGATAAAAAATACTAACTTTAAGCATATTTTTTTAAGTTATAATAACGAAGGTTTAATGACTGAAAGTGAGGTGAGTACGCTAATGTCAAAGTACGGAAAGTACAGTTTGAAAACCACAAATTATCAACGATTTAAAGCAGATAAAACTGAAAATAGAAATCATAAAGCAACTTCAACAGTTGAATATTTACATATTTTAGAAAAACATGAGTAATAAAACAGAAAATAACAACTATATTTTTTGTATGAAGTGGGGAACTTTATACGGTGCAGAGTACGTAAATAGATTGTATTCTATGGTTAAAAAAAATTTGACCTACGATTTTAAAATGGTTTGTTTTACCGATGATGATGAAGGTATTATAGAGGAGGTTCAATGTTTTCCTATTCCAGAAATTAATTTAGATTCAAACCTTCCTGAACGTATGTGGAAGAAACTTACAACATTAAAGGAAGATTTATACGGATTAAAAGGTCGCGCTTTATTTTTAGATTTGGATATTGTTATTGTTGATAATATTGACTGTTTTTTTGAGGTTGAAGGAGCGTTTAGAATAATTAAAGATCATAGTTGGAGATCTTGGAGAATTACAGGAAATTCTTCTGTTTATAGATTTGATATTGGTAAACATGGATATGTTTTTGATGATTTTATTGCCAATTTTGATTCAGTTATAAAACAACATAGAAATGAACAAGAGTTTTTAACTCATGCAATTAATGAAAAGGGTAAGTTACAATATTGGCCAAAAGAATGGTGCCCAAGTTATAAATACGATTGTCTTTCACGTTTTCCATTAGCATTTTGGAAGAAACCTACAATACCAAAAGGTTCTAAAATAATTATTTTTCATGGTGAAATTAATCCGCATAAAGCAATTATTGGTGGGCGAGGAAAATGGTATCGTTATGTAAGACCTGCTCCTTGGGTTGCAGATTATTGGATGTAAAATAGAGTTGAATATAATTAGGTTTATTAGAATGTTTTAAAGTTTTAGATATTTAAAACATCAACTCTTTTTTTAGTATTTCCTACATAAACTTCGTTGTTATTAATTATTACCGGGCGTTTTAAAAAAGTATATTCATCAAGTATTAATTGTCGATAATCTTTTTCAGTTAATACCTGGCTTTTCAAATCCATTTGTTTATATTTTTTAGCTCTTCTGCTAAATAAAACTTCGTAACTATTCGTTAGTTTATACAATTCATCTAGCTGTTTTGCAGTAATAGGCTTAGTTTTTATTTCTTGTAAAGTATAGCTGGTAATATCCATTTCTTTTAACATTCTCCTACAAGTGTCACAGGTTTTTAAGTGATATATTTTTTTCATTACTTTAATAAAATGTGTTTAAGTAAAATTAATGCGTTTTTATTTTAAATTTGAATACTTTTAATAAAAAATCAAAAAATAATGCAGCAAGAAATTAATATCTTAAAAAAATCTAGACAACTTACCTTAAAAGCAATTGAAAATTGTACGATAGAACAATTAAATAAAATTCCTGAAAGATTTAAAAATAGTATAGCTTGGAATATCACACATTTAGTTGTTACACAACAATTATTGTGTTATAAGTTATCAGGTTTAGAGTGCTTAGTTTCTGAAGAAATGATACATAACTTCCAAAAAGGAACTGCTCCAACATATTCAATATCTGAAAATGAATTTGAAGCCATTAAAAAGCAATTTATATCCTTACCTGAAATTTTAGAAGAAGATTACTCAAAAGGAATATTTAAAAAATATATTGAATACAAAACAAGTGTAGAAATCACGTTAAACAGTATTGAGGATGGAGTAATATTTAATAATTACCATGAAGGAATTCACTTGGGAATTATTTTACAATTATTAAAATTTATATAAAATGAGTTTATTTGCAGTAGTCTCTATTTTAATTGTTATTTCGGCACTTTTTGGTTATTTAAATGTAAGGTTTTTAAAATTGCCAACTACCATTGGTTTAATGGTAATTACCATAATTTTCACACTTTTAGTTTTAGCAACAAGCCTTTTTAACGATGCACTATTGGAGCAGGAAAAATTATTGATAGCACAAATAGATTTTCAGACTGTTCTATTAGATGTAATGTTAAGTTTTTTATTATTTGCAGGAGCATTACATACCAATTTTCAACAGCTCAAAGTACAACGAAAACCGGTTCTAATATTTGCTACATTTAGTACGCTTATCTCTACATTATTGGTTGGTGTATTTTCATATTATATTCTAAAAGTAGTTGGTTTACATATTGATTTTATTTATTGCTTACTGTTTGGGGCGTTAATTTCTCCAACCGATCCAATTGCGGTATTAGGTATTTTAAAACAAGTGGGCGCACCGAAAAAACTAGAAACAAAAATTGTTGGAGAATCTTTATTTAATGATGGAATTGGCGTTGTTGTTTTTTTAACAATTTATCAAATTGCTAAAGGAGGAAGTTCACTAACATTTGGTCATGTTGCCGAAATGTTTTTGTTTGAAGTTGTTGGAGGGATAATACTAGGTTTATTACTGGGTTGGATTACGTATCGGCTATTAAAATCTATAGATGATTATGATGTGGAGGTAATAATTACAGTAGCAGCCGTTATGGGAGGAACAGTTTTAGCTCAATATCTTCATTTGTCAGCACCATTAGCAATGGTAATTACAGGATTATTTGTTGGTCATGATACCATTAGAGAAACCTCTATGAGTAAAATAACTGAGCAATATGTAGATAAATTTTGGGAATTAGTAGATATACTTTTAAATACCGTTTTATTTGTAATGATTGGGATGGAGATGTTGGTTTTAACGTATAAGAATCAATATATTTTAGCAGGTTTATTATGTGTACCAACCTTATTATTAGCACGTTATTTATCGTTAATGTTACCTATTAAATTGTATGCCAAAAAATTAAACTTTATTCCAAATACTAATTTAATTATGACTTGGGGAGGTTTGCGCGGCGGAATTTCTATTGCATTGGCATTAAGTTTAACACAAGAAATGCATAGAGATTTATTTTTAGTAATTACTTATATAATTGTTGTTTTTTCTATTATAGGGCAAGGATTAACCGTTGGTAAATTAATTAAAAAGTTAAGTAAAGAATAAGTACATTTGCCTTCAAACATATCCTGAATAGAAAATAGTTTATTATGAAATTCAATACAAAAGTAATCCACGGGAAACAACAACATGACCCTTCAACAGGGGCTGTAATGCCACCAATTTACCAAACATCAACTTATGCTCAGGCTTCACCAGGAGACCATAAAGGATATGAGTATTCAAGAACAGGAAACCCAACTCGAACAGCACTTGAAAACGCTTTTGCAAGCATTGAAAACGGAAATTTCGGTTTGGCTTTTGGTTCAGGATTAGCAGCTATAGATTGTGTTATAAAGTTGTTAAGCCCTGGAGATGAAGTAATTTCAACAAGCGATTTGTATGGTGGTTCTTATAGAATATTCACAAAAATATTTGAGAATTATGGTATTAAATTTCATTTTATAGGAATGGAAAATGCAGATAAAATTGAAGAATTTATTTCAGAAAAAACAAAACTTATTTGGGTTGAAACTCCAACAAATCCAATGATGAATATTATAGATATTGAAGCAGTTTCTAATGTTGCTAAAAAACATCAAGTTTTATTAGCTGTTGATAATACTTTTGCAACTCCATATTTACAAAATCCATTAGATTTAGGAGTCGATATTGTAATGCACTCGGCTACTAAATATTTAGGAGGTCATAGTGATGTTGTAATGGGTGCTTTAATTGTAAATGATAAAAAATTAGCAGATAAATTATATTTTATTCAAAATTCTTGCGGAGCTGTTTGTGGTCCAATGGATAGTTTTTTAGTGTTGAGAGGCATAAAAACTTTACATGTTCGTATGCAACGTCATTGTGAAAATGGAAAAGCAGTTGCAGAATTTTTAGCAAAACATCCTAAAATTGAAAATGTATATTGGCCTGGTTTTAAAAACCACCCAAATCATGAAATTGCTAAAAAGCAAATGAGAGATTTTGGAGGAATGGTTTCGTTTGTTACCAAAGGGAATAACATTAAAGATGCTTTTAAAATAGTAGAAAACTTAAAAATATTCACTTTAGCAGAATCATTAGGTGGCGTAGAGTCATTATCAGGACATCCAGCAAGTATGACTCATGCTTCTATTCCAAAAGTAGAAAGAGAAAAAACAGGTGTTGTTGATTCTTTAGTTAGATTAAGTGTTGGTATTGAAGATAAAGATGATTTATTAGCTGATTTAGAGCAAGCTTTAAGCCTAATTTAGGTAATAAACATAACCAACATGTACCCACAAGAGCCAATCATTAAATTTATTGGCAGAATCGTCTCTTGCATTTAAACCATCAACAAAATTTGAAAAAAAGTATTGCCAACGAGACTCAATCAATATATCTGAGTATTCTCCTAATTTATGTCTTGTTCCTATACCAAAAGTTAGTGATCCAGTAAAATTAGATTTCATGTTTGTTGCACCATCTACTGCCCACTTTGGAAATAAATCATACGGTTCATCAATTTTTAAATCAGGATTATAATAATCAACCATAAAACCAGCACTTACATAAGGAGACCATTGTAAATCAGGAATTCTACGAGAGCCAAAATCTACAATATCAACTATATGAAACTCTAATTGAGTACCAAAGTTTACAATAGTTGTTTTACCATGCATTGCACGAAGTTGTTGAGCACCTAGAGATAGCACTCCGGTATTTTTATCTATAATATCTATCCATTTACCAAAATGATCTAAATTGGCTGACATGTAGGATAATTCAGCTCTTATTCTAAAATGCTCAGCAAAGTAATTTGTACGTTGATCCCATATATATCTGTAGTCAGAAAAATTTAAGTAATATATTAAACCTATACCCATCCCAATATTACCTCCAACATTACTTGAAAAATTATATCGAGTTCCATAATCGGTTGTAAACGAGGCTGCTCCAGAAATAAAACCAATTTCATGGCTACTTCTGTCTTGTCCTTTTACTGTTGTAATTACAAAGAAGCACAAAAAGGGAATTAGTATTTTATGAAGGTTACTCAAAATAAGGGTTTTAGATGTATCAAAAGTAATGAATTTTTTAAACTAATAATATTCATAAACTAAATTGAAGTTATTTTAGTATAAATATTTCGTTTTCTCCCCAATTTGCTCTTATTACTAAATCTTTTTCAAAATATTTAATTATTTCAGGTTGACGTTTACTTATAAAATCTCCAGTATCCCAAATACCATTTTTATTTTCATCAATAGTAACTCTTATCAAGTAATTTCCAGGGGGTAATAAATTAAAAGTTACTATTTGTGGTTTATTTAATTTTTTGGTTCTAATTACTGAACCTTTACTGTCAATTAATTCAACAATAAAATAAGTTTTTTTATCGCTTTGTAAGTCAAGGTTAAGCAATCCATAATTTTCTGGATTTTTTGTTGTTAATTGAAATGATAATGAATCGTTTGAAACTCCAAAAATATCAGTTATTGTTTTTGGTAATAACGTAAAATTATATTTTGAGTTGTGTTTTTTTTCGAAATCTAGATATAATTTTGTTTTAGATTCAGATAGAATTAAATTAAAATCTACAGCTGTAGAGTCTTGGTCTTCTATATTTATTAATGATTTATCAACGTTAATAATTGGAATATTGGTTGATAATGAAAAGGTGTCTTTTAGGTGTAATACACTGCTTGTACTTTTATTAACAATTAATGAATCAAGTTTTGAAGTTCTAGTTTTTACGGTAAACTCTTCAGAATAATCACCCTTTGAAACTAAAAAATTTAGAGAGTCTATTTCAATTTCAGAATACCAATAATTAATAGTGTCTTTATCTTTTTCGAAGTTAATTTCAGATTTAAAATTAGTAGGTGTTTTAGTTAAAAGAGTAATATTTAAATTTTTGGCATTTCCTTTATAGCCAAAAATAAGATGGCCTTTGGTAACTTCTTTAGGTTTTATGACTTTCAATTGAGGAACCTCTTTAAATATTGAAAAGTTATATTTATTATCGGTAGGAATAGTGATGGTATCCTCTACAAACCCAATTTTATCTATTTCTGGATTATAAATTTTATTTCCATTAGCGTCATTTAAGGCAATAAGTAAGTATTTTCCAGCACGTAAATTTGTAATATCAAACAAAGTACTATCTAAGGTATTGGCAATATAACGAGGTTTTTCTTTGAAAATAATGGAATCTGTAAACGTATCATTATATTCATATAACATCACATCAATTCCTTTAACCGACTCTTTTAAAATGGGGTCATTAACTTCTCCAGTTAAATTTAATGAATCGATATAAGTACCTGTAGAAAAGACATATTTAAAATTCCCTAGTTTATTTTCTTCATTATTATCAACAATACTATTTCCAAAATTAAAAGCGTAAGTAGTATTAAGATCTAGGGTATCTAAAATTTCTATGGTAATTAACTTACTGGCAGTTCCAAGAGGAGAAATTATAGGGGCATTTTTTTGCGGAGGAGAAATAACTAATTGTTTAGTAACATTTTTTAATTTAATATACTCATCAAAATAAATTTTAATTTTTTTTGCTTTAAAATTTATAGATTCATGTTTTGGGTTTGCACTGACTAATATTGGGGCAATACTATCTAAAGGTCCACCAGTTGGTCTACCTCTTTTTGCACAGTTAGTTAATAATAAACTAAGTACTACTATTAATAGAATTTTATAACTCATAATTTATGCAACTAAATTTAGTGCAAAATAACAATTAATTTATTTAAATAACGCTCTAGATTATTTTGTATTTTATGAATATAAATTATTTAGTATATGCCATACAAGCAATACTTATTTTTAAACCTTCTATGTTCTTAAAAGCTTTACAACAAGCTTCAAGCGTGGCACCTGTTGTAATAATATCATCAATTAATAAAATATGCTTATTTTTTAAGTTGTTTTTATGTTGAACTACAAATAATTCCTGTACATTTTTCCAACGATCTAAACGTATTTTTTTGGTTTGTGTTTTAGTTGCTGATACTTTTATTAGAAAAGTTTCATGGTATGAAATGTTCAGTTTTTCTGATAAACTTTTACCAAAAGTAGCAACTTGATTATAACCTCTTGTTTTTAATTTCTTTTTGTGAAGAGGAACAGGAATTATATAATCAATATTTTTAAATCTAGTACTTTCTGTCATTTCTAATCCTAACCAATTCCCTATAAAACAACCAACTTGCTGCTGTTTATTATATTTAAGTTCATGAATTAATTGTTGAACCTTCCCTTTTTTAAAAAAATAAAATAATGCTGTTGCATTTTCAATTGGGAATCTTCCAAAGAATGATTTTTCAACTAAATTATTTTTTTCAAAACTGAAATTAGTTAAAGGCAAATCATGTCTACAATTAATACAAATTGTATTTTCATTAGTTGTTAAATGCTCATTACAACACAAACAAACTTCAGGAAAGAAAATATTAATAATATCTTTCAAAAATTTCACAACAATAATTTTTTTAAAAATACATAAAATTGAATTAAAAATGAATCTTAATATTATGAAATATAGTTTTTATAATGTAACTTTAGAATTCCTAAAAAAAACACCTCAAAATTATTTATTGGTTCTATTATAATTTATTTTTGCATTTAGCGTTGAATAATAAATTAAAGTAAATAAACAAATTAAGGAATAATGGAAGAAAATAAGAAATCAAATAGTAAAATAATTGTTATCGTTTTAGCAGTTTTATTACTCGCAGTTGTAGCATATACTTTTTATAACAATACAGAACATAAAAAGCTGACAGATGCAATTGAAGAAGAAAAAATGGAGATTGAAGGAAATTTAGACAATATGATTGTAAAGTATGAAGAAGCTATTGGGCAAAACACTTCCTTATCTAGTGAATTATCTATAGAAAGAGATAGAATTGTTGCTTTAAGAGATTCAATTAAAGGATTAAAAGCAACCAATTACAGTTTAATAAGACGTTATAGAAAACAAATTGCAAAATTAGAAGAAACAAACAGACGCTTGTTTTTTATGACAGATTCTTTAACAGGTGTAAATCAGTTATTAACTATTGATTTAGATAGTGCAAATGTTAAAATTTCTAGTCAATTAGCTAAAAATGATACTTTAACTTCTCAAAATTTAAGTTTATCAGAAAAAGTAGCAATTGGTTCAGTTTTAAAAGTAAATAAAGCTAAAGTACTAGCAATGAGAGAGCGTAATAATGGAAAATTAGTTGAAACTTCAAGAGCTAAAAATACCGATGCTTTTAGAATTAACTTTACCATTGCAAAAAACGAAATAAGTGAACAAGGTGAGCGTCAGGTTTATATTCAAATAGTAAATTCAAAAGGACTTACAGTAGCAAGTAAAGGAGAATTAACTATAAATGATACTCAAGTAAGTTATAGCGACCAAACTATTGTAAATTATTTAAATGAAGCAGTTGACATTATTTCTCTAGTTGAAGTAAATAGAGATTATGTTGAAAAAGGTCTTCATACAGTAAATATTTACATAGAAAATAAATTTGTTGGAGCAACTAATATTACCCTAAAGTAAAGTAAGTAACTCCAGATTAGTATTATTTAATGTTAATTGGGTGGAAATAGTTTCGGCTATTTCCACTTTTTTATTTTTTAGTATTAAAACCTTTCCTATTTTTGCAAAATGGCAAATCAAGACGATAAATTTAAAAAGGTAGTTTCACACGCTAAAGAGTACGGGTTTGTATTCCAATCTAGTGAAATTTATGATGGTTTAAGCGCCGTTTATGACTACGCTCAAAACGGTGTAGAGCTAAAGAAAAATATTAGAAATTACTGGTGGAAAGCAATGGTACAAATGCACGAAAATATTGTAGGTTTAGACACTGCAATTTTTATGCATCCAAAAATTTGGAAAGCTTCTGGCCATGTAGATGCTTTTAACGATCCTTTAATTGATAATAAAGATTCTAAAAAAAGATATAGAGCTGATGTTTTAATTGAAGACTATGTTGGAAAATTAGATGCTAAAATTGAAAAAGAAGTAACAAAAGCAGCAAAACGTTTTGGTGAATCTTTTGATAAAGAACAATTTTTAGCCACCAATCCAAGAGTAGTTGGTTATAAAGAAAAGGGTAATGCTATTTTACAACGTATGGGTAAATCTCTAGAAAATGAAGATTTAGCCGATGTAAAATTATTGATAGAAGAATTAGGAATTGGATGTCCTATTTCAGGTTCTAAAAATTGGACAGATGTGAAGCAGTTTAACCTTATGTTTGGAACTAAATTAGGTGCATCAGCAGATACGGCAATGGATTTATATTTACGTCCTGAAACAGCTCAAGGTATTTTTGTGAATTTTTTAAATGTACAAAAAACGGGTAGAATGAAAATTCCTTTTGGAATTGCACAAACGGGTAAAGCATTTAGAAATGAGATCGTTGCACGTCAATTTATTTTTCGTATGCGCGAATTTGAACAAATGGAAATGCAATTTTTTGTACGTCCTGGCACTCAAAAAGAATGGTATGAACAGTGGAAAGAAACACGTTTAAAATGGCACTTATCATTAGGGATGGGAAAAGATAATTATCGTTTTCATGACCACGAAAAATTAGCACATTACGCTGATGCAGCTTCAGATATAGAGTTTAAATTCCCCTTCGGATTTAAAGAATTAGAAGGAATTCATTCAAGAACAGATTTTGATTTATCAAGTCATGAAAAACACTCAGGTAAAAAATTACAATATTTTGATCCGGAGATTAACGAACATTATATACCGTATGTTGTTGAAACTTCTATTGGTTTAGACAGAATGTTTTTAGCGGTATTTTCAAATTCATTACAAGAAGAAGAATTAGAAAATGGAACTACACGTACGGTTTTAAGATTACCATCGGTTTTAGCGCCAACTAAAGCAGCTATTTTACCATTGGTTAAAAAAGATGGTTTACCTGAAGTTGCTCGTAAAATTGTAGAAGATTTAAAATGGGATTTCAATGTTGCTTATGATGAAAAAGATGCAATTGGAAGACGTTATAGAAGACAAGATGCAGTAGGAACGCCATTTTGTATTACAGTTGATCACGATACTTTAAATGATAATTCTGTAACTATTCGTTATAGAGATACGATGCAACAAAAAAGAGTAAAAATAACGGAACTTCATTCTATTATTAAAGAAGATGTTGCCATTAAAAACTGGTTAATGAAAATGTAATAAATAGAATTTCAAGATATATTGAAGTGTTTAAAAACTTTAACCCATCATTCTGAAAATGTCACACTGAGCTTGTTGAAGTGTTATTTCAGAATCTCATCATTCGTATTGTAATTATTATGAGAACCTGAAACGAGTTCAGGTTGACGAAAATTAGAGTTTTTAAACATTTTTTATTTTATAAGATGAGATTTTAAAATCTGTAACCAATAGCTACACCACCTCTTCCAACTACTTCAAAATCGTGGTTGTTTAGGAGATCTCTACCAATTCCAAGATAAATTTCTGCAACAAACCCTCGTTTTGAAACAAATTTAGCACCTGCAGATACCCCAACAGCAAAATCAGTGTATTTTTCAGAGTTTGTAAAAGATTCATAAGGGGGAAAATCAGTATAAAGTGTATCTAGTTCTTCCTCTCCAGAGTGAAGCATTGTAAATACTTCAACAAAAAAACCAGCGGCATATTTATTAGAGAAAAAATGTCTATAATATGGTGTAATTGAAAAGGTCCTATATTCATCAAAATCACTAGAGTCAGAATTTTTATCAAGGTTAAAAAGAACATTAACACCTATTGTTGATTCTTCATTTAGTATTTTTTCATAACCAACATCAAGAAACTTAAAGGCAATTAAGTTAGACATGTTAATTTTCACTTCGTTTTTCATTAAAGAGTACTCTTTATCGTTTTGTTGAGCAAAAATGGAGATACTACTAAGACATAATATTACGACTAGTGTGATTTTTTTCATAGTTTATAAGTTTAATTTAAAAGTAAAGATAATAGCAAATATTAAACCAAAAAACATAATTATTAAAAAAATGCTTTTAATTGAACAGTTCCTGTATGAATTGTTTTTGAAGTTTCACTTTTACGGCCTAAATAATTGATATTTAAATTTAAATATGAATTTAATTTTCGTTGAAATAATAAACTCCACGTATAATTTTTTCCTGGTTGCAACCCTTCTAACATTTGGTAAGCAACTGGTGAGTGGGAAACACCTTCAAAATTATTTTTAAAAAAATTAAATTCAGCTTTTAAATTATTTTTTTCATTGTTTCTGTAATTTAATATTCCCCCTAATTTATCAGATTTTAGAACTTCTAAATCTCCAATACTGTTTTCTTTGTTTTTATGCTCATAAAATACTGAAAAATATGATTTTTCAGTATAGTAATAAGATAGTTTAGGGAGCAATTTAGAGTTGTTTAAATTATAATTTCTATTACTGTAATTTAATGAATTTGTATTGTTTTTAGAGGTGCTTACATCAAAATTTACTTGCCAAAAATCACCTAATTTATGTTCAAATTGAAGTTGATGTAATTCAATTTTATTTTCTAAATTGTCTATAGTTGTCGTAGTTTTGTTTTGAGATTTAATAAATCTGTATGTGGTAGAAAAGTTCTTTTTCCCTTTGTTAAAGTACAAGCCATTGTTTAAGTTGAAATTTAAACCCAGTAAATTTTCATTAGTAATATCAAACGGATTTAAATTGAATTTCTTTGTCATTTTTTGCTGTTTGCTATCAATTAGTATAAACGTTTGATTGTAAAAATGAGAGGCTAATTTTTTTATTCCTTTTTTTGAATTCCACTGTTGTGGATTTATGGAAATAGTTTGTGTAAATTTATTTTGATACGTGGCAATATAATCCACCGTTGGTAAAATTATTCGTAAATATTCAGCTTGATCTGAAAATTGTGCAATTTCAAACTCATTTAATTCTTTAACACCATTTTCATTATAATCAATCCAAGTGTAAAAACCTTGTCCGGGTTCAGTTTTTAGGTACGTAAAATCTTGTTGAGGTAACGTCCCTGAAAGTGTTTGATACACCATATTAAAAGTTAAAAACTGATGAAATAATTGTTGTTTGTAAACTATTTTTGAATTGAGGGATTCTTCATCTTTAAAATTCGCATTTTTAACGGTTCTATAATTTATATACGCGTTTAAATTAGCTGTTTCAGAATTTATGAAACTAGATTTTAAATAAAATGTATTAGAGGTATTTACTTGTTCAAATTTAGTATTTTGAATACTGTCAGTTGTTCTAAAGTTGACACCAATTTGCGTGTACACTTTTGTAGAATCTCCAACACCAAAAAATGTTTCAATTTCATTAAATTTATGACTTAAATTTGATAATGTTTGAGTAAAAATTGAAGTCTGTTCATTTTTTTCTGCGTTTAAAGTAACTCCAAACCAGCTTTTTTTCAAGTTGTATTTAGAATTTAAATAATATCTTAAAAAAGTACCTTTTTCAGTAGTTGTTTTACTATTTAATAAACTGCTATTAAAATTAAATGAAAAGTTTTTATGACTCAAATTTCCAAAAAGGTGATGTTTGTTTCCTTTAAAATAATCACTAAATTCTAAGTTTGAAAACTCATAATTAACACTATTATTTTTTTGGTTTGAAAGTGACAAAGTGGTACTTATTAATTTTTGATTGCCAATGGTAGTTTCTATATTCCAATCTCTATTAAATTCAATAGCTTGAATTCGTTCAATACTTTTGAAGTCTTTATGAATGAAATCAAATTTTAAATTGCTTTTTAGTTGCCATTTTTTTTGAAAAATAACTTGTTCCCAACTAAATTTTGTAGCCAAGCCAGTATTGGTTGAATTATCTATAGTTGAAAATAAATTTTCATCATTATTACTAAAAGCTGTTTCTGCGTGAATAGAAGTTTTTTCTGTTGGATTGTAGGAAGCTTTAAAAACAGCAATTTGTAATTTATTTGGTGCAATTAATTGAATTACAGGATTATAATTCCCTGAATTTTCACCGATATATTCAAATATTTTTCCAGTAGCAATCACATCTTTTAAATGATAACTTCCTAAATTTTCTCCAACATACGTAAAAATTACGTTGTACAATTCATCATTTTCATTGGTAGAATATTCAAAAACTTCATCAATACCAATAAATGTTTTTTTATACAAAATTTTATCTTCAGAAAACGTATCAATAAACGCAGAAGGTGTTACCATTGCATTACTATCATTTCCAGCGTTGGCTAAAATTTGTTTTTGTTCGTTACTTAGACCTTGTTCTAAAGGTTGATTTTTAAGATCGTTTTCATTATAAAAATAGCCACTAACACTCAATTTATCACTCTTGTAAGTTACATTATTATAAGTTACAAAACGTGTATAAACTCTATCTGTAAATTGATATTCGGCAGTAATTCGCATATCAGCAGTTAGTGGAAAAGTTGTGCTAAATGTAATTTCAGCAGTGTTATAATCTATGGTGTAATCGTTGTTTTCACCACGCTTTAATAATCTTCCATTCGCATAAATTTGTTCTGTTCCTGATAAAATTAAAATATAGGTATTGGTATTTAAATCTGATAATTTATAAGGACCTTGATTTCCTTCCTGACCATTAAATTGTACTTTTTTGTATTTTCCCTTAACAATTGCTCCTGAAGTTTCAATTTTAAGTTCTGAATTCTCTTTTTTTATACTTGCACTTACGGCCAATCCAGATACTTTTTTATTAAATCTAAGGAAATTAGTTTCGCTATTATTTAAATAAATATCACCAGCATAAATTTGCCATTTATCGCTAGATAATTCTATAAAAACACGGTCAAATTCATTTAATTTATAAGTGTTTCCGTTTTCTTGAATGGGTAAATTTGTATCTACTATTGAAGCTTTTAAAGTCACTTTATCAGATAATTTACCTGCAATTTGTAAATCTAATGTAGAGTTTACAACAGAGTTTTGATTGTTTCCAATAGTAACCCCACGGGTAATATGACCAACAGTATTTAAACCGTTAAAAGGTTTAAAAGGTAATTTTTTTTCGTTACTAGTTAAGCTATACAATTGTGTTTGATTGGTAGCTTTTGGAACAATTAATTTTTTGTCGAATTTAAAATAATTCTTAGTTAAAAATGTTGGGTAAGAAGTGTATTGAATTTTAATTTTTGAAAATTTAGTTAGATTTTCTTTCTTAAAAAATAATAATGCCTTTGAAAAATCAACACTATATTTTGAAGTGTCAATTTCAATATTTTTATTTGAAAATACTTTAAAGTTAAAAGGACTAATACTAATCGTATCTATTTTTAAGGTATCATTTTTTATCAAAAACGACTTTAAATGAGCATTTTCGGATTGAATTTGAGCATGTATTGAAACGCTAATTAAAAGTACCAATAAGAGTAGTAAACCTTTTTTCATTTTTTAAACTAACATTGCAATGTTAAATATAGTTTAAAATAATGATTGTTGTGGTGAGGGACTTTCGTGTGCTAACAACCATTTTTTACGCCATAAACCACCAGCGTAACCAGTTAATGAACCATCGCTACCAATAATTCTATGACAAGGAATTACAATCCAAATAGGATTTTTACCATTTGCTGAAGCTACTGCTCTAATGGCTTTTGGGTTACCTACTTTTTTAGATTGTTCTAGATAATTGCGCGTTTTTCCGAAAGAAACATTTAAAAGTTCATTCCAAACTCGTTTTTGAAAATCGGTTCCTTGAGGATTTAATTTCAACTTAAATTCAGTTCTAGTCCCGTTAAAATATTCTTCTAATTGTTGTACACATGTTTGAAGTGATTGAGGAACATTAGCTGAAGTTTCAATTTTATCGTCTAACACCGTAATAGATTGAATACCGTTTTCATTGCCTTTAATTTTAGCGGTACCAATAGGTGTTTTATAATATGTAATTTGATTAGATTCCAAAAATATTTTTTGAGTTTTGAGTGGTTATTTTAGCAATTTCTTCTGAACTTATTTTATAAATATCAGCTAATTTATCTACTACTTTAGTAATATAACTGCTTTCATTTCTTTTTCCTCTAAATGGAGTTGGAGCTAAATAAGGGGCGTCAGTCTCCAATACAATATGTTCTAGTGGAATTTCACTTAAAAATTGGTCTATTTTTCCATTTTTAAAAGTTACAACACCACCAATTCCAAGTTTCATATTGTAGGATATTGCTTTTTTTGCTTGTTCTAAATTTCCAGTAAAACAGTGAAAAATACCAAAGAGTTTATCATCACTTACAGCTTCTAAAACTTCAAAAATTTCATTAAAAGCATCTCTACAATGAATAATAATTGGTAAGTTTTTTTCTTTAGCCCATTCAATTTGAGTTTTAAAAGCGAATTGTTGTTCTTTTAAAAATGTGTTATCCCAATACAAATCAATACCAATTTCGCCAACGGCATAAAAAGTTCGTTTATCGAGCCATTTTTTCACAAAAGCCAATTCTTCAGTAACATTTTCTTTTACATGTGTTGGATGTAACCCCATCATTAAAAAAGTATTGTTAGGAAATGCTTTTTCCAACTCTAGCATAGCATTTATGTAGGTAGAATCTATTGCTGGAACAAAAAAACGAGAAACACCAGCATCTATGGCGCGTTGTACCATCTCATTTCTATCTTCATCAAATTGTTCGCTGTATAAATGTGTGTGTGTGTCGGTAATTATCATTGCACAAAAGTAATTAAAAGATTGTAAATCTTTTTATTGAAATTTCTGACACTGAGACCCATTTTATAACTACTTTGGTTTATGATTAAATACCTATGGATTAATGAAAATAAAATATATAATTATTGTAATTACGCTCCTTGTTATTGAGTATTCCCATGCTCAAGAATGGAAATCACAAAAAGCTTATCAAATTGAAACAGGAAACCAGAGATTACTTAATGGTTGTTGGTTGAAGAAAGACCGAAAAAAGCAAACCGAAGTTTGGAGTAAAGCGAATGTTTTTAATTTATTGGTTAAAAACGGAAATTTAAAATATAGAACTATTAGTCAAATTAGAGATTTTTATAGTTGGTTTGATAAAGAGAGGAAAAAGAAAGGTCATGAAATAAAAGGTGTAGGAATTGCATCTATTGCCGCTAAACAATTATCAAAAATGGACAATTTTTTAATTCGTTTTCTTATTGTCAGAAATAAAGAAATTGTATTATTTGCTAATAATGGTTCGCAAATAGTATTTAAATTTGCATTTCCATTGCTAAAGAAAGTTTACTTTTCTAAAGAAATTATAAAAGGTAAAAAAGCAAAATTATGGGATTTAAAATATGGTAAAATTGAGCAGTGTGAGATCCTAGAACCTTTGTACCTAAAATTATCTTTTAAAGCTATTTATAGATTAGAGAAAATGGCAAAAGGGAAAGGTATTTTTAATTTAGGGGTGCCAAACGAATTAAAATATGAAGGTGAAATTGATAATTGCCACACACGATTTGAGCATGGAAAAAATAAATTGTTACCGTACTATTTAAAGAAAAATAGCAATTAGAATTTTTTCTCTTACTTTAATTTATTCAATAATTTTTCAGCTTGTACAAATTCATCAGCACTTTCTGGAATAGTTTTTAAAACGTATTTACAAGCTTCAAACTGTTTTTGTTTTAACATACTTAATGCTTTATACCAAGTTGCTGTATTTTTAAATGCTGAATTTCCGCTACTAATTTTGTCAAAAATAATATCGGCATCGGCATAGCTATTTAATTCAAGAAAACAAATTCCTTTATACAGTTCTATTTCAATATCGTTAGAAGTTGATAACTGCATTAAATACGTTAAAGCTTCTTTATAATTTTTAGAATTAAAAGCTTTTTCGGCTTTTGAAATAGCATCATTGTTTTCACCTCTAACTGCTAATTCTAATGAGTTATGGTTTGAAAAATCACTATAAACCGGATTTCCATTATTAAATAAGAAAAATCCAATTAACAAAGCTACACTTGCAGCAACCATTAATTGTTTATAATTAATTAATGAAATTAGTTTGCCTTTCTTTTTATTTGATTTTTTTTCTTTTATATATTCTGAACCTAAATTTGATAAGGTTTTACGTAATGCTAATTCTTTTTCAGTATTAAATTTCGACTTTAATGAAGTTTCTAAGTTTTTATAAATTTCAAATTCTTGTTTAAAATCGGCATTTGATTTTAATTTATCTTCAAAAGATTTTAATTCAACCGTTGTTAATTCTTTGGCTAAATATTTATCAAACGTTATGTAATTATTTGTTTTCATTTTAAAACCTTTTTAGTTGATGAAATTCCTTCGAATTTTTCACAAGCTGCGTTAATTTACCTATACATTGTGATTTCTTCTTGCGAGCATAACCATAAGAAACGCCTAAAATTTCAGCAACTTTCTCCATCGATTTAATTTTAAAGGCGGCTTTTAATAATTTTTGACATTTTGTACCTAATTCTTTAAATTTTAATTCGAAAAGCTGCTGTTGTTGCTCAAAAATTTCAGTTTCTTCAACTTGTTGTTCTTGCTCTTCAGTAATAGATGTATCATCTTCTAAATTTGTTACCCTATTTTTTCCTCTTTTTTTAAGTTCATTTAACCATCGTCTTTTACATAATAAATAGAAGTAAGCATCAAAAGGGCAAGTAAGTATAAAGCCTTTGTCTTTTGCCTGATGATAAATGGTAACTAAAGTTTCCTGAATAATATCCTGCGCATCATCTGCATTTCCACTATTTTTTTTCACATACGAAACAATTTTATATGAAAATTGCTCATAAATTTTAGAAAGAACTCTACTATCGTTTTTCAACAAAGCTTCAATATATATATGATCTGTGTGTGGTTTTTGACTCATTTAAAATGGTTAGATGTAGCTAATTTAAAATTTTTTTCAGAAAAAAGGGTAACAAAAACCAAAACCTGTTGATATGTTAGTGTAACACAAATTTAAAAACTATTAAAATTAAATAATTATGAATACACAAAAACAAAATTTCACAAACTTAAATAATAGTAAAGTTGTGAGTCGAATTTTTAAAAATGTAATGGTATTATCAATTCTTGTATTTTTTTCAAGTTGTATTGATAATAAAGATGAAGTTTTAGAACCACAACCAGATGGTGCAGCATTGGTAGCCCGCTTTGAAGATAATAGAGCAGATGCTTTACAAGAATTTATTTTAGATGCTGCTATAGGTGGTGTTATTACAGGAACAGAAGGGACGCAAGTAACTTTTCAACCAAACTCATTTGGATTAAACGGAACGCCTGTAACAGGAAATGTAACTGTAAAATTAATTGAAATTTATGATAAAGCTTCAATGTTATTAAAAGATAAATCTACTTTAGGAATGAGAGATAATGGTGATAAAGAAGCCTTAAAATCGGCAGGTGAATTTTATATTGATGCAGAGCAAGGTGTAAATAGTTTAGAATTGTTAGAAATGGCATCAGTACAAAGTCGTCCAGTTGATTTTGCAGATTTAGATGGTGGAATGCAAATTTTTAGAGGTGATGATGATACAGATGGAGATTGGGTAGAAACTGATGAAGATGGTGATGGTGAAAATGATGATGCACAAATAAGAGATGGACAAGGCGCAGCTGGTGAATTTGCAACATACAATTATGATATTGGTGACTTTGGATGGACAAACTTAGATAGATGGTACAGTTTTACAGGACCAAAAACCGAATTATTTATTGATGTGCCAGCTGAATTTAATCAAGATAATTGTGCAGTGTACTTATCATACGATGGTGAACCAACAGCTTTAGCTAGAATGGATGTGTATAATACAGATTTAGAAATGTTTACAGAACATTACGGATTAATTCCAATTGGATTAGAAGTACACATTATTATGGTTGCTGAAATAGACGGACAATTAAACTATGCAATTCAAGGAACAACAATTGTAGATGAGCATATAGAAGTAATATCTAGTTTAAGCCCAATTACACAAGCAGCTTTAGAAATATTAATTAATGATTTACCTTAAAATATTGCAATTAGAGAACAGTTAGAAATAGGTTAATTGCTATAAAGAGGCTTCCCACTTTGGGGAAGTCTCTTTTTAATTGTCTTTTTTAACCAATGTTTATGTACTGTTTTATCAAAACTTAAATGCTTTTTTTATATTTGTTTAAATTACAAACTATGAAAAATTATTTTTTATTACTGTTTTTACTATTGTTTCATACTTTATTTTACGCACAAGTAATTGAAAATGATACAATTACAAGAGTTGCATCTATCGTTTATTCAGTAAATGGGAATAAAGTTTCGTTTCATCCAGAAACACCACAATTAAATCAAATTTCAGGTGCTCCAAAAGCATTTTACACCTATTATTGGGAATTTGGAGATGGTAATTATAGTTTTGAAGAAGCGCCAAAACACACGTATAAAAATAAAGGAAACTATAAAGCACAACTTTCGGTTACTAATAATTATGATGATGGTAAGCCGCCAAGAACAAGACCTAAAGAAGTTACTATAAATGAAGAAAAGTTTGATGTTTCAGAAAATGAAAATTATCATTTAATTTCAGCGCACAATGGATTTAGATTACAAACTAATAGAGATCCTGTTCCAGATGAAGAAATACAATTGGTTTTAAGTTATGGAAACGTGAAAGAATATCCAACCAATGGTAAAGTTTATGTGTTTTTTAATGAAAAGAAATACAAAGCTAAAAATTTCGACTTAGTTGATGTTCGATTACACCACAATGAAAATGAAATTCCTTCAGAAATAATTGCTAATAATGAACGATATATTTCGAAAAATGAATTTATACAAACTACAGGGGTTTCAACATTTATAAATGAAAAATTAATAGTAAATGATACGTTAAAACAGAATTTGCCATTAACATTAGAAGAAGCAAAAAACTATTATCAAGATGTGAAAATTTATGAAGTTGATAATTTAGAATCTAAAGAAGAACGTACTATATTTTTTAGCTTTAAAACAACACCTGAAATGTTGAAAGATACCAGTGCAGTAATTTCAATTAGAAGTATTTATGTACCTGAACGAGGGAATGATTCTCATAAAGTGTTAACTAAAGAAATGGAAATTGTAACTTCACACGATCCAAATAAAATGGCGGTGTATGATACACGTTTAAATTATAGGTTGGTTCGCTTTAAACGATTGAAATATAAAGTTCGTTTTCAAAATGATGGTGAAGGACCAGCTAGATTGATAAAATTAAATGTGAATATTCCTGAAATGTTAGATAAATCTACATTAAAGGTTTTAGATATGTATCCTAAATGTCCAATTTGTCCTGATGAAGAAGTGCGATATAGTTGTTTAGATACTGTTATTTCAAAAGATCAAATTTCTTTTCAATTTAAAAATATTTATTTGCCCGGAACTGCACAAAAAGGAGTTCATGATAAAGATTCTACCAAAGGATTTGTAAAATATTCTATGAAATTTGGAAAGGATTTTCATAAGCAAAAATCAAAAAGTAAAACTGAAATTATCTTTGATAAAAATGAGCCAATAATTACAAACACATCAACATCGCGTTTTTCACCAGGAATTTCAATTGGTGTAAAATCGGGTTATAATAGCTATTTAGATGTAAAAGGCTCTAAAAGTTATTTTGTTGGAGCTACCATTTCACCATATAAATCGTATAAAAAATACTTGCAAGCCGAAATTATGATTTCAACTCATGAATTTGCAAATTTTAAAAGTGCGAGTGAAATTATTGGACCAATTGACACTCAGGGCGCTATAATTGATAGTGCAATTAGATTTGATGATACAACTTCAGAAATTACAAAATTAAATATTGATATTGTGCCAGTTTCATTTCGATATAATTTAAATGGAATTATTGGTGTTGGAGTCGGTCCTCAACTATCATTTGATATTTCTAATAAAATTAATAGCACAACAAATTCAAGTTATTTTACGTATTTAAAAGATATTGTTGGTGATCCAATTGATGTGCTTAACGAAACAAAAACTGTAGAAAGTAAATCTTCATTTAGCGATATTAGATATGGTATTTTTGGAGATATAACTATTGGAGCTTCTAGAATTGGGCCAAGTGTTGGTGTGCGTTATATTTATAATTTAAATGTACCACATTCTCAACTTCATTTTTATGCAATTTGGAAAATTTAATTTAGTAAGATGCTGAATAAAAAGATAACACTTCTATTCTTTATTTTTTCAATAATTGTTGCCGCTCAAAAAACGGATGAGCGTTTTAAAAATAGGATTAAATTACTTAAACAGCAAGACAATTATTCTGAATATATTTATGTGCATTTAGATGAATTTGCTAAAAACCCATCGATAGAGAATCTCTCTATTTTTAAAAGTGTACAATCCAATCTTTGGAGAGTCTCAAGTAATAAAAAAGAAAGTACTGCACTATTATATTTTTACGTGAATTACGCTTTTCAATTAAAACAATTTGGGTTTATAAATCAATCAATACTTCAATATGAAAATGCGTATGCAGTTTACACAAAAAACCACCTATCTAATTATAACATTATTGAATATTGTTTAAAGCCTTTGGCTAATAATTATACAAGATTAGGTGATGTTGATAGAGCTGAAGATATTTTAAAAATCACGATTGATAAAGCCCAAAAAAAAAATAAAACGAATCAATTAATAGCGGGTTATTCAAATTTAGCAATAGTTTACAGAACAAAAGGTGCATATACAAATGCTGTAACGTATTTAAAGTTAGGGTTAAAATTAAGTAATAATTCACAAATAAAATCTAGGTTGCATTCAGACTTAGCAATTAATTATTTGTTTTTGGATAATATAGAACAAGCAAAAAAAGATATTCAATTATCAATTAAATTAAATATTGAAAATGAAGTTTCTATTTCAACTAGAAATTTTATTACATTAGGGAATTGCTTTTTTAGTGAAAAGCAATTTGACACCGCATTGATAACTTTTAAAAAGGCACTAAAATTAGCGAAAATTGTTTTCGGAAAAAACAACCGTGAGGTTGCTAAAATTTATAATCAAATAGCGGCAGTTTACAAAGAGCAGCAGCAGTATAAAAAAGCACTGAGCACTTATCAGAAATCGCTAAGTACACTGTTTCCAAAATACAATCCAGTTTCAGAGTTTGAAGACCCATTAGCAACATATTTTTATTCTGAAAATACCATAAAAGAAGCTTTAGATGGAAGAGCAACTATATTTATTCAATTAAATAACTATGAAAAAGCACTTAAAAATTATGATTTAGCGTTTAAGGTTGAAGATAAATTGAGAGTAACTTATTTAACACAAAATGCTAAATTAATTCAGCAGCAAGAAAACAGAAATAGAAGTGAAAATTGTATTGAATTGTGTTATGAAATGTATCAAAAAATGAATAATTCTGATTGGATTGAAAAAGGATTTCAATATGCTGAACAATCAAAATCGGTTGTGTTATTAGAGGAAAAAGAAACATCTTTTTTAAAATCAATTATTAAAAAGGATAGTTTGTTTGATGTCGAAGAAAGTTTGAACTTAAAAAAAACTCAACTTAATAAGAGTATTGTAATTGAGGAATTAAAGGGTGAAAATGCTTCAATTAAATTGTTAGCTAACTTTATAGAACAACGAAATGAAATTTCTAATGAGCTTCAATTGTTAAATCAAAAAATTCAGTTAAAATATCCAATTTTAAAAGTTCAAAAAAATTCTTTAATTACGTTTAAAGAGATTGAAGCGAAACTATTATTAAACAATGAATTATTCATTGAATTTTTTGATGGGAAAAGGAATATATATGTTTTTTCAGTTTCAAAGGGAAAACCAAAGAATCTTGAGAAGATTAAAAAAGATGATAGATTTAACTTGTTAGTTTCTGAGTTTTTAAACTTATTTTCTGATAGTAGAGGAACGGATTTGCAAAATAATGTCCCAAAATATACAACGTTAGGATTTAAATTATTTATAAAATTATTCAATTTTAAATTAAATAAAAACACCATTATTGTACCTGATGGAATATTTTCATTTATTCCTTTTGATGCCCTAATTACTGAAGAAACAACTATTACTAATTTTGAAAAATTACCGTATTTAATTAATGAAATCTCAATAAGTTATGCTTATTCTGCTGCCATTTTACTACAAAAAAATAAAATAATTGAAACCAAGAATGATACTTTTATTGGGTTTTTTCCGGTTTTTGAGGACAACCATAGAAATTTATCTGAGTTAAATTACACATTGCAAGAAGCAAAAAGTATTGAAAACACAATTGATGGTAATTTCTTATTAAAAGCAAATGCTTCTAAAAGTAATTTTAATAAATACGCTGAAGACTATTCAATAATACATTTGTCTACACATGCTTCTGCAGGCGACTTTTATGTGCCGCCAGCAATTGAATTTTATAATGAAACGTTGTACTTACCTGAAATTTACGGTTACAATTTACAAACAGATTTATTAGTATTAAGTGCTTGCGAAACAGGTTTGGGAACTTTAAGAAAAGGAGAAGGTGCAATGAGTTTAGCTAGAGGTTTTTCTTATGCAGGTGTAAAAAATTTACTAGTTTCTTTGTGGAAAGTTAATGATAAATCTACAGAGAAATTAATATCGGATTTCTATATTAACTACAAAAAATCAGGAAACAAAGCAGGTGCATTGCACAATTCAAAATTATCTTATATAGATAATAAAACTATTTCTGCCAGTAAAAAATCACCATATTATTGGGCTAGTTTTGTGTACATTGGAGATGTAACTTCAATAGATGATAAAGACTTCCGTTTTGTATGGATTTTTATTGTCGGAATCGTTTTAATAATGGGGTATTTTCTTTTAAAAAATGTTAAATTTGGTCGAAATACATAGCCCATGAAACTAAGTCGCATTCTTTTAAGAAAAGGATATACTATCATAAAACTTAAAAAAATTAATACAAACCATTTTGAACTCAAAGCTACTTTAAATGGTGTTAATGGTCGATTTATTTTAGATACTGGAGCTTCAAATTCTTGTATTGATATTCAG
>NZ_JASFZF010000017.1:0-7027 GCF_046055765.1 Lutibacter sp. | reverse complement strand
TTATTCTTTCAAATGCGGCAACATTTGAAATACAACATATTAAATTTTCATATATAGACCATGATAATACTTCTTTTTCAAGGGCGTTAATTGATAAATTTGATGCGTCATCTTACTTTAACATAATAACTGATTTTCCTTCAGAAAAAGCTGCAAATTTAGCTATGTTAAAAGGAGATGTTGATGTAATTTTAGAAATTCCTTCTCATTTTGAACGTGATTTATTAAAAGATAAAAAAACAAACTTAGCTGTAATTATTAATGCAATTGATGGGGCTGCTGCGGGTGTTGAAAATGTATACATTAACCAAATTGTACAAGGCTTCAATAAAAATGCACTAGCTAGCTTAATGCAACCCTCAGATTATATAAACAAACCTAAAACTATTGCAAGTATCCCTTCATTTTGGTACAATAAAACGTTAAATTATAAAACATTCATGGTCCCAGGAATACTGGTACTACTGGTAACTATGATTACTTTATTTTTATCGGGGATGAATATTGTTCGAGAAAAAGAAATTGGAACCTTAGAACAAATGAATGTGACTCCCATAAAAAAATATCAATTTATTGTTGGTAAATTATTTCCTTTCTTAGTTCTTGGTATGTTGTTATTAACAGTTGGATTAATTATTGCTAAAGTAATTTTTAATGTCCCAATGGTTGGTAGTTTAGGTTTAATGTACGTGTATACTGTCATTTATATTTTGGTGATTTTAGGTATGGGGCTCTTTATTTCAAATTTTACCGATACACAACAACAAGCAATGTTTATAGCCTGGTTTTTTGTAGTAATATTTATACTTATGAGTGGTTTATTTACTCCTATAGAAAGTATGCCACAATGGGCGCAATATTTGACCGAATTCAATCCTATAAAATTCTATGTTGAAGTTATGAGGATGGTGATGCTCAAAGGATCTGGCTTAACAGATATTACACCATTATTTATTAAAACAAGTATCTATGCAGTTATTATGAACGGTTTGGCTGTATGGAGCTATAAAAAAACAAATTAAAACATCCTGTAAATGAAAAAAATTTTAAAATATATCACCACCATTGCTTTAACAGCATTTGCTTTATTAACGCTATTTCTAAGTAGCTCAATTATTTTTGATTGGTTTGGTATTAGAGCCAAAGAAGGAAACTATGTGCTAATTGTAGTTTGGGCAAATTTTATAAGTAGTTTTTTATATTTATTTGCTGCTTATGGGCTTGTGACCTTAAAAAAATGGACTATCAAACTTTTAAGTATTTCCCTTATTTTAATTATGCTGGCTGCTATTGGATTTATAATTCATATAAATACAGATGGTCTCTACGAAACCAAAACTGTTGGAGCGCTATTATTTAGAATGTCTATAACGCTTATTTTCACTTTTCTTGCTTATTTAACAACTATTAAATGGAACAAATAATTAAGAAAATAGTTTTCGTATTTATATTTATCACCTTTGTTTCTTTTAACAAAAAAGATTTTGAAGAATACTATTCTATAACTATTAAAGTAAATAAATTACGAAATTCAAAAGGTGTAGTACAATTTGCTTTGTATAACACAGAAGGGTCAATTCCTGATGAAAAGTATAAAAGATACTATAAAAAGAAAGTTGCACCTATTACAAAAGACTCCTCAACTGTAGTTTTTACTAATTTACCTGAAGGAAAATATGCGATTAATATACTCCATGATGAAAATGAAAATGGCAAAATAGACAAGGGATTTATTCTTCCAAAGGAAGGTATTGGCTTTTCTAATTACCAATCTATTGGAATAAGAAATAGACCTAAATTCTCAAAAGCAAGTTTTTTGTTAAATAGCGATACCGTAAAAGAAATTAAAGTCATTTATTTCTAACACCTAAACCCTCTAAACTATGAATAAGTGTTATTACAACTTACTATTCGCATTTCTTCTTTTCACAAGCGTTACTTATTCGCAACAGCTAAAAGGTGATACCCTAAATTTAGGATTAGATCTCACAAAAATAGCTTTGGTAAATCAAAGTGATAGTTATGTGACATTTCCTTCTGATATTGGAAATATAGCACCGCTAATGTTTGAAGCTAATATTAGTCCTAGCTTTATAATTAGGGAACGAAAAGACGCTAGGTTAATGGGGGTTTTAACTTCACAAATTATTATAAGAATGTACAATGAAGATTCTTACCCTGTAAGAACACCAAGTTACATGCCTCAAATTACATTTTATTATTTAGTAGGTGATAAAACATTGGCAAATCATACCACTCTTTTTGGGAAAATTGCACACCACTCCAACGGTCAAAATAGTGATTTTTACAACGAAGATGGTACCATTAATTTATTATCAGGAAATTTTGCAACCAATTATTTTGAACTTGGTTTTATTAAAACCACCTTCAGTGAAGCTCACAATGCGATTAAATTTTTTAAAAGCTCTATTGAAGTGCACCCAAAAAGTTGGATGCTTGATGAACTACAAGGAAAATATAGTGGGTTTAGATGGCACAATACATTCTCTGCATTTAAACTCCCTATAACTAATTTAACATCAGATAAAAGACCTAATATTTCTTTAAAATTAGAAACTACTTGGATGCTTGATGCTATAAATAATTGGGATACTTTTAATTTAGACAGGTTGAATGCAAGCCTAACTTTTTATTATCACCCAACATTTTTAGAAGATATAGGATTCTTTGTTCAGTTTTACCACGGTACCGATTATTACAATATTTATTTTCAGAATAAGTTAGATGTAATACGGTTTGGACTAATGACTGAAATATTACGTTTCTAAAAATTGTTATCAAAAATAATATGGAAAACAAAATAATAACAATGAAAAAACTTCTAATTTTATTTAGTTTTTTATTGATAAATCAATTTTTGATTTCACAAAATAAAATAGTGTTTAATACTATTGATTCCCTTTTTAAATATGCAGAAAACAATAGCATTTCTATAAAAACTGGAGAACAACAAGTACTTTTGGCTAAATGGCAAAAAATATCAGCACAAGCAGGTTTAGTAAACTTTAAAATACAATCTTCTTTTTCGTTAACCAACAACGTAAAGTTACCTGTCACATATTTTCCAGCTGAGCCTTTTGGTGGTGAACCTGACACTTTTAAAGAAATAACAATGGGCCAACAATATATAGGAAATATTAATTTTGCTCCACAAATAGACATCGTAAACCCTGTTAGTTGGGCTAAATTAAAAAGTGCAAAAATAAATACAAAACTTACTAGTGTAAATAATTTAATTGTAAAAAAAATGCTATTTGAATCGATTTCAGCAAGCTATTACAATATTCTCTCATTAAAAGAGCAAATAAAAATTTCAAATAAAAATTTATATACTGCTGATACTTTGCAAACCATTATGTATAATAAATATACAGAAGGAATTATTAGGCATCAAGACTTAAATGATGCTACCATAAACAAACTCTCTTTAAAAGACAAATTGAAACAGTTACAAATATCGCTCAACCAACAATATTACACACTTAAAATACTTTGCGATATTCCTCAAAATACGGAACTAACTTTAACAGAAACCATTATTTATAATCAACCTTTTAATCTAAATTTAAAAACTAATAATCAATTAGATTTCAAATTATCACTATTAAAAGCTGATTTAGCCAAAGAAGATTTAAGAATAAACAGATTAGCACAATTTCCAACTATTTCAATTGTGGCATATAACGGTTGGCAACAAAACAACAATAATCAGTTTTTTGATTCAAATGCCGATTGGATTAATTCTCAATATATTGGGCTAAGACTTAGTATGCCTTTTCCCGATATAAATAAATTCACACTTACAAAAACTGCTAATATTAATAAAACAATTTCTGAATTAGATGCTAAACACTCTAAACTTCAAAATAATATTTCTAATACTCAATTGAATTTAGACTATAAAAAGGCCTATTCTCAATTTAAAACAACAAACCAAATATTTTTATTAAAAGAAGAAAATTATCAGATGGCGTTAAATCAATTTAATGCATCTATTCTTTCTTCTGACAAACTTTTAATTGCTTTTAATGATAAATTAATTAGTCAATTAAACTATAGTATTGCTTTGGCAAATTTATTATATACAAAATCAAAAATTGAGATAAATAATTCAATGAAATGAAAGATTCAACAAAAATCATATTCCTTTTAATAAGCTTAATTTTAATAAGCTCTTGTGGAAAACAAATAACAGAAACTAAACCAATTAGAAAAAACGTTACTGAAACTATATTTGCTTCAGGAATTCTTGTCCCAGAAGATCAATATAATTTAACATCGATATCTGAGGGGTATATCAAAAAATTAAATTTTAAAGAAGGTGATATTGTAACTACTAATCAACTACTAGCAGTTGTTGACAATAAACAAAACGTTATCAATGCAAAAAAATCTGTTGATTTATTAGCTATTGCAATTGCTAACACAAATCTAAATGCCCCAGCTTTAAAACAAGCAGAAGTTAATCTTGAACTTGCTAAACAAAAACTTCTTCAAGACCAAAAACAAACAGAACGATATAAAAAGCTCTATAAATTAAACAGTGTTTCAAAATTAGAATATGAAAATATTATCTTGAATTTAGACAACTCTAAAACCAATTTTTTATCACTTCAAGAAAATTACAAACTATTAAAACAACAGGCAGATCAGGAATTAATAATACAACAATCACACAAAAAAACTAATCTTGCTTTAGAAAATTATAATAAAATTAAAGCCATTGTTGGAGGGAAAGTATATGAATTAAAAAAAGAATTAGGTGATTATATTAGAAAAGGAGATGTTATTGCTGTAATTGGAAACCCAGAAAAATTATATGCATTATTAAGTGTTGATGAAAGTAATATTTCAAAAGTAAAATTACAGCAACAAGTAATAATTCAATTAAACACACAATTAAAAAAAAATTACAAAGGAAAAGTTACCGAAATATACCCGGCATTTGATAAGCAAACTCAATCGTTTTATTGCAAAATAGAATTTGAAGATATTTTAAATTTCAAAATTTCTGGAACTCAACTTCAAGGGAATATTATTATAGAAAACAAAAATAATACTTTGGTTATTCCACGAAATTATTTGGGTTATAGTAACAAGGTTAAATTAAAAGGAGGTGATGAAATAGCTGTTGAAATAGGTTTTATTTCTAATGATTGGGTAGAAATAATTCATGGGTTAGATGAAAATACTGTAATTATAGCCGATAAAACAAAATGAAACTAAATGTAAATTCAGAAATCGCTTTAACTCACTTACTCACACGTAAAAAGCAAACCATAATTGCATCTTTAGGGGTAACCATAGGCATTGGAATATTTATTTTCATGATTTCTATGGTTGTTGGCTTTAACCGCTATTCAGATGAAGCCCTATTTAAAACGGAACCACATATTAGAATATACCAAGATGACACCCTTAGTAGACCTTTAATTACAAAAACTAAATTAGGTAATACTACTATAATAATTAACCCTAAAATCGCTAACTTATCTAATACGCTTCTCAATCCTAAAAGAATAATAGCTGATTTAAAAAAAAAGGAAAATATAGTAACCGTGACACCTCAAGTATCTGTTAGTCTTTTTTACAATAATGGAATATCACAAATAAATGGGGTTGCCTCTGGTGTAAATATTGTTGATGCCAATGCCATGTTTAATATTCAATCTACCATGTTAGCTGGAGATATAAGAAATCTTTTGTCAACATCAAACGGAATACTAATTGGAGTAGGAATAGCCGAAAAATTAAATATCAAATTATATGATAATATAAATATTACCTCCTCAATTGGCGTGGTAAAAATGATGAAGGTTGAAGGTATTTTTAAAACAAGTAATTCTAATATAGATTTAACTAAATCATATATAAACTTGGCAATATCTCAACAACTTATGAAAGAAAGTTCAAGTTATTTAACTGATATTTTAGTAAATATTGAAGACCCAAATAAGGCTCCAGAATTCTCAAAACAGCTTAAAAATTTAACAATTTATAAAGTTGAAGATTGGCAGGCTGCTAACGAACAATCTATGTCTAATAAAAAAACCAGACAAGTTATGCTTGGTTCAATTTCATTGGCTATTTTATTAGTAGCAGCATTTGGAATTTATAATATTATAAATATGACCATAAAGGAAAAATTAAATGATATTGCCATTCTTAAAGCAACAGGGTTTTCAGGAAAAGATGTAATAAACATTTTTTTAAAAGAATCTTTAATTATGGGAATTATTGGAACATCATTTGGATTACTTCTGGCTTCTGGTCTAATTAAATTTGTGAGCGGCATTTATATTGGTGGCGACAGAGAATATTTTCCTATTGGTTTTGAGTCTCCAATATTTATAATTGGCGGTATTCTCGGTATTTTAATCACTTTAGGAGCTGGCTATATTCCTGCAATTGGAGCAGCAAAAATTGATCCTATAGAAATATTTAGAAAATAATGGAAAAACAAGTTATTCTTCAAACAAAAAAAATAAGTAAATACTTTTACGAGCCCGTAAAGTTTAAGGCTTTGGAGGAAGTTTCGTTTGAGGTATATAATAGTGAGTTTATTACAATAATGGGTAAATCAGGTAGTGGAAAATCTACTTTATTATATATCCTTTCTACAATGGATACTGATTATAATGGCGAATTATTTATTGGCAGGGAAAAAATTACTGGACAAAAACTTGATAATCTTGCCGCTATCAGAAACAAAAATATTGGATTTGTATTTCAGTTTCATTATCTCCTTCCTGAATTTTCATGCTTAAAAAATGTAATGATTCCGGCATTAAAGCTAGGAAAACTCTCTCCTCAGGAAATTGAAGAACAGGCTTATCAAAAATTAAATCTTTTAGGGATAAAAGATCAAGCGTTAAAACCGGCATCTAAACTTTCTGGAGGTCAGCAGCAAAGAGTAGCCATTGCACGAGCTTTAATAAACCAGCCCAAAATTATTATGTGCGATGAGCCTACTGGTAATTTAGATAGTAAAAATACAAGTATTGTT
>NZ_JASFZF010000016.1:0-6896 GCF_046055765.1 Lutibacter sp. | reverse complement strand
CCAAGATTTAATTTCTAAAAACAAATCTGTTTAAAAGATGAAATTTACGCCAACCTGAACTTAATTCAGGTTCTTATAGCAACTTGTATTCAACAAGATGAGATTCTGAAATAAATTCAGAATGACGACTTTTATAACTTTTCAAACAACCCTATTTTTATTTAATATTTCAGTTCCTTTAGTTCTTTAAAAGGAGAAAGGTTTAAGTTTTTAACTGATTTCTGATACTTTACCCAATCGACTTTATAAAATTCGTTAATTTTAGTGATTACAGTACTCACTTTTTTGTCAGCGTTTTTAACCAATGTCAACTCAGTTGTCCCTGGTTTTTGAAGTAATGAACTTACATATCTTCGTGCTAAAAATAAATACGAAACGGTACTTGGAAACTCAGCAGCTGTAATACCTTGTCTTTTGTCTTCTTTCCCTAACATATTATCTAATAAACCATTGATGTTTTTTAAAATTTCATCTTGAGATTTAAGTAATTCTTTTTGGTTTTTAATGCTAGTTTTAGCTTTAATACGTTTTTTATAATCATTTACAATCTCTTTAGAAGCCAGCAAACGTTGCGTTGCTTCACCAGCAATACCAGATTTGGTTTCTAATTGTTTTAATAAATCGTATTTACTTTTTAAAACTTCAAAAGGCATGTCAACTCTGGGATCATAAGCAATGTCAATAGTTTCACTAACAGTTTTATTCCCAAAATGAATTTTTAAGGTATAAGTTCCGGGTAAAACAGTGACTCCACGAGGTTCACTTGCATTCTTTTTAGCCTTTTTTCTTGAAGGGCCTCTTTTCCCTTTTTCACCCATTCTCCAATACATTCTATGAATACCATTTTCTTTTGGAGCTTTCTTTTTAATACTTCTAATTAATTCATTTTTTGAATTATAAACTTCAAAGAATATGGAGTCGAATTTTACTATTGGTTTTTCAGATTTAACATCAGCTATTTTTGAAGTTGCTGTTTTACCTTTCTTTTTCTTTTTTACTGAAGATTCTTCAGTTTTTTTAACTTCAGGCTTGTTAATGCTATAAGTTATCATAGCACCTCTTGATCTATTTTCTCCATTAAAAATTGCATTTGCTCCAAATCTTGTTCCTGAAGGTTGTTGATTTTGCGTTATAAATGCTGGAGGAGGTGTAAATAAATAAAGTATTTTATTCATTAACTGTTTACCTTCTTTTGCCAAAGCCCTAAAAGGTCTAATATCATCTAAAATATAAATAGCACGTCCAAAAGTGCCAATAATTAAATCATGTTCACGAGGATGAATGGCTAAATCCATTGTTGAAACTGAAGGGAAATCATTTGTCCATTTAGTCCAAGTTTTTCCTTCATCAATACTAATATATAAACCGTATTCTGTTCCTAAAAACAGTAAGTTAGGTTCTTCTAAATCTTGAATTACAGAAAGTGTATAACCATAAGTTTCAGGTTTATTTTTAAGTAAATTTACCCAAGTTTTCCCAAAATCACGTGTTCTAAATAAGTAAGGTTTAAAATCAAATTGACGATAATTGTTTACCACCACATACGCTTCACCTTTGTTAAATTTTGAGGCTCTAATTTGAGGAATCCAAGCTTCTTTAGGCATTCCTTTTATATTTGGAGTCACATTTTCCCAAGTTGTACCTCCATTTAATGTTAATTGAATATTTCCATCATCAGTACCAACCCATATTAAATTTTCATCTAAAGAGCTTGGTTCAATAGCTAAAATGGTACAATGATTTTCAGCTCCTGTAGCATCCATGGTAATTCCACCACTTTCATATTGTTTTTGTTTTTCTTTATTATTGGTGGTTAAATCTGGCGAAATTAGTTTCCAAGTATAACCTTTGTTGGTTGATTTATGTACAAATTGACTTCCAAAATAAATGGTTTTTTTATCTATAGGGTTTATTGCTACGGCTGCGTTCCAATTAAAACGAAGTTTTACATCAGGGTTTGGATGTGTTGGCCTTATACCTTTAGTATTTCCAGTTTTTCTATCATATCTACCAACATTTCCTTCTTGAGACATAGCATATCCATATTGTGAATTAGAGGGGTCAGGAATAACATCAAAACCATCACCAAACATCAATTCTTGCCAATATGAATTCCTGACTCCTTGTGCTTTTAAAACGTAAGCTGGTCCACTCCAAGAACCATTATCTTGCATTCCTCCATACACGTTATATGGAAAATTGTCATCTACATTAATATGATAAAATTGTCCTATTGGTAAATTTTCTACAAAACGCCAAGACGTTCCTTTATTATGTGTAATATTTAATCCACCATCATTTCCATCCATCATAAAACTTGGGTCATTTGGATGAATCCACCAAGCATGATGATCGGGATGAACTCCTTTAGACGTTCCATAAGCAGGCATTAATTGCTTAAAAGATTTTCCCCCGTCGTTACTAACATTAACATAAGTAAAAATAGAATAAATTCTATTTTCGTTTATAGGATCCACATAAATATGAGAATAATAAAAAGGCCTATTTCCAATTCCACCTTTTCCTCTTCCACTTGATTTGTCATTTACTTTTTTCCATTTTCCACCGCCATCTTCAGACTTATACAATGCATTTTTTTTAGCTTCAATTAAAGCATATATAATTTTGGAATTACTAGGAGCAATAGCCAACCCAATTCTACCTAAATTTCCTTTTGGAAGCCCATCTTTATCGGTTAGTTTTTTCCATTTTTCACCACCATCATACGTTATATACATTCCTGAACCTTTTCCGCCTGAGCTAAAAGTCCAAGGTTTACGTTGATGTTCCCACACTGCTGCAATTATTTTATTTGGGTTAGTAGGGTCAACAACCAAATCTGCACAGCCTGTTTTGTTATTTACAAACAATGATTTTGTCCAAGTTTTCCCTCCATCTGTTGTTTTAAAAACACCACGCTCAGGGTGTTCTCCCCAAGAAGAACCAATAGCACCTACATACACAATTTTCGGGTTTGTTTTGTCTATAATAATTCTTTGAATATTTCGTGTTTTTTCTAAGCCAACCAATTTCCACGTTTTACCAGCATCTAAACTTTTATACAATCCATAACCACCAGAAACACTATTTCTAGGATTACCTTCTCCTGTTCCTACCCAAATCACATCAGGATTGCTTTGTTGAATTGCAACAGCTCCAATAGACATGGGACCGTATGTATCAAAAATTGGTTTCCAATCGATTCCACCACTTTCAGATTTCCAAAGTCCACCGGAAGCCGAACCAACGTACATAATATCAGGATGATTAGTCACTACATCAATAGCTGTAATCCTTCCACTCATTCCTGCTGGGCCAATTGAACGTGGTTTTAAATTTTTAAATTTTTCTAAATCTAATTGTTGAGATAAAGCAAGTGATGAGATAAATAGTGCGAGTAAGGTTAGTTTCTTCATTATTTATGATTTAAATATAATTTTTAAAATTATAAAATAGAATTGCAAGATATGTTAAAGTTTTGGTAAAATAGCTTATTTTAAATGGGAGCATTTGTTATAAATAATCATAAAAAAAACAGCCATTTATCGATGGCTGTTTTTTAGAATAAATATATTTTTTAATTAGTTTATTTGCGAACTCAATTAGATCTATTGTATTCGAAATTCATACGTGTAATATCTAATAATTGTACTTCTTGAGGGCAAACCATAGCGCAAGCTCCCGTATTTGAACAACTACCAAAACCTTCTTCGTCATGAGCATTCACCATCCATTGTACACGTTCGTTACGTTCAACCTGTCCTTGAGGTAATTTTGCCAAATGGCTTATTTTTGCAGATACAAATAGTGCTGCAGATGAATTTTTACAAGTAGCTACACAGGCACCACAACCAATACAAGCAGCACTATCAAAAGCACTTTCGGCAATGTCATGATGAATAGGAATAGCATTAGCTTCTGGAGCCATTCCAGTAAAAGAAGAAATATAACCACCAGCCTGAATGATTTTATCCATAGAACTTCTATCTACTTTTAAATCTCTAATAACTGGAAATGAATTTGCTCTAAAAGGTTCTATTGTAATAGTATCACCATCACTGAAGGATCTTAAATGAGTTTGGCAAGTTGTATAATGTTCTTCTGGTCCGTGAGCTTTCCCATTGATAACTAAAGAACATTGTCCACAAATTCCTTCACGACAATCGTGATCAAATTCAACGGCAGGTTCACCTTTTGCAGCAAGCTGTTCGTTCAATACATCTAACATTTCTAAAAATGAAGTATCAGAACTTAAATCTGATAATTCATAGGTTACTAATTTTCCTTTTGTTTTGGCATTTTCTTGTCGCCATATTTTAAGTGTCAGTTTCATAATCTTTATTATTTGTATGACCGTACTGTTGGTGTAACTTCAGTAAATTCAAGTGGTTCTTTATGTAATTTCCAATTCTCTCCATTCTGCCATTCCCAAGCTGATGAATACATATAGTTTTCATCATCTCTCATTGCTTCACCCTCAGCGGTTTGGTAATCTTCTCTGAAGTGAGCTCCACAACTTTCTTTTCTATCTAAGGCATCAACAGCCATTAATTCAGCTATTTCTAAATAATCTGCTAATCGCCCTGCTTTTTCTAGTTCAGAATTTGGTCCGTTTTCATTTCCTGGGATTGCGGCATTTTCCCAAAATTCTTTACGTAATTTTCGTATTTCTTCGATAGCCCAAATCATCCCTTTTTCGTTTCGAGACATGGCTACTTCTTTAAACATAATTTTACCTAAACGTCTATGAATTTGTCCAACAGGCATTGTCCCTTTAATTGCTAATAATTTTGCTACTTGCGCTTTTACATCTTTTTCAGATTCTTCAAATTCAGGAGTATCTGTTGAAATTTTTCCAGTTCTAATTTCATCAGCTAAATAATTAGAAATAGTATTGGGTAAAATAAAATTACCATCAACGGAAGCTTGTAAAAGAGAATTTGCACCTAAACGGTTTGCTCCGTGATCGGCAAAATTTGCTTCACCTACTGCAAATAAACCAGGAATTGTAGTTTGCAATTCATAATCAACCCATAAACCTCCCATAGAAAAATGGGCTGCGGGTGATATTTTCATAGGTTCTTTATAAGCATTAATAGCGGTAATTTTTTCATACATAGTGAAAAGGTTTCCATAACGCTCTTTAATAGTGTCTTCCCCTAACTTTTCAATAGCAGTTTTGAAATCAAGATAAACTGCATTTTTTAAAGAACCAACACCATGACCAGCATCCATTCTTTCTTTAGCTGCTCTTGAAGCAACATCACGAGGGACTAAATTTCCAAATGCAGGATATCTACGTTCTAAGTAATAATCTCTATCTTCTTCTGGAATATCTCCTGGAGCACGTTTCTCATCTTTATTTTTTGGAACCCAAATACGACCATCATTTCGAAGTGATTCAGACATTAATGTTAATTTAGACTGATGTTCTCCAGATTGAGGTAATGCAGTTGGATGAATTTGTGTCCATGAAGGGTTTGCAAAATAAGCTCCTTTTTTATGGGCACGCCAATTTGCTGAACCATTTGAATTCATTGCTAAAGTTGATAAATAGAATATTTTACCAAAACCACCAGTTCCAAAAACAACAGCATGTGCTGCATGTCTCTCAATTTCGCCTGTATCTAAGTTTCTAGCAATAATACCTCTAGCTTTACCATTTACAACAACTAAATCAAGAATTTCATGGCGATTGTATTGTGTTAATTTCCCAACTTTAATTTGTTTCATCATTGCCTGGTAAGTAGCCAATAATAATTGTTGACCAGTTTGTCCACGAGCGTAAAATGTACGTGAAACTAACACTCCACCAAAAGAGCGATTACTTAAATAACCACTATACTCACGTCCAAAAGGAACACCTTGAGAAACCATATGGTCAATTAAATTGGCAGAGACTTCTGCCATTCTATATACATTAGCTTCACGAGATCTAAAGTCTCCACCTTTAATGGTGTCGTAAAACATTCTATATACGTTATCACCGTCGTTTTTATAATTTTTTGCTGCATTTACACCACCTTGAGCGGCAACAGAATGCGAGCGACGTGCAGAATCTTGAAAAAAGAATACTTTTACGTTGTAACCTAATTCTGCTAATGATGCAGCTGCACCACCACCTGATAGTCCAGCACCAACTACAATTATATCTAATTTTTTACGGTTTGCTGGGTTTACAATTCGAGTTTTAGCAAGGTAATTTTGCCATTTATCTTTTAGAGGTCCTTCTGGAATTTTTGCGTTAAGAGCCATAATTCTATTTTATTTAAAGTGAAGAATGATTGGAATAATGGCATATAAAACTGCCATAACTAAACTAAAGCATACTGCTATATACTTAATAATGTTCATTATTTTTTTAGGGTAAACACCTAAAGATCTGTGTGCGCTTTCTATTCCATGAACAAGATGAAAACCTAATGCAATAATACCTATTTCATAAATAAGAACATACCACCAAGTTTTAAAGGTAATTAACACTAAATCGTATAAATCGTGTTCTACTTTTAGTATTTTATATTGCAACCAAAATTGCGCCATATGTATTACAATAAAAACACCAATTATAGTTCCTAAAACCCCCATATTTCTTGAATACCAAGAACTTGTAGAAGTATCTGTTACTACATATTTTTCACCACTTGATTTATTGTTTTGAATTGTAATTAATAAGGCATCAATCACATGAATTATGATAGCTGCGTATAGAATATATGCAACAATTGTTACTGGCCAAAAATGCACTAAGAAGTGAGAATAGGCATTATACATATCATGTGTATTTGCAACATTATTCCAAAATTCTATTGGAAAAAATGAGTTTGGAATAATTAAAATAAGATTCCCAATAAGGTGAATTATAAGGAAAAAGATAATGAATAGCCCGGTAAACG
>NZ_JASFZF010000015.1:0-95542 GCF_046055765.1 Lutibacter sp. | reverse complement strand
ATTATTATGAAATCCTAATCCTAATTGTTCAAATTTTTGGTTATTAAATGAAGAACACATCATTTTCATATCATCCGTTAAACCTAATTTAGAGGATGCTAATTCTGAAGCCTTTTCATATTGGTCTTTAGATAAATAATCTATTATGGATTGCACAGCTTCTACATGACTTCTCATATTCATTAACTGATGTTTCGCTTTTTGTGGAGACATATTAAGTGCAATACGATTATCTTTTTCAAACTTCATATTATGCATCATCATTTGATCATGATTATGCATGGTTGTAGTTTCTTTTTTTGGTTGTTGCTTTTTCATTTTTTCACATGAAGTAGCTAAAATTCCTATCATAAAAATAAGGATTAAGATTACTGAATTTTTTTTCATTTTTTTAAGTGTTTAATAGTAGTTTAATGTATATCCGTTTTTTAGTTATATAGTTAACACATCACCTTAAATTTATTTCAAGGGTACTCTTTATCATGTTAATTTACAATTATTATGAGATTCTGAAACAAGTTGAGAATGACGAGCATACAAATATACATTTTTAGGATAGATTAGTATTTTAAAATTAACTAATAATACTATTTATCATCATGGCAATTATAATTGTATCAATTTATATTCAGGATAGTTTTCTGATAATAATTCTTCTGCTTTTTTGGGTAACACTTCTAAAACAATATAAAATAGAATAACTAGAATTGTAAACAATATAGCATAGATTAAAGCTTCTATGTTGGAGTAAATTTGATTCCCTTTGTGGAAAAAATGCATGAAATTTAAAAAATTGACAGGAATTGCCATAAAAGATCCCATTCCAGTTTTAAAAATCATTTCTTCTAACAACCATTTTTTATCATTTTGTTTAAAATTTCTTTTTAATATTTTATTTAAAAAAAAGGATTTATACAATGCATAGATTGAAAAAATAATTAAAATTGCTAGCAAAAAAGTGTTTGCAGCGGCGGTTTTACAAATCGGATAAAACGATAAAAACAATAATGCAGTTAGTATTATTTTTGGCAATTGAAACCATTCTTTAATAAACCTTCCTATTATTTTCCAATACTTTTTACCCATGGCTTTTTGACGTTCACCAACTACATCCATAAAACCAAAAACACCAAATTTTTTAAAGGAAATAGTTTTGGCTTGCTCAAAAGATAGAGTAGGTTGTTGTTTCCAAATTTGTTCAATATCATTTGCTAAATGATCTACCAATTCGGTTTGTAAATCGTAATGCTCTACATAATGTTGACGTGTAAATTTGTAAAGTTGTTGTATTTGTTGAAGAGTAAGTTTCATAATTTAAGCAAACTTAGGATTTACAATAGTTTGCATTGTTTTTATAAACTCTTCTAGTTCAGCTAAACGATTTACGGTTTCTTTGGTGCCGTTTTCAGTTAATTTATAATATTTCCGCAAACGGTTATCAACTTTAGCAACTTCAACATCCAACATTCCTTTTGCTTCTAATTTATGCAATGCAGGGTATAAAGCACCTTCGGTAATATTTAATTCTCCTTTGGTGAGTGCTTTCACTTTTTGGGTAATTTCATAACCATACATTTTATCATTTTGTGCTAACAATTTTAAAATAATAGTTTGTAATGAACCTTTATATAATTTTTGATTTCCCATTTTTATAACTAGTAATTATTCAAATATATACATAATTTACTTATGCATTATATTCTTAGGTATTCTTTTTAACAAAAAGTTGTATTTAGTTTAATTACTTTTGTAGTTCAAAAAAATTAAAATGTCAAAATTTCATTCGCTTACCATAAAAGAACTAAAAAAGGAAACTGCTGATGCTGTTTCTATTGTTTTTGATATTCCAACTGAACTTACTAATGAGTTTAAATTTATTGCTGGACAATATATTCCCGTTAAAACAACAATTGCTGGTGAAGAAATTCGTAGAGCATATTCAATCTGTTCAGCACCAAATTGTGGAGAACTACGAATTGCTATAAAAGCTGTTGATAATGGAACTTTTTCAGTTTTTGCAACCACTGTTTTAAAAGAAGGTGCTATGTTAGAAGTTTCAAAACCTGAAGGAAAATTTATTTTAGAAACTTCTTCAAATAATAAAAATAATTATTTAGGAATTGCTGCCGGAAGTGGAATTACTCCAGTTATAGCAATGATAAAAGATACCTTAATTGAAGAGCCTAAAAGTACTTTCACGCTTATTTATGGTAATAAAACTGAAGTTGATACTATCTTTAAAAATGAAATAGATAATTTAAAAACCGAGTTTCAACTTCAATTTAATATTCAATATATATTTAGTAGAGAGCAAAAAAAAGATGCTTTATTTGGTAGAATAGACAAAGGAAATATTAATTATGTAATTAAAAATAAATTTAAAGATATACTTTTTAATACTGCTTTTTTATGTGGACCTGAAAGTATGATAGCTTCAGCAAAAGAAACATTAATTGAAAATGGTTTGGCTGAAAAAAATATTCATTTTGAGTTATTTTCAACTCCTATTTCTTCCAAAGAAAAAATAATTCAAAACTTTGAAGGAATTAGTGAAATAACAGTGCTTTTAGACGACGACGAAAACTCGTTTGAAATGGATTCAAAAACAACTATTTTAACTGCTGCTTTAAAAGAAGGATTAGATGCGCCGTATTCCTGTCAAGGTGGAATTTGTAGTAGTTGTATTGCAAAAGTTACTGAAGGTAATGCCGTAATGAATAAAAATACTATTTTATCTGAAGAGGAATTAAAACAAGGATTAATTTTAACTTGTCAAGCTCACCCAACTACACAAAAAATAACAGTAGATTATGATGATGTTTAATAATTATAGTATTTTCACATTCTTATTTAATTAATTTATGACTTTCAGCGAAATAAAAGATGCGATTCTTATTGGGTTTTTCTTAGCCTTTATGATTGGCCCTGTATTTTTTATGTTAATTAAAACAAGTATTTTAAAAGGTTTTAGAGCTGCTTTTGTTTTTGATATTGGTGTAATTTGTGGTGATATTTCATTTATTTTGATGGCCTATTATGGAAGTAAAAGTTTGTTAGAAAAAATTAAAGATGATCCTCGATTATTTTATATTGGAGGTTTAATTTTATTAGTCTACGGAATTATTACCTATTTGGATAAAGGTCAAAAAAATATAGACGAAACTACTTTTGTTTTACCCGAAAAATCGAATTATATAAAGTTATTTTTTAAGGGTTTTTTACTAAACTTCATTAATATTGGAGTGTTGGCATTTTGGTTAGGAATGATTGTAATTGTAGGTTCAAATTTACAAATGGATGCTTCAAAAATATTCAATTATTTTACTATTATTATAATTAGCTATTTAATAACTGATATTGGTAAAATATTGTTAGCCAAACAACTTAAAAAGAAATTAACCCCTAACATTGCTTATAAAATAAAACGCGCAATGGGTATTTTATTAATGATTTTTGGTATTGTACTTATTTTAAAAGGCTTTATTCCTAAAGAAAATCAAATTTTTAATCATGTAATTGAGCAAGTAGAATAAAAGAAGTTTTCATTTTCTCTTTTCCCTTAAAAGTAAACTACTAAATATCAAATTGTTATATTTTATTATGTTTGAGTGAACATTTTTTTCAAAAATGCATTGTCTAAAGTTTTTTATAAAATTCACTAGTTAAGAGAAGTTACTGGTTGTAATTTTTTATAAAATCTCTATATCATGTATAGGGGAAAACACATTTAGATGGTTTATTATAATGAAACCTACTTCTAAATATCGTGTATTTACAAGTAGTATAGTTATTGAGTATTACATCATTGGAGAAAAGAGTCGAAAACTTATGGTATGAACAGTTTCCGAGAGGAAAGATAAAATTAACAGATGAGTAAAAATAAATATCAGAACTTAAAAAATAGTACAAAAGTTATAAAAAAAAGAATAAATTATTTAATGGAATTTCAAAAATGAATTCAAAAACACCTTCTTTAGGTCTAATTTTTTCACTTTTAATTAACCTTATAAATAAGTAATTATGTACGAAATAGTTGTTGTTGGTGCCGGCCCCGGAGGTATCAGTATGGCTGTTGAAGCCAGAACATTTGGAATTCCTTCAAATAAAGTATTAATTTTAGAAAAAGCAAATGAACATTCATTTACCATAAAAAAATACTATCCAGAAAATAAAATGGTGACAGCTAATTTTAAGGGTTTTACACCAGTTTGTACAGGTGTAATGTGTTTAGTTGATTCATTAAAACATGAAACTATTTCATATTTAGATAAAACAATTAATAAGTATGAATTGGATGTTAATTATAACGAAACTGTTAGTAAAATAATTAAGTCTAATGATGAACAAAAATTTACTATTATAACAGATAAAGGTGAATATACTTCAAAAACTATCGCAATTGCGGTTGGTATTTTAGGAAAACCTAATAAACCTTCCTATAAAATTATCCCTACTATAAAAAAAAGAGTGCTTTTTGATCTAACTTCAATTAAAATTAAAAACTCAAAGATATTGGTTGTTGGGGGTGGTGATTCGGCTTCTGAATATTGCCAATTTTTATCAGAAAATAGTGAAAATAACCAAGTAACATTAAGTTACAGAAATAAAACTATTTATAGAATGAATAACATTAACAGAGATTGTTTACTTACATTGGCAGGTACTCAAAAAACAACATTAATGTTTGACTCTAATATAGAAATGTTAAGTGATGCTAACGGTAAACCAAAAGTTCATTTTGAAGAAAAACACTATTCCGATATGGTATTTGATTATATTGTATATGCGCTTGGAGGATCAACTCCTGAAAACTTTTTAAAAACAATTGGAATTAAATTTAATGGTCCTAATCCTATTTTAAAAGAAGACTATGAAACTAATGTGCCTGGAATGTTTTTATTAGGTGATTTAAGTGCTGGTAAAAAAGGAGGTTCTATTGTATGGGCTTTTAATTCTGCAAATACAGCAATGAGAAAAATTTGTTCTGATTACTTAAAAATTTAATTGGTTTTACTGCTTAAATTACAAAAAAACTGCATCAAAAAATCGGAGAATTAACTGAAATAATTATAAAAAGATTGCTTACTAAATCTTCTAATCATCCTCACGGAATAAAAGTACAATTAGAAGTAGGCGAAATAGGGCGTGTCAAAAACATTTTAAATTAGGTGAATTTAAATTAGGCATAAAACTATTAGCTTGCATAATTCTTTAAAAATTCTTCTAAAGACATAGGTGTTAAATTTCTAGATTTGTAATGTGTTACATACGTATTATAGTTCCTTTTCGCTACTCTTGATACTACTTTTGGGTAATAATTTCCTAAAAATGATTCCGTTTTCATATTAAAAGAATTTATAGATTTGTTAATTTTATTTGAAGTTATAAAGCTACAACACAAATAGTTACAAAACAAGTCTAAATACCATTTATTATCATTTTACAACTATTTATCATTATTTTATTACCATTTATGTAATATTTTCTATAAAATGTAAAATTATATTTTATAGTTTTTAAGGTATAATTACTAATTTAAAATCTTGTACTTTTACAAAATATCAATGTTTCATAATATATGAACCTTTACAACAAATACATTCTTCCTAAGGCAATTAATTGGGCTTGTAGTCAAAAACCAAGTATGAAGCAACGCGAAAAAATAATTCCTTTGGCGAGCGGAAATGTATTGGAAATTGGTATAGGTTCTGGTTTAAACTTACCTTATTATTCTAAAAATATTAAAAAATTAACCGCCATAGATCCTTCAAAAGAATTATGGCTAAGAAATAAAGTAAATACACAAAAACTACCCTTTGATTTTCAGTTTATTGTTGCTGAAGCTGAAAATTTACCTTTAACTTCAGACAGTTTTGATTCTATTATAATTACTTATACGCTATGTACAATTCCTAATTTACATAGTGCTTTTTCAGAAATAAAGCGAGTTTTAAAACCAACTGGTAAGTTACTATTTTGCGAACATGGAAAAGCACCTGATGATTTCGTACAAAAATATCAAGCCCTCATAAATCCATTTTGGAAACGAATTGGTGGTGGATGCAATTTAAATAGAGATATTCCTACTATAATAAAAGCAAATGGCTTTACAATTCAAACCCTAGAAACCATGTATCTTCCCGGTTGGAAACCTGCAAGTTTTAATTATTGGGGTATTGCTACAATTAAGTAATCTTATCTCAATTAAAAATAGCTATTTATCATTAAATCAATTTTTTAAATTTTACCTTTACTATACACTATTAAAAATAATAGTATGGAAATAGCTATTTTTATTGCAAAAATTATTGGTGTTGTTTACCTCTCATTTGGAATTGAATGTTATTTAATAAAGAGTACTATTCAAAAGCTTTTGAATATTTATTAGAGAGTACTACTTATTTAATTATTGGTGGAATTTTAGCAGTTGTTTTTGGATTATTAATTCTTGAATATCATACTATTTGGAGTGATAATTGGACTGTTTTAATTACCGTTATTGGTTGGATTGCTTTATTTAAAGGAATCCTTCTTTTAGTATTTCCAAAGAGTTTTAATCGTTTTAAATATTTGTTTAAATCTAAAGGGTTTATTAATTTTTTAACCGTGTTTATTATTCTTTTTGGATGTCTTTTTATTTATTTTGGTTTTTTCTCCTACTAAATTTAACTTTTTCTATTTTCGTAAAATCAATTAAATCTAAAGAATAAACAATGAAGGAAAGAAAAATAGATGGAAAAAGTAGAAAAAACATCAAACTAAATAGTACTGTTGAAATTGTTCAAAAACACCATCAAAGAATTGGTGAACTCACAGAAGGTATTGTTAAAAGAATTTTAACAAAATCTTCAAGCCATCCTCACGGAATAAAAGTACAATTAGTAACTGGAGAAGTTGGGCGAGTAAAAAATGTATTCATTTGATGAGGTGCTTTTATGAATATTTTTAGTTAAACTACCTCGAAAAAAACCGTATCAAATATTATTGAATAGAGGAAAAATAATCTTTGAGGATTTTAGGTTTTAAAAATGAATAAAAAGTGAAAACTTAAAACTTCTATAACCCTAAAATTAAGTAATTTTATAATCGCTCAAAAAAAGGTTATTAATTAAATTTTTTACAATGAAAAGCCTAAAACGAACTCCCAATTTTGAAATTTCCAGAATTGTTCATGGACATTGGAGACTTAATGATTGGAATTTAAACAAAAAAGAACTTCTAAAACTTACGCAACAATGTATGGAACTAGGTGTAACTACCTTTGACCATGCAGATATTTATGGAAATTATAGCTGTGAAAAATTGTTTGGTGATGCGCTATCTTTAAAACCTGAGTTAAGAAAAAAAATTCAACTTATTACAAAATGCGGTATCAAATTACAATCAGATAAATATCCATCAAGAACGCTTAATCATTACGATTATAGTTTTAATCATATCATTTCTTCTGTTGAAAATTCTTTAAAAAACTTCCAAACAGATTATATTGATTTATTGTTGTTGCATAGACCTTCTCCATTTTTTAATCCTGAAGAAGTGGCAAAAGCATTTTCAGATTTGAAAAAAAGTGGCAAAGTACTTCACTTTGGTGTTTCAAATTTTAATCCACAGCAATTCGAAACTTTAAATACTTATACAGATGAGGAATTAGTGACAAATCAGGTGGAGATATCACCTCTCTGTTTAGAACATTTTAACAATGGGAACATTGATTATTTTTTAGAAAAAAAAATACAACCAATGGCTTGGTCACCATTGGCTGGAGGACAATTATTAAAACCAACAAACGAAAAAGAGTATCGAATTTTTAAAATGCTTACTAAAATTGCTGAAGAATTAAATATCAATAGTATTGATAAACTAATTTACGCTTGGTTATTAAAACACCCTGTTGGTATAATTCCTATTGTTGGAACCCAAAAAATTGAGCGAATAAAAAATGCCATAGAAGCAACAAAATTTGATTTAAGCTTAGAACAATGGTTTAAAATTTACACAGCATCTACAGGTACAAATGTTCCTTAATTACCTTTAAAATAATTATAAAATTCATCAAAAAAAAATGATTTTAATTGATAAACCCTACGTCTCAGATTTTCTGATAAAAACTATTAAAGAAAATAACTTTCAAATTATTGCAACAAAAGAAGCTGAAGAATTAATTGCCGATAGTTCTCTTAACTGGATTTCTGAAATTAATGCAAAAAATAGTATTCTAAAAAACCCAAATCAGCCTATTTATTCAAATTCAGAAAATAGTATTAGTTGGGTTGAACAACATTTAAACACAACACAACTTCCAAACCAAATTAATATTTTTAAAAATAAAATTAGACTTCGTGAATTATTAAAAGAAACCTACCCAAATTACTTTTTTAAAGGGGTGAAATTTGAAGAATTAGACCACTTAGAAATTGTAAATTTACAATTTCCTTTTATTATTAAACCTGCAATTGGCTTTTTCAGTTTAGGAGTTCATAAAGTTGACGAGCCTTCTGAATGGAAAGATGTTTTAGCTGAAATAAAAAAAGACATCAACCATATTAAGGGTTTTTACCCAACTGAAGTTTTAGATGCCAACTATTTTATTATTGAAGAATGTATTGAAGGTGAAGAATATGCAATAGATTGCTATTATAACAATAAAGGTGAAGCAGTAATACTCAATATAATGCATCATATTTTTTCTTCAGGAAAAGATGTAAGTGATCGTGTATATTCTACTTCAAAAGAAATTATTACTTCTAACCTTCATACTATTCAACGTTTAGTAAATATCATTGGAGAAAAAGCAAATTTGAAGAATTTCCCAATTCATATTGAGGTAAGAATTGATGCGAACGGAACCATCATTCCTATAGAAGTAAACCCTATGCGTTTTGGTGGTTGGTGTACCACAGGAGATATGACTTGGTATGCTTATGGTATTAATTCTTACGAGTATTTTTTTAATGGAATAAAACCAAACTGGGAAGAAATATTTAAAGATAAAGCTGATGAAAAATACAGTCTCATTTTGTTAGATAATACTTCTGGAATATCACAAGATAACATAAAATCGTTTGATTATGATTTATTGTTGAACGATTTTGAAAAACCACTGCGTTTAAGAAAAGTAGCAATGAAAGAATATCCTATTTTTGGATTTGTTTTTATAGAAACTTCTGAAGGAAATGACCGTGAATTAAAAAATATTTTAACTTCTAATTTAAGAAAGTATATTATTACAAAATATTAGTATTCACAATAAATTAAATCAATCTAAGGTTATTTTAGATTAATGGAATAGATTGGAAATCGACTTTATAAGATTCTGAAACAAGTTCAGAATGACGATATTAAAAAAATTTATTCCTTTTCAAATGTATTGTTCGTTTTATTAATATCAGCCATCATTTCCAAAGGGTCAATTACAACAGATTTAATTTCTTTGCTTACTAAAAATGTATACGTTGGATGTGCCCAAGTCCAGTCTTTTATTACTGTAGCAGTTGTTGGTTTATTACCTCGCATCATACGTAATGGAATGTTGAAATTTTCTGAAGTTCCATCAGTATAAGTTACTGTTAAATCAATTGGCATTGGCATTTGCCCTACACGAGCTAACGTAATACTTTTTTCTTCAACTTTTGCAACTGCGTAATCTATGGTATGTGTAGTTTCAATCCATTCATTTAAAAACCAATCTAATTGAAGTCTAGATACTTTTTCTGCAACTCTTTTAGCGTCATTAGGTGTTGGGTGCTTAAATTTAAAATTGTTAAAATACTTTTTTAGTAGTTGTTTTACATTTTCTTCACCCATAATATAATTCAATTGTGTAAGAAACATGCTTCCTTTTGTATAACTTCCTACGCTAAAAGCCATATTTGTATTAAACCTATCGGCATGAGTAGTTAAAGGTTCGTCTAAGCCATTATTAACTAAATAAAAATAACCTCTATAATTTCTTGATGAAGGTTTACCATCACCTCCTCTTAAAATTTTATTTGAAGCTAAAGATGAAATGTATGTCGTAAAACCTTCATCCATCCAAGAATGCTTACTTTCATTTGTTGCTAAAATAGTATGAAACCATGTGTGTGCAAATTCGTGAAAAACAGTTCCAGCAATTTCATTCAATGATTTTCCGCCTGCAATAAATGTACACATTGCATATTCCATACCGCCATCTCCACCTTGAATTACAGAATATTGTTTCCAAGGGTATTGGCCAATGTTTTCGTTATAATAATTTAATGCTTTTTCTGTTAATGGCTGAATTTCTTTCCAAGCTTTTGAATACTCTAAAGTATTTTTATATAAAAAATGAAGCTCAGTTCCACTTGAGGTTATTAATTTATCATGTGTATAATTTGGATCTGCAGCCCAAGTAAAGTCATGAACATTTTCAGCTAAAAAATGCCACGATAATTTTTTGGAATTACTAACATTCATCGCTAAATTTTTATCTTCATAACCATGGCCAATTTCTTGTGGGTTTTGAAGTATTCCAGTCCCTCCAACTGTATAATTTCTATCAATATGAAGCGTTACATCAAAATTTCCAAAAACACCATAAAACTCTCTAGCTATGTATGGATCTGCATGCCAACCTTCAAAATCGTATTCAGCCATTTTAGGGTACCATTGCGCCATGGAGAGTGCAACACCATCTTCATTATTTCTACCTGCTCTTCTAATATGTACAGGTAATTGACCTTCAAAAACCATATTAAATGTAACTTTTTCACCTGGTTGAAGAGGTGAATTTAACTTTACTTCTAAAATAGTTCCATCTGTAGAATATTTTAGTTCTTCTCCGTTTTGTTTTAATGAAAGTACTTTTAAAAAGCCTATTTCATTTGGTTTTAATTTAGCAATTCTACTTTCATATTTAGGATTTTCTTTCGTTCCAAGATTATTTACCATTCTACCATCTGGATCTACTATTGCTTGTAGCCTTGCATCCATTTCGCTATTTGGTTGAAACGCGTTGAAATATAAATGATAGTACACATTATTTAAAACATCAGGAGAATTATTTGTGTACACTAATTGCTGAATTCCTTTATATTGGTAATTATTCACATCAAAATCAACATCCATTTTATAGTCTACATGTTGTTGCCAATATGAAGTGTTATTTTGAGCTGCAACAATAATTGTTGTAAAAATTATAAATAATGTTAGTAGTTTTTTCATGTTTAAATTATTTCTTTTTCTGCAATATAATCATAACCTTAGTAAACAAAAAAGCACACTCGTTACAGAATGTGCTTTTTTAACAAAATATTATAGTTTGTTATCTTTTATGTACCATTTTATCAGCTAAAACTAATGCATTGTAAGCATTTGCTACTTTTCCTGAAATTGATAATTCAGAAAATTTCACTTTCTTACCATCAGGGTTTTCTTTTGATTTAGATCCAGGTAGTACTACATCTATATCTAATTTAGTTCCAGAATTCATAATAATATGTTTCACCTGACTTGCAGATAATTGTGGGTAGTACGATCTTACTAAAGCAGCAACACCTGCTACTTCTGGAGAAGCCATTGATGTTCCGCTATATTTTGCATACTTGTTATTTGGTATTGTAGAATAAATTTGTACTCCAGGTGCAAAAACATCTACATTTAACTTTCCAAAGTTTGAAAATGTAGCTGGTAAATTTTCATCATAATTAGAACTCATAGCTCCAATTGTAATCATATTGTCTGCAAATTCAGTTACTTTATCAGCTGAATCATTTGGCCAATTGTGTTTTACATCAATATCTTTATTATCGTTTCCTGCTGCATGCACTAATAATACGTCATGTTTTTCGGCATATTTAATAGCATCAAATACCCATTCAGAATTTGGTGACCAATTTTTTCCAAAACTCATATTTAAAACTTTTGCTCCATTATCAACAGCATATCTAATTGCTAATGCTACATCTTTATCACGCTCATCACCATCAGGAACAGTTCTAACTGCCATTAATTTTGCATTTGTTGCAACACCGTTTAAACCAATACCATTGTTACGAGTTGCTAAAATTATTCCTGAAACATGTGTCCCATGTGATTCACTTTCTGTAGAGCCGATTACGTTTCCATTTCCATAATTGGTATTCGTTATATCTTCTGGGTTATCACCAACAATTGCTCTTCCATCAAAAGTTAAATCATAACTTTTGTTTTTCTTTTGACCTTCATAATATTCCGTAAATGCTTTTTCATCTAAACCTCTTCCAAACAAACCTAAAACATCTCCTATTTGAGCTTGTAATTTTTGGTCTTCTGTTTTTACAGCTTGTAAATCTTCAAGTGTAAAGCTATCTTTTCCTAAAAAGGTTTTTACTGCAGCAAAATTAGCTTCAATTTGTGCTAATCTTTCCATTGTTTTAAAATGACGAGAAGATTTCGCTTCATACGCTTTTAAGTATTCTTGATACTTTTCAAAATCAGCTTTTTGATCTTCACTAATTGTTTCGGCAGTTTTACCTTCAAAACGATTTTTATACTTTGCATACAAACGTGTAATTTCTAATTGCTCTGGAGCTCCAACACCGTTTCCTCCTAAGAAGTTCCAACCATGAATATCATCTACATACCCATTTTTATCATCATCAATTCCATTACCTGCAATTTCTTTAGGGTTAGTCCAAATATTATCTTTTAAATCTTCGTGATTGATATCAATACCTGAATCTATAACTCCAACTATTACTGTCACTCCTTTTTTTCCTTCTAAAAATTTATAAGCTTTATCTAAACTCATACCCGGAATAGTGTCTGTTGCTAAATCTGCATGTGCCCAATGGTTAAATTCTTCTTCTCCTATTGCTCCTTTTTTTGCTGCTATTGATACCGTTGTATTCATAGTTGGTACTGCTAAATTTTTAACAGAACTACAACTTGCTAAAGTAATAGCAGATAATGCTACTACATAAATTGATTTTACTATTCTCATTATTACTTATTTTAATTAAATACTTCGTTAAATTTATATGTTTGGTTTAATCGCACTCCTTTTTCGGTGTGTTTTACAGTGCATAACTCATTGGTTGCATCGTGTTCAAAAAATAATAGATAATTATTATCTGCTGCCTTATTTAAAAATATTTGTTTTTCATTCATGGTTAATAACGGGCGTGTATCGTAGCCCATAACATAAGGTAAAGGGATATGACCAACTGTTGGCAATAAATCTGCTACAAATACAATTATTTTTTCTTTATATTGAATATGTGGAATCATTTGTTTTTCGGTATGTCCATCCGCAAATAAAATATCAAAACCTACTTCTGAATTTTGAAGAAAATCTCCTTTAGGTAAGTGAACAAAATTTAATTGTCCGCTTGCTTCTATTGGATGGATATTTTCTTTTAAAAATGAAGCTTTTTCTCTAACATTTGGTTCTACAGCCCATTGCCAATGGTTTTTATTACTCCAAAATTTAGCGTTTTTAAAGGCGGGTTCATAACCTGTTCGGTCTTTATTCCATTGAATACTCCCTCCGCAATGGTCAAAATGTAAATGTGTAAGAAAAATATCGGTAATATCATCTCTATGAAAACCATGTTTTGCTAATGAAGTATCTAAAGAGAAATCTCCAAACATGTAATAATAACCAAAAAACTTATCGGACTGTTTATTTCCTACTCCAGTATCAATTAAAATAAGTCGGTCACCATCTTCAATAAGCATGGTTCTAAGACTCATATCAATTAAATTATTGTTATCGGCTGGGTTTGTTCGTTGCCATAAAACTTTAGGAACTACACCAAACATAGCGCCACCATCTAACTTAAAATTCCCTGTTTCAATTGGGTATATTCTCATTCAATAATCTTATATGTACAAATATACATGAAATTATACTTAAGAAAATGTTAAAGAAAAGCAAAAAACCTAAGCTACAGCTTAGGTTTTTGTTGAGGCATCGAGCGGATTCGAACCGCTGTAGGAGCTTTTGCAGAGCCCAGCCTAGCCACTCGGCCACGACGCCTTATTTGGATTGCAAATTTAAGTATTTTTAATTTATTCGCAAGATTTTTTGTGATAATTGTTTAAATGTTCAATTATACATAAAATTATCTTCTTTTTTTAGACATTTCTATAGTTACCATTGCTACATTTCCTCCTATTGGCGGATTTAATTTTGACACTGCTACTTTCGCCTTTTTTACTATAGAAATTTCATTTAAAATTCTATCCAATATTCGTTTTGCAACTTCTTCTAATAGCTGAGAACGAATAGCCATTTCTTCTTTTACTATTTTGTTTAAATACACATAATCAACAGTATCTGAAAGGTTGTCGGTTTTTGAAGATTTAGATAAATTTGCTTTTACAGATACGTCTACACGATAATCTGAGCCTATTTTTCCTTCTTCAATTAAGCATCCGTGGTATGCGTATATGCGAATATTTTTTATTTTAATTGTTCCCATTTTAAGTGCTGATTTCGAATTACAAATTTAGAGTTTAGATTTGAGATTACGGATTAAAAAATTGAAAGATTTAAGAAATATAATTACTTTGTGTTGATTATTACAATTTTAAGTTTTTTTGAGAAATCTTGACGGTTGCTCAATTCAACTTTTAAAAAAAATTTAAACAATAATCACGCGTTAGGGATAGAGCGATGTGTTTGAGCTCTTTTTTAGTTTTTTCAACTAAAAAAAGCGAGTAGCGATAGCCCGACCTGAAAGGAAACGCCCAAATAAATATTTATAGTTGCATTGCCAAAAAAAATCGATAATTTTGCAACTTATTAGTTTTTGTATTATGAATGAAGAAAAAAAGTCGCTTAATTTTTTAGAGCAAATTATTGAAGAAGATTTAGCAAACGGTTTACCTCAAGAAAAATTACGTTTTAGATTTCCTCCTGAACCAAATGGATACCTGCATATTGGTCATGCGGCCTCTATTTGTTTGAATTTTGGACTAGGTTTAAAGTATAATGCACCTGTAAATTTACGTTTCGATGATACAAACCCAGCAAAAGAAGAACAAGAATATGTTGATGCAATAAAGCAAGATATTGCTTGGTTAGGGTTTAAATGGGATAAAGAATTATATTCCTCAAATTACTTTCAACAATTATATGATTGGAGTTTACAACTTATAAAAGAAGGTAAAGCGTATGTAGATAATCAAACTTCAGAAGAAATGGCAAAACAAAAAGGTACGCCTACTGAAGTTGGAACTAACAGTCCAAACCGTGATAGAAGTATTGAAGAAAATTTGGAACTTTTCTTAAAAATGAAAAATAGGGAATTTAAAGAAGGTTCGCATGTGTTGCGTGCAAAAATTGATATGAAACACGTAAATATGCAAATGCGTGACCCAATTATGTACCGTATTCTTAAAAAAACACATCATAGAACAGGTAACGATTGGTGTATTTACCCAATGTACGACTGGACACACGGAGAAAGTGATTATCTTGAACAAATTTCACACTCTATTTGTACCTTGGAATTTAAAAGTCATAGAGATTTATATGATTGGTATGTTAATCTAGTTTATGACGCCTCAAAATTACGTCCAAAACAACGCGAATTTGCTCGTAGAAATTTAAGTTATACCGTTATGAGTAAACGTAAATTACTCCAGTTGGTTGAAGAAGGTCTTGTAAGTGGTTGGGACGACCCTCGTATGCCAACAATTTCGGGTTTAAGGCGAAGAGGTTATACTCCTAACTCGATTAAAACATTTAGTGATACTGCCGGTATTTCTAAACGTGATAACGTAACCGATGTGGCTTTATTAGAACATTGTATAAAAGATGATTTAAACAAAACGGCACCAAGAGTATTAGCTGTTTTAGATCCTGTAAAAGTAATAATTACCAATTATCCTGAAGGAAAAGAGGAATTTTTAGATGCCAGTTATAACGATTATGAAGAAGGTTTTGGTAGTAGAACGGTACCTTTTTCTCGTGAGATTTATATTGAAAAAGAAGATTTTAGAGAAGAAGCCAATAAAAAATTCTTTCGCTTAAAATTAGGAAAAGAGGTGCGTTTAAAAAATGCGTATATTATTAAAGCTGAAAGTTGTGTAAAAGATGAAAATGGTACTATTACAGAAATTCACTGTACTTACGATGAAGATTCTTTAAGTGGAAGTGGAACTGAAGCTAGCAAACGTAAAATAAAAGGAACATTGCATTGGGTTTCCGTAAAACACGCTTTAAAAGCGGAAGTTAGAGTTTATGATCGTTTATTTACCGATGAAGCACCTGACGGGCATAAAGACAAAGATTTTAAAGACTTTATAAATCCAAATTCTTTAACTGTTATAAATGCTTTTGTAGAGCCTAGTTTAAAAACTGCTACAATTTTAGAGAGATTTCAATTTCAACGTTTAGGGTATTTTTGCGTAGATAAAGATACTACTGAAAATAACTTAGTTTTTAATAGAACGGTTCCTTTGCGTGATAGTTGGGCTAAAATGGAAAAGTAAAATTAAACCTTTATAAAGTTGAAGAGTCTTATAACTAAATCTAAATTTACTAGTTATGAGACTCTTTTATTTTACCTTGTTATTTCTATTTTCTATTTCCTTTAGTTCTTGTGTAACTACTGTTAGAACAACACCTTCAAAAATTGTGGTTATAAAAAAATTACCTAAAACGCACAAGGTAGTTTATATTAAAGGACACCGTTATTACAAGTGGAACGGTAAACATTATAGAAAAACTAAAAAAGGTTATGTAATTGTTCGCTTTTAATTAATCTTTAGGGTTTTTAAAATAGCTTCCAACTCAAACATATAATCTCGTTTGTTAATAGATGGTGCATAAGTAAACCCTTCTACAACAACTAATCTATTATTTGGTTTATCTACAACTGTATAACTTAAAAAAGGTCCTGCCATAAAAACTCCTTTTATTTCCCATTTACCACGAGTTTCGAAGGCTTTTTTTCCATCTAATTTAACTTCAAAAATATGAGGTGTATATGCTTCTTCGGTAGTCATATAGGACCCTTCTAGTTCACCTGGAATATATTTTTTCCCCATAGTATCTCTAATTGCTACAATATTATTTCCGTTTTCATCATCGTCAGAGGTAATTGGAACTGTATAAGAAATTAACTCCATACTATTTCCTCCAAATAAATGATAACGATACCAAACAAAATTTCCATTATCTTCTACTTTACTATAATTTTTAGGGATTTTTAACGTGAAACCTTGTTTTTTAAATGTTTCAATTGTTGATGGCTTCCAATATTCTTTAAGTATTTTTTTTCTTATTGCTCTTAAATCTGATTTTTTAAATTCAGAAACAATTACTGAACTATTTTTTTGAATTTCCTTTATTAATTCTTCTTTGTTTTCACCTGTAATAGTAATTATTTTTTGAGGGCTTGCATACACATCCGTAGCAATTGTAAAAGAGTTTTTATCAGCAATACCAATATTTAAAATGCTTCTGCTTGCTTTAAACATACTTCCAAAGCTCTCTAAAGGCACTTGTGAAACTTCAAACTGTGCTTCTGGTTGAGGTAATCCTAAAACAGGTTCTGCAATAAATTTTCTTAATTCATCTCCTATTTCACCTTGCCATTCACTATTTTTCATTACAATAAGCAAATTGTTAATTCTACCGTTTGCCCCACTTAATACTCTTTTATTATTTCCTGAATCGCAAGAAATTAAAAAAGAAACTATAACTAATAAAATTCCTAGATTTTTCATGTTATTTTTTAAATATTTTTAATTTGGTTCCTGGTTTTAAACTTTTAACACTCCAAATATTGTTCCAATCTTTAATATCTTGTACAGAAACATTTGTAAAATTTTGTGCAATTAACCATAATGAATCTCCTGATTTAACAATATAAGTATTAAACGCTCCTTTTGGCAGTACTTTTTTAGTCGTTTTTTTAATCTTTTTTGAAGTAGAAACAATATTTAGTTTTCTAGGGTAAATAGTTAACCGTTGTCCAATTCGTAAACGAGTGCTTCTCATATTATTCCATCGCTTTATTTTTGAAACTGAAACTCCATAACGTTCAGCAATTTTACCTAAAAAATCGCCACTTTTAACTCGATAACGAATTCTGTCATTCATTTCAAAATACTTCGGTAACGGTTTTTCTCGTTTTGCTTCTTCCGCAGCTGCATACGCATAAATTTGCTGTTCATTACTTACAAAATTTCCAACATCCTTTACTGGTAAAGAAAGTGTGTAATTTTTTCCTTTTATATAAGGAATAATATCTAACTTATATTGTGGATTTAAGTATTGAAGTACCTCAATATCAATATTTAAAGTTTCATAAATTTGTTCAAAAGTTAATTGTCTTTTCACCTGAACAGTATCGGTTTCAAAATACATTAATGTACTTTCTTTTGCTTTTATATTGTGCTCGTTTGCATATTCAAAAATGTACATTGTTGCATAAAATGCAGGAACATAACCCGCTGTTTCTCGTGGTAAATTATGTCGAATATTCCAATAATTTTTATTTCCTCCTGAACGTCTAATTGCTTTACTTACATTTCCTGGGCCTGAATTATACGCTGCTAACGCTAAATCCCAATCACCAAAAATTTTATATAAACTCGATAAATATTTGCACGCAGCTTCAGTTGCTCGGTAAGGATCTGAACGCTCATCAACATACGAACTCACATTTAAATCGAATTGTTTTCCTGTTTGGTACATAAACTGCCATAAACCAGTTGCTCCAACACGCGAACGTGCTCTTGGTTTTAAAGCCGATTCTACAATAGCTAAATATTTCATTTCTAAAGGAATATCGTATTTATCTAATTGTTCTTCAAACATTGGAAAATAATAACGTGCTTTTTCCATTAAGCTAGAAAATGATGATTTTCTTCGTTTTAAATAAGTTTTAATTACTTGCTCTAAATTTTTGTTGTATTCAATATGAAAAGGTGTTTTGCTGTCTAAAACTTTCAATCGTTCTTTTAACAACTCTGTAGGTAATTCTTCTAAATCAGTTACCAAAATTTCATCGTCTCTTAACACATATTGAATAGTGTCATACAACGGCGATTTAATCAATTCATTTAGCCACAAACTATCAATTAAGGTTGCTTCTTTGTGTATTTTTAATGTTAACGAATCTGATTTTTTTATAAATAACGTATCTGAAGTTGAAAACAATTCTTTAGTGTCTTCAACTTTTTGAAGTTTTAGCGTATCTGCCTCCGTTTGCGAAAAGCCGAAACTAACTACTAATAAAAATACAATATTTAGTAATTTATTCATGTACTACTATTCGTTTAAAAGTTTCGAAATTTCATCAAAATTAGGTGCTAAAATAATTTCAATTCTTCTGTTTTTTGCTTTTCCTTTACTTGTTTTATTAGTGTCAACTGGTACAAATTCACCTCTACCTGCAGCTGTTATTTGAGTTGGGTTCACTCCTTTTCCCTTTAAAATTCTTACAATAGCTGTGGCTCTTTTTACAGACAAATCCCAATTATCTAATAACGTTTCTCCCTTGTATGGATCATTGTCCGTATGACCCTCAATTAATACTTGAATATCTTTATTTTCAGATAGAACACCTGCTAATTGTTCCACTGCTTTTTTACCTTCAGTTCCAACTGCCCAACTTCCTGAGTTAAACAATAATTTATTTTCCATAGAAACATAAATTTTTCCATTTTTATGAACTACAGTTAACCCTTTACCTTCAAAATTATGTAAAGCATTAGAAATTGCTTGTTTTAATTGTTGCATTTGAGCTTCTTTTGCATCAATTAAAGTTTGAAGTTCTGTAATTTGTTGTGAACGCTGATTTAACTCTTTTTGAAGTTTTTCTAAACGTGTACTTTCTGCAACAAGGTTTTGTTCTTTCTCTTCTAGTTGTACTAATAATTCTTGATTTTTTTTAGACTCATCAGCTAATTTTTTTGAACTTTGTGTTGAAAGTAGGTTGTATGATTCATCTAAATTTTTATATTTATGTTGAAGTGAAACAAACTCATTATCTAAAATTTCTCTTTTAATTGATAACTCATCATACTGGTTTTGAAGTTTTTCTAAATTAGCCACCAACTCTTTTTTTGAAGCCAATAAATTATCTTTTTCTTGAATTAATGATGAATTTGATTCTTGTAACTTTTCGTATTTACGGTCTAATTCTTGGTACAACTTTTTAGAAACACATGAACTTAATGTAGCTATTGCAACAACTAAAACTATTATTTTTTTAAACATACTACTGGTTTTTCTTTTAAATTAATCAATTTCTACAACAATAGGGCAATGATCCGAATGTTTTGCTTCTGGCAAAATATAGGCTCTTTTAATTCTATCTCTCATTGGCTCACTTACCATACTATAATCTATACGCCAACCTTTGTTATTATTTCTGGCATTTGCTCTGTAACTCCACCAAGAATAATGGTGTGGTTCTTTATTTAAATATCTAAACGAATCTATAAAACCACTATCTATAAATTTTCCAATCCACTCTCTTTCAATAGGTAAAAATCCTGAAACACCTTTCATTTTAGGGTTATGAATATCAATTTCTTCATGACAAATGTTGTAATCGCCACAAATAATTATATTAGGAATTTCTTTCTTTAAATCATTCACATATTCCTGAAATTCAGCCATATAATTTAGCTTAAAATTTAAACGAGCATCATTTGTTCCAGAAGGTAAATACAAACTCATTACAGAAAAATTTTCAAAATCTACACGAAGGTTTCTACCTTCAAAATCCATCGTTTCAATTCCTGTACCATATTCAATGTGTTTAGGCTCAGTTTTTGATAAAATTGCAACACTGCTGTAGCCTTTTTTTTGTGCGGAAAACCAATAATGATACTTGTATCCAGCATCTTCAAACAAGCTTAAATCTAGTTGTTCTTTATGTGCTTTTGTTTCCTGAATACAAACCACATCTGGGTTTGCAGCTTGTAGCCAAGCTATAAATCCTTTTTTTAAAGCGGCTCTAATTCCGTTTACGTTGTACGATATTATTTTCATTTGTTTTCGTATAAATCTCTTAATTTTCTACGCATTACTTTATTAGAAGCCGTGCGTGGTAATGTGTTTATTTTTATCAAGTCAGTTACTTTAAATAATGGATTTAATTGTTTTCTAATACCCGTTCTTACTTCATTTAAACGGTTTTCATTTGATAAATTTGAAGCAATTTCGACATAATAAACAACCAATAAACTTGGCCCTCCATTTTTTGGTGAAACCGCAATTGCTGCACTTTCATTTATAAATTCTAACCGATTTAAAATAGCTTCTATTTGAATTGAACTTACTTTAATTCCTCCTAAATTCATAGCATCATCAACTCTTCCTTGAGCTTTGTAATAACCATTTTCTAATTGTTGTAATTCATCTCCATGACGGCGTAATAATTGCCCTTTATATGTTGGTGTATCTTTATAATATACATCAAAATGATTTCTATTTAAAAGCGTATTAGACAATCCCATAATTGGAGGTATTAAAAACAATTCTCCCATGGTTGATTTTTGATTGTTTTTAGCTAACAAAACAAACTCACCTCCCAATGCCTGACTTGAAAATGTACTTGCAATATTTGGTTGTACAACAGTGCTTGTTACGTAACCTCCACCAATTTCAGTGCCACCACAATATTCTATAACTGGTTTATTATTAGCTAGTTGCATTAAATATTCCATTTCTGAAGGATTTGAAATTTCACCTGTTGAACTAAAACATTTTATATTGTTCCAATTGTAATTTTCCATACAATTAGATGTTTTCCAATGTTTTACGAAACTTGGAATTACACCCAACATCGTAACTTTTGCGTTTTGCACAAACTCACCAAAACCTTCACCCATTGGCGCACCGTAATACAATGCAATGCTTGCTTTATTAATTAAGGCTGTAAATACTAACCACGGTCCCATCATCCAACCTAAATTGGTTGGCCAACAAACCACATCATTTTTTTGAATATCTTGGTGATAGTAACCATCACTTGCTCCTTTTATTGGTGTTGTATGTGTCCAAGGAATTGCTTTTGGTTCACCCGTTGTCCCAGATGAAAATAGGATTGTAATTATATCATCTGGCTTTTGAATTGTTGTTATAAATTCAGTTTTTGAACTTAAAAAATCAGTCCAAAGTAAATCATTTTCCCTTAAATAAATATTTTTACTTGAAACTTTTAAAACCACCACTTTTGGTGCTTTTGCTTCACAAACTTTTTGAAAAAGTGGTAATTCTTTACCTGCTCTTTGTAAAACATCTTGTGTGAAAATTACTTTTGGTGCTGTAATTTTTAAACGTACTGCTATTTCGTTTGGTGTAAAACTATCTGCAATGGTAACAATTGGCATTCCGGCTTTTATTCCTGCTAAATAAATAGCAACAGCTTCAACAGTCATTGGCATATCAATGGCAATTTTATCACCTTTTTTTAAACTTAACTCAACGAAACCATTTGCAATTTGATTTACTAACTTTAAAAGCTCATTTTGAGTAATTTTTTGAATTGATTTTCCTTCTTCTTGAAAAATAATTGCAGTAGCTTCATCTTCATTCTGAAAACAAGAATCTACAATATTAAGTTTCGCATTTTTTAACCATTCAGAATTTTCAACACCTTTTGAAATATCTAAAATTGAAGTGTATTTTTTAGTTAATTTAATTCCTAAATTATTAACTGTTGCTTCCCAAAAATCTTCTTTATTTGAAACAGACCATTTCCAAAAATCTTGATAATTTTCAAAACCATTAGCTTGCATCATTTTAAAAATGTTGCTTTGTTCAATAATTTTTTTTGATGGCTTCCAAAAAGGTTTTACACTCATTGTTATTATTAAAATTCTGGATTTTCCTCTATAATATTTTCAAATTTTTCACCCTCTTCATTCGTTTCGTCACAATTTATTCTGATACTTAAGTTTTTAGGTTTTTCAAACTCTTCCTTACTTACATTTAACGTTGAATCTGCATACATTTTTTTATAATATAACGCCCAAATAGGTAATGCCATAGAAGCTCCTTGTCCATAAGTAATTCCAGCAAAATGGACTGCTCTATCTTCAGCTCCAACCCAAACTCCAGTTGCTAAATTAGGAACTATACCCATAAACCAACCATCAGACTGATTTTGTGTAGTTCCTGTTTTACCAGCAATAGGGTTTGTAAACTCATAAGGGTAACCTGTAGCTACATTGTCGGGATATGATCCCCATTTGGTTCTTAAACGAATACCAGAACCTGCATCTGTAACACCTTCTAACAAATTAATAATAACATAGGCCGACTCTTCACTTAAAACTTCTTTAGAATTTGGTATAAACTGTTCTAAAACTGTTCCGTTTTTATCTTCTATTTTTAGTAACATCATTGGTTCAACTTGTAAGCCTTTATTTGCAAAAGTTGCGTAAGCGCCAACCATTTCATACAATGATAAATCTACCGAACCTAACGCTATTGCTGGAACCGCTTGAATATCACTTTTTATACCAGCTCTTTTAGCTAAACTCACTACGTTTTTTGGGTTTACCATGTCAATTAATTTTGCAGTAATTACGTTTACAGAACCAGCTAATGCTTGCTTTAAAGTTAATTCACCTCCGTATTTTTCTCCTGCATTTTTAGGAGTCCAATCTTCTGGCATTCCATATTTTTCTTTTGGAATTGTATACAATGTATTTGGAAATTTATCACAAGGTGATAAATTCAATTGATTGATAGCTGTAGCGTACACAAATGGCTTAAATGTAGAACCTACTTGACGTTTTTGCTGTTTTACAGCATCAAATTGAAAATATTTGTAATCTATACCTCCAACCCAAGCTTTTATATGACCAGTTTGTGGCTCAATAGATAATAACCCAGACCTTAAAATATGTTTGTAATAACGAATAGAATCTATTGGAGACATAATTGTATCAATATCTCCTTTCCATGAAAATATTTTCATCTCTGTTTTCTCTTTAAACGAAGCTTTAATTTGTTTTTCAGTAGCTCCATTCTTTTTCATTCGTTTCCACCGATTAGAACGTTTCATTGCTTGTTTCATGGTACTTGCAATTTGTTTTTTATCTAAATCGTAAAACGGTGCTGTTTTATTTCTTTTTTGTTCTTTAAAAAATATTCGTTGTAGATTAGACATATGTTCTTTCATTGCATCTTCAGCATAACTTTGCATACGTGAATCTATAGTTACATAAATTTTTAATCCATCACGATGTAAATTATACTCTGTTCCATCAGGTTTTGGATTGTTTTTAATCCACGTATTCATAAAATTACGTAAATATTCTCTAAAATAAGTTGCAGAACCATCACTATGAGTTTCCTTATTTATATCTAAACCTAAGCCTCTTTTCTGTAAGGTGTCTTTCTCTATTTTGGTGATAAATTTATTTTTAAACATTTGACCCAAAACCGTATTTCTACGATTTTTTACTTTTTTTGGTCTTCTAAGTGGATTAAAATAGGAAGCATTTTTTAACATCCCAACTAACATTGCAGATTCGGAAACTGTTAAATCAATAGGTTCTTTACCAAAATAAATGCGAGATGCTGATCGAATACCAACCGCTAAATTTAAAAAATCGTACTTATTTAAATACATTGTTAAAATTTCTTGTTTGGTATATTGACGTTCTAATTGAATAGCAATTACGTATTCTTTAAATTTTTGTAGAATTCTTTCTGGTAAATTTTTAGACCCTTCACCATGAAATAATTGTTTTGCTAATTGTTGTGTAATTGTACTACCTCCACCACCTTTACCAAGCTTAATAATAGCTCTAACACTTGATTTAAAATCGATTCCGGAATGTTCATAAAAGCGTTCATCTTCAGTAGCAACTAAGGCTTTTAATAAATTTTCTGGTAAATCTTTATATTTTACTGGAGTTCTATTTTCTTTAAAATATTTTCCTAAAGTTTTTCCATCAATTGAAATTACTTCAGTCGCTAAATTATGTTCTGGGTTTTCTAATTCTTCAAATGAAGGTAATGCTCCAAAAACGCCCCAAGAAGCTAATAAAAATAACAATATTATTGCCGAAGTTCCTCCTAAAATAGTAATCCAAAACCATTTTATATATTTAGAAAACGGATTATTAATTGTTGTCTTTTTTTTCATTATTTAACTTTTTCTATTCTTAAACCAACATCTGTAATTCCTTTTAAAGGTATTTTACCTTCAATATCATGAACGCTTCTTGTTGCATGTTGAACATTAAATTTATACGCTCCTTTTTCAGAAAAAATGACATTTTCTTTATAAAATAATTTATTTTCTTTAATATCTGTAAAACCTGAACCTAACCAATTTCCAAAAGAATCGGTCATTTCATATTCTAAAGTATCAACTACTTTATAACCGCTAGGGAATTCCATTTTAGTAATTAAAAATAACGAGCTAAACTCGTAGTTTTTATTGTTTCTAATATTAATAAACACATTTCTAGTAGAAATAGTATCTAAATTACTTACAATAAAAGAAATATTATTTTCTGAATCCCATTGATGATTTTCAATAGACTTGTATTGATCATAAATCATGTTTGAATCACAAGAAAATAATAAGAGTGTGCCTATAAAAAAGGATATGTATTTATGTGTTTTTAGTATCGTTTGCACTTTTTCTTGGTGGTCTTCTTTTTTTATTTCTATTCGGTTTTTTACTCTGTTGATCTGGGTTCATTTTTCGTTGTGGTTGAGCTTCGTTGTGCTGATTTGGCTGCTGTTTTTTTCTTGCTCTATTATTTTTTTGTTGAACTTGGGTTGTTGCTTGTTGGTTTTTTGAATTTTTAGATTTATTTCTATTGTTCCTTTTCTTTTTACGTTTTGGAGCATCAAACCTTGTTAAACTATCTTGCCCAACAACATCTTCAAACGCTACTTTTGCAACCTCAATTAAATCAGCTTCATATTCTTCTAAAGAGTGTGCTACTTCATTATCTTTATTCAATTTAATAATTTCTTTAACCTGCTCTAAAGTGAGTTTATACCACTTTACTCTATTTTCTTTGTAGGTGTACCAAAGTAAGCCTTTGAAAATATCCATTTTAATAAAAGTAGCATCTCCTTTTTCAGTTTTTAAAATAATATCTTGCCTTGGAAAACCAGATAATGCATCTAAGTAAGTATCTAATTCATAATTTAAACAGCACTTTAATTTTCCACATTGACCCGCTAATTTCTGCGGATTTAAAGATAGTTGTTGGTAACGAGCTGCAGATGTATTAACATTTCGTAAATCAGTTAGCCAAGTAGAGCAACATAATTCTCTACCACAAGAACCAATTCCTCCAAGCCTAGCTGCTTCTTGTCGCAAGCCAACTTGTTTCATTTCAACTCTTATATTAAAAGCACTTGCTAAATCCCTAATTAATTGTCTAAAATCTACTCTTTCTTCAGCCGTATAATAAAAGGTAGCTTTATTTCCATCTCCTTGATACTCTATATCTGAGAGTTTCATTTTTAAACCTAGCCTTCCTAAAATTTCACGACCTCGATATTGTGTGTCGTATTCTTTATTACGCGCTGCAGTCCAAATATCAATGTCTTTTTGTGTAGCTTTACGGTATATTTTTTTGATATCTTCACTATCAATTTCAATTCTCTTTTTCTTTAATTGAACTTTTATTAGTTCACCTGTAAGAGAAACGGTACCAATATCGTGTCCGGGATTTCCTTCAACTGCAATAATATCCCCTATAGAAATTTGTAAATTATCCTCATTTCTATAAAAATGTTTTCTTCCATTTTTAAAACGAACTTCAACTACATTAACAGGTTCTTGACCTGTTGGTAACGACATATTTCCAAGCCAGTCAAATACCGTAAGTTTTTCACAGTCTCCTGTAGCACAACTTCCATTACTTTTACAACCTTTTGGTACACTATTTATATCTGAAGAGCAACTATTACAGCTCATATATTTCTAATTTTATGGTGTTAAGTAAAATTGAAAATTCAATTTTACAATCTTCACTAATTTGTAAAGATAAATTAAAATTACTAACTGTAAAACGTTTAAAACTTGTTTTTAAGTTTGCTTTACATCAATAATTTTTACTGGACAAGCTTCTTTTGCTTTTATACTCGAATTGAAAATAGTTTCGTCGGGTGATTTAATAGTAAAAAAGCCTTTTTTTTCTTTAGAATGAAGTAATACAGATTTGCCGTCTTTTTTAGACATTTGAAACTGGGCAGGCGCTAATTCAACACAATAATTACAACCAATACATTTGGCTCTTTGTAACGTAATAATTACCATTTAAGCTTCTACTTTGTTTTCAACTATTTTATATAATTTATCTGAAGGTCTAATTCTAAATTCTAATGGAATGGTTACAGAATCTCCTTTTTGTCCTTTCTCTGCTTTGACATCATTCACAAACATTTCTTTTACTTCCATTTCTTGCGCACCTGTTGTTGGACCGGTAATTAAAATAGTATCGCCTAAAGTAATATCATAAGCTTCTATTTTAAATTCTCCAATATTAGATTTTGGAAAATAGTGCATTCCTTTACCAACATAAACTTTTTTCTGTGTAGCATGACTTCCTGAACCTTTACTCCATTCTCCTAATTTTTGTCCTAAATAATAGCCACTCCAAAAACCACGATTATATACTTTTTCAAGTTCTTGCATCCAACTAATTACTTTTTCTTTACTATAAGTTCCCACTTCAATACTATCAATAGCATCTCGGTAACATTTTATTACTTTAGCTACATATTCTGGCGCTCTACCTCTTCCTTCAATTTTTAAAACTTTTACACCGGCATCAACTATTTCATCTAAAAAATCAATAGTGCATAAATCTTTTGGAGACATAATATATTCATTATCCAGTTCCATTTCAACACCTGTTTCCTGATCTATAACCGTATATTTTTTTCTGCAATTTTGTTTACAAGCACCTCTATTTGCCGATGAGTTATGATTGTGCAAACTCATATAACATTTTCCTGAAACAGCCATGCATAAAGCTCCATGTCCAAAAATTTCAATTTCTACTAATTTTCCTGAAGGTCCACAAATATTTTCTTTTTCAATTTGTTCAGTTATTTTCTTTACTTGACGTAAACTTAATTCTCTGCTTAACACCATGGTATCAGCAAACATGGCATAAAACTTAACAGTTTCAATATTGGTGATATTAATTTGGGTGGAAATATGTATTTCCATCCCAATAGCTTTCGCAGAAGCAATAACTGCTTGATCCATTGCAATTACTGCTGTAATATTAGCGTCTTTAGCCTTTTGAAGTAATGTTTTTACAATAGTTAAATCGTGATCATAAATTATAGTATTAAGCGTAAGGTATGTTCTTACATTTTTAGCTTTACATCTATCTGAAATCTCCTGTAAATCATCTAACGTAAAATTTATAGATGCTCTAGCTCGCATATTTAATTGTTCCACACCAAAATATATAGAATCAGCACCATTATCTAAAGCTGCTTGCATTGATTCAAAATTTCCGGCAGGAGCCATTAACTCAATTTTTTCAGTAGTTGTCATTCCTTTTTTGATTTTTGGCGAAATTACATATTTTATTATAATTATTGGTGTTTCAATAGTGTAATGGCGTTAAAAACTATGTTTAATTGGTTTAAGCTAGGTAAATTAATTGGTTTTCTCTAATCTGCCTAATTTAGCAATTTTTTTAACCATTCCTATAGACTAGTTTTTTATGAACTATTTTCATCACTTTTTAAATTCAAATATCTCTTAAAAAAATAGAGTATCTTTACAAAAGGTTTATACCATTTTTGATTTCAATCAGTCATTACTACATTTTGCCACTATAAATAATATAGTTTTTTACTTCTGCAAATGATTTCTCTTTGAATAACAGATAATCAGGTTGACATTAAATTGTTTTATAACAAAACTAACAAAGTAGAATTCATGAAAAAACGAACATTAGGAGTTATTGGAACTTCAAAAAAAGTAGATGAAAAACGTGTGCCAATTCATCCAGATCATCTATCTCGTTTACCAGAAGATATCCGGAAACAATTAATTTTTGAAAAGGGATATGGTGCACCTTTTGGTTTGGATGACGATTTTTTTATTTCGCAAGCAGGAGGAGTTGCTTCTCGTCATGATTTATTAGCTGAAATTGGCTCAGTTATCATTGCAAAACCAACATTAGCCGATTTACAAGAAATACGTGAAGGTGGACTCATTTGGGGTTATCCACATTGTGCACAGCAAGGCGACATTACACAAACTGCTATTGATAGAAAATTAACCCTAATAGCCTTTGAGGATATGTTTGTATGGTCTCCAGATGGTCATATAGGTAGGCATACATTTTATAAAAATAATGAATTGGCGGGCTATTGTGCTGTTATACATGCATTACAATTAAAAGGTATTGATGGTCATTACGGTAACCAACGTAAAATAATTATTTTTGGATTTGGAGCCGTTAGTCGTGGTGCTATTTATGCACTCAAAGCTCATGGTTTTACAGATATTACAATTTGTATTCAAAGACCTGATCATGAAGTACGTGAAGAAATTTTAGCTGTACATTATGTTCGTATCCGCGAAGGTAATAATGGCGAGGCTAGAATGGTAACTATAGAACATGATGGAACAGTTCGCCCTTTATCCGATTTAATTAGTAAATCTGAAATTATTATTAATGGCACCTATCAGGATACTGACAATCCTATCGATTTTGTAACAGAAGAAGAAAAAGATAGTTTAAAACCAGGAAGTTTAATTATTGATGTAAGTTGCGACGAAGGTATGGGATTCTATTTTGCAAAACCTACAACTTTTAAAAAACCAATGCTGAATATAGATAACATTGACTATTATGCGGTTGATCATACTCCTAGTTACCTATGGGAAAGTGCTTCAAGATCAATATCTGCAGCGCTAATTTTTTATTTACCAATAATTTTAGAAGGTCATAAAAGTTGGATAAATAATCCTACAATTCAAAAAGCTATTAATGTTGATAATGGTGTGATTAAAAAAGAATCTATTTTAACTTTTCAGAATCGTATGCCAGATTATCCACATAATTTTATAAAAATTTAGAAGTCTGAATTTATTGATTTGAGAAATTTTTATACTAAAATGGTCAATTGTTTAGGCCAATGCTAAAGAAAAACTTACATCTATTATCTTTTAAAAACCTAAAGTATTTTTGAATTATGAATTCTAGTGTTGTTAAATTCGCTAATATCAATACTAAAAAGTCCTTTCGATGGAAATTGAGAATAGGTATTTGATCTTAAACCACCAAGTATATATAATTTATTATTAGCGTAATACAATTCTGAAGCTTCCAAAGATAAATCGATAAAATATTCGTTCAATTCTTTTGTTATTATATTATATGTGTTGATTTTCCCATCATTAAAAAAATAGATGATATTCTCTTTATGCGTTATTGCAGGTTTACTAACTCCATAAAAAAGTTCTCCTTCTTTTTTCCATTTCTGCGTAATCAAATCAAAAGATTCTAGTGCCAATAATGGTTTGTTATTAAATCCTCCTATTAAATAAATTTTATCATCTATTAAAACACCACAAGGCTCTTTAGCTATTGGCATACTTCCTAATTGAAACCAATTCCCCGTTTTTAAATTATAAAAATGAATCTTATTAGAGTATTGCTTTACTCCAAAATTATTTATTTTAGTAGATCCACCCATTACAATTATATTGTCCTTATAGGTGAATGAAGCAAAACTAGCAGTTTGATGTGGATTAGTATTATCAATTTTTATAGTATTATTTTCAATATCATATACTTCAATTTTATCATCTAAATATTCAAATTTACCATTAGGCGAAAGATTTTTACCTCCTAAAATATATAAGTTATTCTTATAAAAATGTATAGCATGATAGGCTCTCTTTTTAAATTTTAATTTATCAATTGACCATGTGTCAGACGCTACATCATACACTTGAAAATCTCCTTTGTAACTTTCTTTTGAATAAATATTACCTGTTTTAAAAAAATCAGAGATAGGCTTATCCGGGTCATCATAGCTCAACATTTTTTTTAAATCATTCCGTTTATAGGAAGCATCCCCACCTATTACATAAATTTTACCGTCATTTAACACAGACCCAAATGAGTGTACTCCATTTTTCATTGGTGACAATTTTTTATAAGAAATTATCTTTTTAAAATTTATTTTTCCTGAAATTTTAACCTCTTTCAGCTTTTTTAAATCACCTTTTAAGTATACTTTATAGTTTTTATTGCTTGAAACATAAGGAATTTCAAGTTCTTCGTATGCTATATGAGAAAAACGAATAATATCACTTTTAATCATTTTATATGGAAATTTTAAATAATAATTTCCTTTTTCGTTTGTTAAGGTTCCTCTATTAATTCCTTTCATAAACACATGAACTCCTTCAATAGGTTTGTTAGTAGTTGCATCTACAACTTTACCCTCAATATATTGTGAAAACGTTAAAAATGATGAAAGTGTAAAAAATAAAAATAGCATAAATTTTTTCATGGTTGATTTTTTAAGGCAAATGTTATTATTTGCATCAAAAATTATTCCTTTTTCTATAAAAATAGCATTTTGTTTTATTTTAAACTGATAACTAAAGTGAACTCTCTTTTTAACAAAAAAATATTTATTTGTTAATTATTATTGATTATTGTTGATTTATCGTCTTTTTTTATAAAATTTGCAGTGAAATTTAAAGATAGAAAAATGAAAGTAGCAGTTGTAGGTGCAACCGGAATGGTGGGAAATGTACTATTACAGGTTTTAGCAGAACGAAATTTTCCAATTACAGAATTATTGTTGGTAGCCTCAGAAAGATCTATCGGTAAACAATTAGAGTTTAAAGGAAAAAAACACACGGTTATTGGCTTACAAGATGCTGTTGATGCGCATCCAGATATTGCGTTGTTTTCTGCAGGCGGAACAACTTCTGAAATTTGGGCCCCAAAATTTGCTGAAGTTGGTTGTACAGTTGTAGATAATTCTTCGGCTTGGAGAATGGATCCAACAAAAAAATTAGTAGTGCCTGAAATTAATGGAGATGTATTAACTAAGGAAGATAAAATTATTGCAAATCCTAATTGTTCAACTATTCAATTAGTCATGGCTTTAGCGCCTTTGCATAAAAAATATACCATGAAACGTGTAGTAATTTCTACCTACCAATCAGTTTCTGGAACTGGTATAAAAGCAGTTCAACAATTGGAAAATGAAACAAAAGGTATTAAAGGTGAAATGGCATATCATTATCCAATCAACAGAAATGCAATTCCACATTGTGATGTATTTTTAGAAAATGGCTACACAAAAGAAGAAATGAAATTGGTAAAAGAACCTAAGAAAATTTTAGGTGATGAATCTTTTTCGGTAACTGCAACTGCAGTTCGTATTCCAACTGCTGGTGGGCATTCTGAAGCTGTAAATGTTCAATTTGAAAATGATTTCGATTTAAATGAAGTTAGAAATCTATTACACAAAACTCCTGGTGTTATTGTACAAGATAATTTAGATACAAATACGTACCCAATGCCTTTTTATGCACACAATAAAGATGAAGTTTTTGTGGGTAGAATTAGAAGAGATGAATCGCAACCAAACACTTTAAATTTATGGATTGTTGCTGATAACTTACGTAAAGGAGCAGCAACAAATACTATTCAAATTGGCGAGTATTTAATTGAAAATAACTTGATTTAACATCCTAAATAGTCAATAAAAAAGCCGCATAATATGCGGCTTTTTACTTTTGGGGTTTATTGGGATTATTTTGAAGCTTTTAATACATCTCCAATAATTTGTTCTAATTGATGTTTTGGAAGTGCTCCTTGCGCCATTTGAGGTTCACCCTCTTTTGGTACAAATAATATAGAAGGAATACTTCTAATTCCAAACGCTGCAGCTAACTCTTGTTCTGCTTCAGTATCTACTTTAAAAATATTTATTTTACCTTCATATTCATTACTTAATTCTTCTAAAACTGGAGCAACAGCTTTACAAGGCCCACACCAATCTGCATAAAAATCAATAATACAAGGTAAATCACCTTCAAACTTCCACTCTTTATTTTTTTCGAAATTAAAAACCTTTTCTAAAAAGGCTTGTTTTGTTAAAAATTCAGTCATCTTTTAAAATTTATTTTTAATAATAAAGCAATTTTAATGCCATTTTATTTGACGACAAAGTGACATAAAAACTTACAATATGATAGTAACTTAAGTTACATCTGTAATTAATTTTGTAATTTAACGACTTAATCAATTAATTATAAACTAAAACTTTAATATTATGAATTCAAAATTAACAATGGCACTTAGATTACTTTTAGGACTAATTTTAGTGGTTTTTGGCGCCAACAAGTTTCTAGATTTTATGCCTCATATGGAAATGCCTGAAGCTGCAGGAAATCTAATGGGTGCAATGATGGCATCGGGCTATATGCTTAAATTAGTTGGGGCTACTGAAGTTTTTGTTGGATTATTGCTTCTTATTAAAAAATGGGTACCATTAGCATTAGTTGTTTTAGCACCAATATCTGTAAATATGATTTTCTTTCATCTATTTTTAGCACCTGCAGGAATAGGGCCAGCGGCAATTGTAACTCTTATAAATATCATATTAATTTACAGTAATTGGAGTAAATTAAAAATACTGTTTTAACTTTTAGCACTTAACTAAAAATTAAAAAGGCATACTCAATTGAGTATGCCTTTTTTAGTTAAATTTGTTAGATTCAAAAAACAAAACAATGAAAAAATTTCTTTTATTAACAATGGCTGGAGTTTTTATGTTTTCATGTAAAAATTCTGAACCTAAAAAAGGCAATGTGCAATTGAAATATCCTACAACAAAAAAAGTTGATACTGTTACCAATTATTTTGGTACAGAAGTTAAAGATCCTTACCGTTGGTTAGAAGATGACATGTCTGATGAGACTGCAGAATGGGTTGGTGAACAAAACAAAGTTACGTTCAATTATTTATCAAAAATCCCATATAGAGAAGAACTTAAAAGCCGTCTTGAAAAACTATGGAACTATGAAAAAATTGGAGCACCTTTTAAGGAAGGTGACTATACTTATTTTTACAAAAATAATGGGTTGCAAAATCAATATGTAATTTATAGACATCAAGAAAACGAAAAGCCTGAAGTATTTTTAGACCCCAATACTTTTTCTAAAGATGGCACAACTTCATTAGGTGGTTTGTCATTTTCAAAAGATGGAAATACCGTTGCTTATGCTATTTCTGAAGGTGGTTCAGATTGGCGAAAAATAATTGTGATGGATGCTATTTCAAAAGAAATAAAAGAAGACACTATTGTTGATGTTAAATTTAGTGGAATGTCATGGAGAGGAAACGAAGGTTTCTATTATTCTAGTTACGAAAAACCTAAAGGGAGTGAACTTTCAGCAAAAACAGATCAACATAGGTTGTTTTATCACAAGCTAGGAACCAAACAAAAAGATGATCCAATTATTTTTGGTGAAACACAAAAATACAGATATGTAAATGGTTTAGTAACGGAAGATGGTAGGTTTTTATCTATAACAGCTTCAAAATCTACTTCTGGAAACGAGTTATATCTTCAAGATTTATCAAAATCTAACAGCAAAATAATTCCTGTAATTCAAGGATTTGATTATGATACGTATGTGTTAGATAATCAAGATGGAAAATTATTATTAGTTACCAATTTAGATGCTCCAAATAAGCGAATTGTTAAGGTAAATTCAAACAAGCCAACTTCTGAAAACTGGGTAAATGTAATTCCTGAAACTAAAAATGTACTTACACCTTCAACTGCAAGTGGTTTTATTTTTACAAAATACATGGTTGATGCTGTTTCTCAAGTAAAACAGTACGATTTTAATGGAAAATTAATTAGAGCTATTGAACTCCCTGGGATTGGAACTGCAGGTGGTTTTAGCGGAAAAATAGCTGCTAAAATTATTTATTATTCCTTTTCAAATTATATAACTCCTGGCTCTATTTATTCATTTAAACCTACTGAAGGAATTTCAGAATTGTATAAAAAACCTGCGATAGATTTTGATTCTGATGCCTTTGAATCTAAACAAGTATTTTATTCTTCAAAAGACGGTACAAAAATACCTATGATAATTTCTTATAAAAAAGGAACTGAGTTGAATGGAAAAAACCCAACTATTTTATACGGTTATGGAGGTTTTAATATTAGTTTAACTCCAAGTTTTAGTATTGCAAATGCTGTTTGGATGGAGCAAGGCGGTGTATATGCAGTTCCTAATTTACGCGGTGGAGGTGAATATGGTAAAGCGTGGCATAAAGCTGGTATAAAAATGCAAAAGCAAAATGTTTTTGACGATTTTATTGCTGCAGCTGAGTATTTAATTGAAAACAAGTATACCTCATCAGAATATTTAGCAATTAGAGGTGGTTCTAATGGTGGTTTATTAGTTGGTGCAACTATGATTCAGAGACCAGACTTAATGAAAGTAGCTTTACCGGCTGTTGGAGTTATGGACATGTTGCGTTATCATACATTTACCGCTGGTGCTGGATGGGCTTATGATTATGGAACTGCTGAAGATTCGAAAGAAATGTTTGAATATTTAATAGGGTATTCACCTGTCCACACTATAAAAGAAGGTGTTGAATATCCTGCTACGTTAATTACTACTGGTGATCACGATGATAGAGTTGTCCCAGCGCATTCATTTAAATTTGCGGCTGAGTTGCAATCTAAACAAGCTGGTACTAATCCTACTTTAATTAGAATTGAAACTAACGCTGGCCATGGTGCGGGAACACCTGTTTCAAAAACTATTGAACAATATGCCGATATTTTTGGCTTTACTTTTTACAATATGGGCTTTAAAGAATTGCCTAGTAAAACTAAAATAAAGGGGTAGAAATTTTAAAAAATATTCATTTTGTCAAACTGAGCCTGTCGAAGTTTCATTTAAAGTCTTCAACAAGTTCAGCCTGACAATATCCTAATTAACAGATTACTTCGTCGTTTCACTCCTCGTAATGACGATGTTTTTATTTAATATATCTCCAAAATTTTAGCTTCATTAAATGGAATAATTTCTCCAACTTTTTTTCCTAATAATTGTTTTCCAATAGGAGAATTTGTTGAAACAGCGTAAAAGTCTGTATTTTCAACTGTGATTTTTCCAGCACTTATTGCTAAATAATAAGTTTCTTTATTTGTTCTAATTAAACTTCCCAAACAGCTAATTACTGAAGAATTTTTAATATTAATTTTATCTAAAACTACTTTCATTTGGTTTATAACAACTAATTGTTGACTTGCTTTTTCCATTTCAAGTTGCAACATTGCTCTACCTGTTTCATGTTTATCACCCGCAGAACTTTTAGTTTCAGAAAACAAAGCTCTTTTGTTAGACTCAATACTTGTAGTTACTGTGTTTTGTTTTTCATTCACAAATAACAAACAAGCTTCGTATAATTTCTTTTTAATTTTTAAAGAATCCTTCATAATTGAAGCGTAAAAATAACTCAATAATTATTCATGAAAAATTTAAAAACCAATAAAAACTGCAACAATAATAGCTATAGCTCCAACACTTAATATTACCAACGTAAATTTAAAAATAAACTTAAACCATTGATCAAAAGGTATTCCTGCAATGGCTATAATTGCCATTAAAGCACCTTGTGTTGGGTAAATTAAATCCGTCATTACAGCTCCATATTGATAAGCTAATACACAAACCTGCCGAGAAACCCCTATTAAATCAGATAATGGAGCTAATATAGGCATCGTTAAAATGGCTTGACCAGAATAACTTGAAACTGGGAAATGCAATACCGATTGAGAAATCATCATAGAAATAGCTGCTAAACTTTTGGGTAAGTATTGCATTGGTTTAAACAAACCATAAATAATTGAATCTATAATCATTCCTTGCTTTAAAATAATTGAAATACTACTTGCAAAACCAACAATCATAGCTGCAAAAACTAGTTCTTTAAAACCATCAATATAGGTTTCAATAGTACCGTTCATTCCTAATTTACCAATTAAACCAACAAGTATTCCAAGTGCAAAAAATTCAGCTGACATTTCGTTAAATCCCCAGTTATATTTCATCATTCCAATAATTAAAACAACAAAAGCTACTCCAACTAGTGTTAAAATTAGAATACTTCTGATGCTTACTTTTTCAACCAATTCATTCGTTTCAACAAGCTTTTCAATTTTGTTTTTATTTGCATATCTAATAATCATAAACATCCAAAATACAAAAGCAACAAACAATATTATTAATCTAAATCCGCTTCCTGAAAGAAACTCTAAACCGGTTTCTTTTTGGGCAATTACAACAGCAAATGGATTAATTGGGCTAAACGAAGCGCCTAAAATTGCAGAACCAAAACTTATAGCAATAGCTACAAAAGCATTATAACCTAAACGTGAAGTTAAATAGAGTAAAACAGGCATCATTGCTATTATTTCTTCTTGCAAACCCATAAGTGCACCTGCGATTAAAAAAATAAGCGAAACTAATATTAACACGACCTCTTCTTTACCATTGAGTTTTATTGTTAAGTAAGTAATTCCTTCTTTTAGAGCTCCTGTTTTTTCAATCACATAAAAACAGCCTCCAATTAAAAGAATTAGCGCAATTAAATCAGCTCTATCTACTATTCCTTCAGGAATAGATAACATTGTTTTTAAAATAGAAACTGGTGCTGCATTAACTAATTTATAGGAATTTGGAATAACGGTTACTTGATTCGTTTCTGGATTGGTAATTCTTTCGTATTGACCTTGTGGAATTATGTAGGTTAAAATTGTAGAAAGAAAAATAAACCCAATCATAATGACTAGCGCATTCGGGAATTTTTTCATTTGTTTAGTTAGTTAGTATTTTGTAAGGTAATAAAAAAATATAACCTAAAGGTTCTTAGGTAATTATACAAGATAATCTTAATTTTGAAGCTTATTTTTAAAAAGTGATTTTTACAGGGAAAAGATACTTAGATTATTCTTCATTTATCAAATCAACATTTGGTGAAAGAGTTCAAAAAATATCGTTAGATATTGGTTTTTCTTGTCCGAACAGAGATGGTTCAAAAGGATATGGAGGTTGTACTTATTGTAATAATAATACGTTTAATCCTGATTATTGTGAGCCAACAAAAAGCATTCAAAATCAATTAGAAGAAGGAATTCAGTTTTTTTCTAAGAAATATAAAGCACAAAAATATTTAGCTTATTTTCAAGCATATACAAACACCTATGCCGATTTTGAATCACTTAAAAAGCTATATGATGAAGCGTTAAACGTTGAAGGTGTAATTGGTTTGGTTATTGGTACTCGACCAGATTGTATTTCAAATGAAATTATTGAATATCTCTCGTTTTTATCAAAAAAACACTTTATTTCATTAGAATTTGGTGTTGAAAGTACTTTAAACCGAACTTTAGAAAATGTAAATCGCTGTCATACTTATGAGGACACAAAAAATATGTATGAAAAGTGTAAAAACAAAGGGTTTCATTTAGGTGCTCATTTAATAATTGGCTTACCAGGAGAATCAAAAAAAGAGTTATTAAAACACGCTATTGAAATTTCTAAACTTCCTATTGATACTTTAAAACTACATCATTTACAAATTGTGAACAATTCAGTAATGGCAGTTCAGTATAAAAAAAAACCTGAAAAATTTAAATTATTTTCTTCTGAAGGTTACATAGATTTTATAACTGAATTTATTAGCTTTTTAAGACCTGATATTATTATTGAACGTTTTATAAGTGAAACACCACAGGATTTGTTGATTGCTCCAAAATGGAATAACCTTAAAAACTTTGAAATTGTAGCAAAAATTGATAAAAAATTGATTGAAAAGAATACGTGGCAGGGGAAATTTTATCACAAACATTAATTGATATAAAAATAAATTGTATGTTTAACCGATGAATTACAATCCAATAAAAAACCTTTCAGAAATGCCTTGGGTACTAATACCTGGTTTGTAGTTTTTTATTAATTCATTATTTCTATTCAGAGTCTTCAACTCTTTTAAAATTTTCTTATTCAATCATTTTAAAATCAAACAAAAATTATGAGCAATATAATTGTATTAGGTGCAGGTATGGTAGGTAGTACCATGGCTATAGATATGACAAAAAAACATTCAGTAACATTAACCGATTTTAGCGAAAAAGCCTTAGAAAAAGCAATTAAAAAATGTGATAAACTTATTCCTGAAGTGTTAGATGTAACAAATAAAGATCTACTTAAAGAAACGATAAAATCTTTTGATTTGGTAATTTGTGCGGTACCCGGTTTTTTAGGTTTTGAAACTTTGAAAACTATTATTGAAGCAGAAAAAAATGTAATTGACATTTCCTTTTTTCCTGAAAATTCGTTAGAATTAGATACCCTTGCCAAAGAAAAAAACGTAACTGCCATTGTAGATTGTGGTGTAGCTCCAGGGATGGGAAATATTATTTTAGGAAACTATAATGAGAAATTAGACTTAACAGATTTTGAATGCTTAGTAGGTGGTTTACCAAAAGTAAAAAAATGGCCTTTTAGTTATAAAGCGCCTTTCTCACCAGTTGATGTAATTGAAGAATATACGCGTCCGGCACGTTATGTAGAAAATGGACATTTAGTAGTAAAAGAGGCATTATCCGATTGTGAATTTGTAGATTTTGAGGGTGTTGGAACCTTAGAATCTTTTAATTCTGATGGGTTACGTTCTCTAATTTTTACCATGCCACATATCAAAAACATGAAAGAAAAAACATTGCGTTATCCTGATCATATTGAATATATTAAAGTGCTAAAATCAAGTGGTTTTTTTAGTGAAGAAAAAATAACTATCAATGGAACTTTAGTTTCACCTCTTGAGTTTTCATCAAAAATATTATTTAATGAATGGAAGTTAGAAGATACCGAAGAAGAACTTACTGTTATGCGAATTACCTTAAAAGGAACGAATAAAAAAGGGGAGAAAAAAACCATTACCTACATTTTACATGATGAATATTGTAACAAAACAAATGTTTCTTCCATGGCGCGAACAACTGGTTATACAGCTACAGCAGCAGCCAACATGTTTTTAGATGGGTTATTTAGTGAAAAAGGAGTTTTTCCACCAGAATTAGTTGGAAAGTATGATGTATGTTTTGATTATATTTTAAAGTATTTAGCAGATAGAAATGTAATTTATACGCTTGAAGAGTCTTAAAACTCAAATTGCAACTGAACTAAAATTGGTTTTTCAGTTATCTTTTTTGAATTAATATTTAAATTAGTAACTGAAATTCCTAACAAACGTACCGAATTCATTACTTTTTCTTGAAATAATAATTCTTTAACGGTTTCTAAAATAATAGCTTTTTCTTTTACAAAATAAGGAATCGTTTTACTACGCGTTTGCGTTTTAAAATCGCTGTATTTAATTTTTAACGTAATTGTTTTACCAGAAATTTTTGAATGAATTAATCGTTGCTCTAATTCTCCTGAAATTTTTTCTAATTTTTCAAGCATAAATATTTCAGAAGTTAGATTTTTTACAAAAGTATGTTCTGCAGCCACCGATTTTCGAAGTCGATTTGGCTTCACTTCGCTATTTTGAATACCTCTAACAATCTTGTAATAATGGCTTCCAGATTTTTTAAAATGTTGCATTAAAAATGCTTCTGTTTTTTCTTTTAAATCTAAGCCTTTAAAAATACCTAAACTGTACATTTTTGAAGCTGTAACTTTACCTATTCCGAAGAATTTTTCGATAGCTAATTCTTCCAAAAATGGAATTACTTCTTCAGGCGGAATTGTTTTTTGTCCGTTAGGTTTATTAATATCTGAGGCTATTTTGGCAACAAATTTATTTACTGAAATTCCTGCAGAAGCATTTAAATGCAATTCATCTAAAATACGTTGTCTTATTTCTTTAGCTATTAAACTTGCAGATGGGTTTCCTTTTTTATTTTCAGTAACATCTAAAAAGGCTTCGTCTAAAGATAGTGGTTCAACCAAATCTGTATATTCATAAAAAATAGTTCTAATTTTTTGCGAAATTTCTTTATATCTAGAAAAACGTGGTTTTACAAAAATAAGATGTGGACAATTTTTTTTTGCTAGTACACCACTCATCGCAGAACGAACATTAAACTTTCGCGCTTCATAACTTGCCGCTGCAACAACACCTCGCTCACTTCCACCTCCAACAGCTACGGGCTTACCTCTTAACTCTGGATTGTCTAATTGTTCTACAGAGGCGTAAAACGCATCCATATCAATATGAATTATTTTACGGTATGTTGTGAAATTTGTCATTCAAAACAAATATATAAAGAAAAAGAGAAGCTTTTCAGCTTCTCTTTTTTAAAATTATATGTAAAATTATTTAAACGATACCTTGATCTAACATAGCATCGGCTACTTTAATAAATCCGGCAATATTTGCTCCTTTTACATAATCTATAAAACCATCTTCTTGTGTTCCGTACTTCATACAAGCAACGTGAATTGAAGACATTATTTGATGTAATTTAGCATCTACTTCCTCTTGTGTCCAATTTAATTTCATGGCATTTTGAGACATTTCTAATCCAGAAACTCCTACACCACCAGCATTGGCAGCTTTTCCTGGAGCAAATGGTATTTGTTTTTCATGTAATACTTCAATAGCTTCAGGAGTACATCCCATATTAGAAACTTCAACAACATATTTTACACCACTAGCAATTAATGCAGCAGCATCATCGCCATTTAATTCATTTTGAATAGCACTTGGCATTGCTATATCACAAGTAACTTCCCAAGGTTTTTTACCTGGAATAAATTTTGCTTCTGGAAATTCTTCAACGTAAGGAGAAACAATATCATTATTAGAAGCTCTAAGTGCTAATAAATAATCTATTTTTTCTTTGTCCAAACCTTTTTCGTCTAAAATATAACCATCAGGGCCTGAAATTGTAATTACTTTTCCACCAAGTTCTGTTACTTTTAAAGCAACACCCCAAGCAACATTTCCAAATCCAGAAACAGCAACTGTTTTTCCTTTAAATGAATCGTTATTAGTATCCAACATTTCTTTTGCAAAATAAGTTGCTCCAAAACCTGTAGCTTCCGGTCTAATTAAGCTTCCTCCCCAATTTAAACCTTTTCCTGTTAAGACTCCTGTGTTTTCTCTTTGTAATTTTTTATACATTCCATATAAGAAACCAATTTCTCTACCTCCAGTTCCAATATCTCCTGCAGGAACATCAGTACTTGGACCAATAAGTCTCCATAATTCTAACATGAAAGCTTGGCAAAAACGCATAATTTCAGCATCTGATTTTCCTTTTGGGTTGAAATCTGAACCTCCTTTTCCACCACCCATTGGTAAGGTAGTAAGTGCATTTTTAAATGTTTGTTCGAAACCTAAAAACTTCAAAATACTTAAATTTACACTAGGGTGTAAACGAAGACCTCCTTTATATGGTCCAATTGCATTGTTAAATTGAACTCTATGTCCTAAATTAACATGAACTTCACCTTCATCATCTACCCAAGAAACTCTAAAAGTAAAAATACGATCAGGCTCTACTAATCGTTCAATTATTTTTGCGGCTTCATATTGTGGATTTTCATTATAAATACCTTCAATAGATTCCAATACTTCATGTACTGCTTGTAAATATTCTTGTTCACCTGGGTGCTTGGTTTCAAGATTATTCAATATATCTTTTACATTCATAATACTATAATTTATACGTGTTTAAAACTAATTTAAAATTCGGTACAAAAATACTGATATTAAATACATTTTTAATTAAAAAAAATGTAATTTTTCAACTTTCTGTAATTTATGTTGCAAATCTTTATTAAAAATTAATAAAATACTTTGAAATCTACTTCTAAATTATTAAATCAATAACCAAATATTAATATTTAACTGTTCATTACATAAACCCTTCTGGTGGTAAATCTTCCATTGAATCTTCTAAAGATTCTCTGTTTTCTAGGAATTTATAATCTTTTTTAAAGATTGCAGCCTTATTACTTTTCCCCTCAATAACAATAGTTAAAGGTTCTTTAAAACAAATATGCCTTATAAACTCTCCTTCGCAACAAGCTTCTTGTGCATTTAAGTAATCTAAATCAAAAAAGCCATCATTAATGAAGGGGTTTATTGTTAAATAACCCACTTTAAATGATGTTAAATTTTGAAAAAAGTGTGTCCCTTGACTTGGATCAATTCTATAATCATTCAAACCTGCTTCAACAATAATTTTTGCAGCAGATATTTGTGGCCATATTACGGGGATTCCCAGCCAAGGATCACTTGAACCCCATCTTCCTGGGCCAACTAAAACATATTGTTTATCCGCTTCTAAAAACTTTTTATTCATTTTTTCAACGGCAGCTGCAATTTCTCTAGTATTTGCACTATTAAAAGTTTCCGGTTTTACATAAACAAAATCATAAATACCTTCATATTTTCCATTTCCAAGTGCTGATTCTGAATAAATTATAGTGTCTTTTGTGTCTATATTTTTAGGGAGTTCACTTGTGGCTTCATAGCTTTCTATAATTGGCCTAATTTGTAAAAAACTAAACTCTTTAGGTTGCCCTATTGGTACATCTAACTTTACAGCAAATTCAATTTCTATCGGGTTTCTCATTTCACGCTGACCAATGCGTAACAAATCTTGTAAAATTTCTGGTAGTGGAAACGTTTTATATTTTAATACATTGTCGAATGTAATTAATCTTATTCCATCATGTAAGGTTCCTGGTTTTATTATATTGTTTTGTAAATCGTAGGTTGAAGCTACAAATTTTAATGAACCGTGTTTTTCAGCACGTCTAATCGTAATTTTCTTTTTATTAATAGACTCATTTGTAGAAGCATGATAGCTTTTTGGATCCATATCTAAACCGTATAAATATTGCTGAGTATCTCGTTGGGTAGAATCTGGAGAAGAAAGCTGAAGTACTTTTTTTGGATGCGCAGGTGAAAATCGTAAGGTACGGCCACCACCAACAATAATTTCACCTAATCCTAAAGCTATGTTTGCTATTCCTTCTTGAGGTAATTCATTTCCTATTGGATAGAAGTTAATGGAACGGGCTACTCCAGAAATATTTGGATAATAAACATCATTATATTGTTTCCCTGTAACTTCTTGTAAAATTACAGCCATTTTATCTTCTTCAATTGAATGTGATGTCGCTTTTAAATATGCTTTACTATTTTGAAAATAAGCAGATGCCATGACCGATTTTATTGCATTTGATACCATCTCTAGCATTTCAGTTTTATTGGCATTTGGTATCATATAGGTAGAGAAAACCCCCGCAAAAGGCTGATAATGAGAATCTTCTAACACACTTGAAGAACGAACCGCAATAGGTGAAATTGTAATATTTAAAAAAGCTTGAATATCATCTAAAACCCATTGTGGAAGTGGATTTGACACAAATTTATTTAAAATATCTTCATTATTATTACAATTAGCAACAAAATCAATTAATTCATGAGTTTCCATAAATTCATCAAAAACTTCAGTACTTACAACTACAGTTCTCGGTATTGAAATGGTTACATCTTTATATTTATGAAATAATCTATGACGTTTTAAAAATGAATCTATAAAAGCTAAACCACGACCCTTTCCTCCTAAAGATCCCTCTCCAATGCGTGAGAAGCCTAAGTATTCATCATATTTGTTTTTATTAAATTTAGCAATAACACCTCTTGCTCTAAAAACACGATATGCTTTAATTGCTTTTAGTAAAAACGCTCTAATATGCTCCGCATCATCAAAATCTTCATATTCAACTTTACTAAACAAATTAGCTAAAGGAAATAATACTCTTGATTTTAACCATTTTGAATATTCACTTCTTTTGGCATGATATTCTATAGAATCAAGTGTTACAGTACTTAAAGCTTTTTGAAAATTTTTTAAATCATTTACTTTTGTTAAAACTTTCATTTGTACTGGATCCCAAAATTCAAAAGCTCCAAAAGAAAAATATTTTGTGATGTATTTCTTTAATTCACTTCCTAATGTTTCAGAATGTTTGTATAAAAATTTCCCTTTTAATTCAGTCGCTAATTTTCTATTAATTTCATCTGAAGATTGTATTAAAACAGGAAAATATCGTTTAAATTTTCTTACATATTTTAATAACTCAAAACCGGCATATGGATTGCGCTTACCTTCTTTAAAGTAACTTACATCGGATATTACCCCTAAAAGATTGTGTTTGTATTTTTCAAAAAGGTTAATACTTTCTTCATAATTTGTAGCTAATAAAATTTTTGGTCGTCCACGCATTAACATCATACCTCTATGCTCATTTAATCCTTCAGACATAAATGAATAGGCTTGCTTTACTATAATTTTATAAATAATTGGTAAATATCTAGAGTAAAATCGTAATGAATCTTCAACTAATAAAATTGCTTTTACACCAATTTTATTGATATCATTTTCAGCATTCATTCTATCTTCCGTTAATTTAATAATAGCTAAAAATATGTCAACATTACCATTCCAATGAAAAATAAAATCTATAACTCCTGTATTTGAATTTGTTATTTTTTTTCTTAATTCAGATGAATAATGACTTAATGCAGCAATTGGAACGTTTGGAAATGCTTCTTTTATTTTTTTTGATGTTTCAAATGCTTTGTAATTTCCAATATCTAGCCAAGTTATAACTAAATCTATTTTATCTAACGTTAGTACTTTTATTGCTCTACGTGCTGAGTTAGCGTGTACAAAATTTGGTGGATATCTTAAATTTAAAGCTGTATATTCATTAAAAATTCGTTCATCAATTCTACCATCTTCTTCCAACATATAAAAATCATAGTTAGAACAAACTATTAAAATTTTATTAACTCTATTTTGCATTAATTTATTAAATGCAACATCTTCAAACTCATACGCTTTTAAATCTGGTAAAGGATTTTTAATCATTTTAAGTGACTTTATTTATTGTATGCAAGATAGAATTTTAACCCTAAATTAAAATGATTTTAGTCAGGTTAGTTTTGTAAATTTAAAAAGGAATGTTAAATAACATTCCTTTTTAAATTCTTATAATTAGTATTAAATTAAACCACGCCTTGTGCTAACATAGCATCAGCAACTTTAACAAATCCAGCAATATTAGCTCCTTTAACATAATCTATATAGCCATCATCCTGTTTTCCAAACTTGATACAAGAATTATGGATATCACTCATGATTTTTTTAAGTTTAGAATCAACTTCATCACGTGTCCAAACAATACGAAGAGAGTTTTGACTCATTTCTAACCCTGAAGTTGCAACACCTCCCGCATTTGAAGCTTTACCTGGAGCATATAAAATTTTGGCATTTAGAAATATATGAACTGCTTCTGGAGTAGATGGCATATTTGCACCTTCACATATAACGTAGCACCCATTTTTTAATAATGTTTTAGCATCTTCTTTATTAACTTCATTTTGAGTAGCACAAGGCATTGCTATTTCACATTTAATTCCCCAAGGTTTTTCTCCTGCAAAGAAGCTAGCATTTGGGTATTTTTTAACATATTCGTTTATTCTACCACGCTTATTATTTTTGAGATCAAAAATAAATGCTAATTTATCTGTATCAAAACCTTCTTTGTCATAAATAAACCCTGAAGAATCAGATAAAGTAACAACTTTAGCTCCTAATTGAAGTGCTTTTTCACAAGCATATTGTGCTACATTTCCAGAACCTGATATCGCAATTGTTTTCCCTTTTATTACTTCACCTTTTGTTTCAAGCATATTTTGAGCAAAGTATACTGTTCCATATCCGGTGGCTTCTGGTCTAATTAAAGATCCTCCCCAAGACATTCCTTTTCCTGTTAATACACCTGTAAATTCATTACGTAATTTTTTATACATTCCAAATAAATATCCAATTTCTCTTCCTCCTACACCTATATCACCAGCAGGAACATCTGTATTTGGTCCAATATGTCTAAATAATTCACTCATAAAACTTTGGCAAAAACGCATAATTTCTACATCTGATTTTCCTTTAGGGTCAAAATCTGAGCCTCCTTTAGCACCACCCATCGGTAAGGTAGTTAGCGCATTTTTAAATACTTGTTCAAATGCTAAAAATTTTAGAATACTTAAATTTACGGTTGGATGAAAACGTAAACCACCTTTGTAAGGCCCAATTGCAGAATTCATTTCAATCCTAAAACCTCTATTTACTATTATTTTCCCAGCATCATCAATCCAAGGAACACGAAACATTAATACCCTTTCTGGTTCAACCATTCTAGTTAGAATTTGTTTTCCATTGTAAATTTCATTGCTAAGAATAAAAGGAACAACTGTTTCTGCTACCTCTTCTATAGCTTGTAAAAATTCTGGCTCATGTGGATTTCTTTTTTTTACTAAATCCATGAATTCTTTAATTTGTGATTCCATAATTTCAGGTTCCATAATTTGTAATTCCATAATTTTTTGATGAATTTTTTTGGTTTTTATTATTTTACTACTCAAATGTACTTAATATTTAAATAAATATATCTATAAATAGAATTTAATTTAGGTGTAAATTATCCTATTTCAAACGTTTTCGCTTTGCTTTATATAACCTGTTTGTTTCATCTGTCTTAAACTATAATTTACTTATCAAAAATTCTTTGAATAGCATTGAAGTACTTATTCTTTTTTCAAAAAAAAATTGTTTAAATTTGCTGCCTAATTTTATATGTGAAATGTTAGATAAAGTAAAAGAACTGATTGGTGAAGTAAGTGTATTTAATGCAACTACCATAAATGAAATTGAAGCTTTTAGAATAAAATTCTTAGGTAAAAAAGGAGTGCTAAATAATTTATTTGTTGAATTTAAAAATGTAGCTCCTGCTGAGAGAAAAGATTTTGGACAAGCATTAAACACTTTAAAAAATTCAGCTCAAAATAAAGTAGCTCAATTAAAAGAAACTTTAGAAAATGCAACTGAACAAAAGGGCTTTTATGGAGATTTAACACGGCCTTCTGAGCCAATTGAGTTAGGTTCTCGTCATCCAATATCTTTAGTTAGAAATCAAATTATCGACGTGTTTTCACGTATTGGTTTTACCGTTTCTGAAGGTCCTGAAATTGAAGATGATTGGCATAACTTTACCGCGCTTAATTTACCTGAATATCATCCAGCACGTGATATGCAGGATACATTTTTTATAGAAAAAAATCCAGATTTATTATTACGTACACATACCTCATCAGTTCAAGTGCGTTATATGGAAAGTCATAAACCACCAATTAGAACAATTTCTCCGGGAAGAGTTTTTAGAAACGAAGATATTTCTGCACGTGCACATTGTATTTTTCATCAAGTTGAAGGATTGTATATTGATACTGATGTTTCTTTTGCCGATTTAAAACAAACATTACTTTATTTCACCAAGGAGATGTTTGGGAAATCTAAAATACGTTTACGTCCATCCTATTTTCCATTTACCGAACCAAGTGCCGAAGTAGATATTTATTGGGGATTAGAAACTGAAACTGATTATAAGATTACAAAAGGAACAGGCTGGCTTGAAATTATGGGTTGTGGTATGGTAGATCCAAATGTGCTTAAAAATGCTAATATAGACCCCGAAGTGTATTCAGGTTATGCCTTTGGAATGGGTATTGAACGTATTGCAATGCTATTGTATCAAATACCAGATATTCGCATGTTTTATGAAAACGATGTTCGATTTTTAGAGCAGTTTAAATCGGTATTGTAAAATTTTATCAAGCTGAATTTAGTTCAGCTTCTCATTAAAAATAGAACTAACTATCCTGAGATTCTGAAACAAATTCAGAATGACGGTTTTTATCAATTTTAAAATGAAAAAAGACATTCCAATTCCTGAAGTTACAAACGTTTTTATTGCTGTAGTTAAAGAATATAATGAAGAATTTCAATGTGATGATTGGAACGCCTACATTATTAACAACAAAGAAGTTGCTTTAGAAATGGTATTAATAATTTCAAAAGGTTACGATGAAGACACGTTGTTAGAAACTTCAATAATGCGTAAAAAAATTGAAATATTACCTTCAAAATCTTTTGCTAAAATTGAGTTAATACAAGGTGAGGTAGTAACTATTTCTAACTTTTTTAATGTTACTTTTTTTGAAAACAATAAAATGTATGATAAAAAATACTTATTTAAAAAAGGAACTATTAAAGAAAGTGCTTTACGCACCATTCCTTTATTAAATAAACGTGGTATTTTAGTAAAGTAATTCAGTTAATAACTAGTTATGAAATTTTTATACGTTGTCATTTTTTTAAGTTCTTGTTTTTTACAAGCTCAAAATATTCCACTCTATGTTGGTACTTATACCGGTTCAGATAGTGAAGGGATTTATTATTACGATTTTAACACAAAAACAGGTAAATTAACCCATAAAAAACTAGCTGTAAAAACTAAAAATCCTTCATTTTTAGCGTATGCAACCAATAGAAAATTTATATATGCTGTTGGTGAAGTTGCTAATTTTAATACTACTAATAGTGGTTTTGTAAGTGCTTTTTCTGTAACTGAAAACGGCCAACTTCAGTTTATAAATACGGTGAGTTCAAATGGTGCGAATCCTTGCCATATTGAATTAAATGCTGAAAATGCCGCTATTTCAAACTATACAGGAGGAACTATATCAATTCATAAAGTTGAAAAAAATGGAGCAATTAAACCTGCACATCAAATTATAAATCATAATACACCAAACAACAAATCTCACGCACATTCAACTCAATTTATAAATAATCAATTGTTTGTTGCAGATTTAGGTCGTAATTTTTTAGCAAACTACATTAGAAATAATGACACCTATTTTTTAAAAGAAAATTATTCAATGCCTCTAAAATCTGGACCTCGCCATTTTGAAATTTCTAAAAACGGTACCTATATTTATGTAATTAACGAATATTCTTCAACTGTGACCGTTTTAAAAAAAGAAGGTGAAAAATATATTAAAATTCAAAATATCAACACCTTAGATGAAAGTTTTGAAGGCGAAAGTTTTGGAGCTGATATTCATTTATCTAATAACGAATCGTATTTATATGGTTCAAATAGAGGTGAAAATAGTATGGTAGTTTTTAAAAGAGACACTACAACTGGTACGCTTCAAAAAATACAAAATATTAATGTAAAAGGTCATTGGCCACGTAACTTTACTCTTTCTCCTAATGGACAATTTTTATTGGTTGCCAATCAAAAAAGTAAAAATATTAGTGTCTTCAAAATAGCTATTAATACGGGTAAGTTAACTTATTTATACAGTGAACAAGCTCCAACACCCGTTTGTTTATTGTTTTAATTTAAAGTAGTAAATATTATCTGTATCACTAAATCTGAACGTTGTAAGATACCCACTTTTATCGGTATCAAATACAACTCCAAGTTCATCAAATTCAGAGTTTAAAACATTTACTTTTTCTGGCAGCTGCCATTTACCCTCTTTTTTTTGTGTTTTGTAAATGTTAAAAACACCTTTTTCTCTATTTTTTTCAACTAATTTAAGTACTCCTTCAACATTTTCGTATGTAAAACCATTTAATTTTCCGTTATACATATTTGATGAAAAATAAATGGTGTTTTTATTGTAAATAGTTGGATTAATAAGTTTAAAATCTGGGTGTGAAATGTAAATAACAGCTCCTCTTTTCCATTCGTTTTTACTATTTCTCTTCAATTCTAATAAATGGTATCTTCCATTTTCATTGGTTACAATCACCATTGTATTACCATCTTTTGCTATTGCGGGGTCTTCATAAGAAAAATAAGTAGTACATACGGGTAATATTTTAAGATTGGTAACTTTTAAATTCTCAATAACTCCTTTATAAATAGCTAAATTAAATACCCCAAACGAATCAACATAGCTAGAAGCAGAAGTAACATATATTTCATTTTTAAAAGTAGTTACTGCACCTGTTTGAAATTTCTTAGGGATTTTAATTTTTTTTGACTTAGACTTTAAATCTGAATAAAATAAATGGTAAAAACTAGCTTTATTTGAAGATGAATATATAAGGCCATTATTGTAAATTGTTGGAAATATATTTTTAATAGAATTGATTGAAATGTACGTTTCGTATAATTCTAAGCTGTCATTTTCACTTATAAAAACCTTTTCTTGGGCATTTATATTAAGTGCAAAAAACATTAAAATTGTAGCTAATTTCGTTTGGTTTTTAAACATAAATTTATCTGTTTTTTTGTATTCAGCCTCAAAAATTGTGCCTTTAAAAAGTAATTATTAAACCCGTTGTGCATTTTGATGAAATTTCGTCAATTCCTTTAGATTAGCAAACTGATAAAAACATCTAAATTTGTTAAAAGAAAAAGAATACGAGTGAATTTTAGCCTTTTTAGGCTTGAAATTAGTATCGAGAATAGGCTTTTCAGTTAAAACGGGTGTCATTCCTGCAAAGGCAGGAATCTAAACGCATCCTATTTATGGATTCCTGTCTTCACAGGAATGACAAAACAACTATAAAACGCACTAATTCAACAATTTGTATTATTTTACTTATAGCGAAGTGATGCAACAGTAAGTTTAAAGAATTAAAATGCACAACGGGTTTATTAACTTTTATTTTAGATAATTCTCAATTATTTTAAATAACATTTCTTTATTTATAGGTTTTGAAATAAACTCATTACAACCAGCTTCAATAGCTCTATCTTCTTCTTCTTTTGTTGAATAGGCAGTTTGGGCTATAATTGGTATCTTTGGCAAGAACTCTCTTATTTTTTTAGTTGCCTCATAGCCACTCATTACAGGCATTTTTAAATCCATTAATACCATACTAATTTTTGGGTTAGTTTTACACATTTCAATTGCTTCAACACCATTTTTTGCGTGTAGAATAGTGTATTCAAGCTTTAAAATATCAACTAAAAGTGTTTCTAAAAATAAGTAATTTACTTCTTCATCTTCAGCAATTAAAATTGTTGATGTACTCTTAATATTTTTTTCGGATTCTTTAAGATTGTTATAAACTGGATGATACGGAATGGTCATAAAAAAAGTAGCTCCTTTTCCTTTCACTGATTCTACAAAAATTTTACCTCCTAACAATTCGGTATTTTCTTTTGCAATTGACAAGCCTAAACCTAAGCCTCCAACATTTTTAGATAGCTCTTTTTCGGCTTGTGAAAACCTACCAAAAATTAACTCTTGCTTTTCTTTGTCTATACCAATACCTGTGTCTTTTACATATAGTATTAGTTGGTTATTTTGTAATTTATATCCAAATTCAATAAAACCTTCATTTGTAAATTTTAATGCATTTTCTATTAAATTACTTAGTACTTTATTTAGCTTCGTTTTATCAATTACAATTGTACTTTCTTTATCTGAAAGTCCTTTTTTAAGATATAACGGTGTTTTGTTTTCTTTGGCTTTAATATCAAATATTGAAAACAATTCAAACAATGTATTATTTAAACAAACATTTTCATTGAATGCTTTAACTTGTTTTGTTCCTAATCTAGAAATTTCTAAAATATCGTCTATAATTTGTAATAATTGTTTTCCGCTATTTCGAATAATCTTAACAAAATATTGTCTTTTTTCTACTGAAATTTCAGGGCTTTCTAACATCTCAGAAAATCCTAAAATACCATTCATAGGGGTTCTAATTTCATGCGACATATTATTTAAAAACTCTGTTTTTAAACGATCGCTTTCTTCGGCTGCTTCTTTTGCTTTTACTAATTCTTGCTCAATAAATTTTCGTTCTGTAATATCCTGTATAGTTCCTATAAAATTAGCAGGTTCTCCATCTTTATAGCTGATTTCTCCAAGTCCATGAATCCATTTTAAGGTTTGAGTATCTTTAGTTAAAATTCTATATTCTAAATCAAATTTATCACCTGTTTTAATACATTTTTTGAGCTCTATATCATTATTATTAATATCGTCAGGATGTACTATTTTCCTCCATTGATTAAATGTAATTTTACGGAATGGCTTTAAACCAGTTATTGAATTAAACGTCACTGAAGTTTTCCCAATTAGTGTTTTTAAATCTAAATTATAACTACCTAATTTTGCTATTTTTTGAGCTTGTATTAAATTATGTTCACTTCTTTTAAGGTTGGTAATATCTTCTTTAATTCCTAAATAGTTCACAATTTCTCCGTTTGTATCTTTAATTGGTGTAATTGTTATTTGTTCCCAAATAAGGTTGCCATATTTATCATTATTTTGGTATTCTCCTTTCCAAATTTTTCCCGAAGTTACTGTTTCCATAATATTCTTATGAAACTCTTTTGTGTGCCTGTTTGAATTTAAAAAATCTAATGGTTTTCCTTTTACATCTTTTAATGAATATCCTGTAATATCAGTAAATTTTGGGTTTACATATTCTATATAAGCTTTATTGTCGGCTATAATTACACTATTTGCACTTTGCGCAATGGCAACTGATAATTTTCTATTCTCTTTGGCTATTTCTTCTGCTTTTTCTTTGGCTAATTTTAATTCTATAAGTTGTTTAATTATTTTATTTTTTATGATAAAAAACGATATTGAAGCTATCATAAGAATTAATATTATTAAGGCATTAATTGTTCCAATTAAAATATAACTAATACGATCTAATTTGTCTGATTTCTCTTTAATTCTTTGTGTAAATAATACGAAAAACTCCTCAATGGGTTCTAGTATTTTATCTTTTTTGTCATGATAATTTTCATCAAAAAGTGTAGAATATGCCAATTTAATATTTGGAGAACCTTTTATGGTGAAATTTCCAGTACCATCATCAAATAATCCTTTTACAGCATGCATTGCAACTCTTTCAGTATATACTAAATTATTTAAATTTTCTTCAGCTATTTTAAATTTTGAAAGTTCAGTTGGTGTAAATCCAAACGATTTAATTGTATCGCTAAACTTTATAATATAGCCATTTCTCCAAGGTTTTTTTCCGTTAAGTATTTCTAATACTTCATGGTACTTTTGCTCCCAAATACTATCTTGTGTTAACACAGAAGTTCTGCAATAACGTGTAAGATTATTAGAGGATCTTTTAAATTTTGTGGCTATTGCAAACGCCTTATTTTGATTTAAGTTGTTTTTTTTAACGTTTGATTTATTATTAAACATTAAAAGTGTAAGTACACTTAATACAACTAATAAAACTATCAATAATATATGAAGCGTTGTAAATGTTTTTTTTAAGTTCATTTTTTCGTTTAAAGGTTATTATTATAAATAAATAGTTTTAACAAATCTCTTTAATTAAAAACGTATTTATAACGTTAACTAATGTTTCTTTTTCAATTGGTTTAGATATAAAATCGTTGCAACCAGCTGCCAATGCTTCTTCTTTGTCTTCAATAGTTGAATAAGCTGTTTGCGCAATAATAGGTAATTTAGCGTTGAATTTTCGTATTTGTTTAGTGGCTTTAAGTCCATTCAAAACGGGCATTTTTAAGTCCATCAAAATAATATCTATCGCTGCATTATTTTTACAAATTTCAATAGTTTCTCTTCCGTTTTTTGCATGTAAAATAGTACAATTTAATTTCATAATGTCTTTTAATATTGTTTCTAAATACATATAATTAACTTCTTCATCTTCAGCAATTAAAATAGTATAGTTATTATCTTCTTCTGTTGTTTCAATTATTTTATGTACTGGTTTAAATGGTATTGTTACAAAAAATGTAGCACCTTTCATCATTTCAGATTCTACCGTAATTTTTCCACCTAATAACTCTGTATTTTCTTTAGCAATTGACAACCCTAAACCTAAGCCTCCTACTTTTTTTGTCAACTCTTTTTCAGCTTGTTCAAAACGTTTGAAAATTAATTCATGTTTTTCTGGTTTTATTCCAATACCTGTATCTTTTACATAAATTTCTAAACTAGGAGAACTTGTATTGTTTTTTAGATTATAACCAAATTCTATAAATCCATTATTTGTAAATTTTAATGCATTTTCTAATAAATTACTTATTATTTTATTTAGTTTCGTTTTATCCGTATAAATAATACTTTGCACATCTGAAAGTCCATTTTTTAAATATAAAGGTGTTTTATTTTCTTTCGCTTTTATATCAAAAATTGAAAATAATTCAATCAATGTATCATTTAGTGAAACCTCTTCTTCTATTACTTTAACTTGTTTGGTTCCAAGTCTTGAAATTTCTAAAATATCATCTATTATTTGTAATAATTGATGACCGCTATTTTGAATAATATTTACAAAGTTACGTTGCTTGTCGGCATCTAAATCATGTTCAGCTAACATTTGTGAAAATCCTAAAATACCATTCATAGGAGTTCTAATTTCATGTGACATATTATTTAAAAACTCTGTTTTTAAACGATCACTTTCTTCTGCTTTTTCTTTGGCAATTGTAAGAGCTTTTTCCGTATTTTTTTGTTGGGTAATATCTTCAATATACAAATCAATATAATTAGAATCTAAAAAATAGGCGTTAGAGATTGAAAATATTTGATTTTTATAATTAATGTTTTTCTTGCTTGTACGTGTTCCTCCTTTTTCTATGGTGAAATTTAATAACAACTTAGGGCTTATTTTTCCTACTTGTAATTTTAAATCTGAAAAAACTTTTATAGCTGCCTTATTTGCATATAGTAAAATTCCCTCTAAGTTAATTCTTAAAATAGGGTTTGGATTTTCTGAAGGAAATTTTGCTAAACTCCTTATTTCCTCTTCAGCTTTTATACGCTCGGTAATATCTCTCCAAACACAATGTATAATTTTATTAGTTGGTTCATTTGTTATAGCGGTTAGTAAAACTTCTACAGGAATTTCATCTCCATTGCTTTTTAAGTGTATCCATTCAAAACGATGTGTTCCATTCTTTAAAGCTAAAGACATCATTTTTTCAGCTTCTTCAAGAGAGTTTAAACCATTTAATTGTTTTTTTGGTGATAATTTTGAAGGATGTACATTTAAAAACTCCTCTTTGGATACATATTCAAGTAACGAAGTAGCTGATTTATTACATTCAATAAAAATGCCGTTTTTAATAATTAAAATTGCATCTCCAGATTTTTCGTACAGTTCTTTAAATTTCTGCTCGCTTACTTTAGCTTTTCTTTCTGCTTTTTTTAAAGCGGTGATATCTATTACTGAAGCAATTGCATTTCCATGATTATCAATTATAGCTGAATTTACAATTGCTTTCATAGTTTCACCATTTTTATTAGCTAATTCAGTAAAATATTTAAATTCGGTTTTACCTAAAGCCATGGAGAGTATTTCTTTTTTAAGTGCTTTAAAAGCTATTTTGTTATCTGTTTTTTGCAGGTGATTTTTAAGTTCTTGTACATTTTTAATACCAAATAATTCTTTGGTAACTTTATTTACGTTTAAAATTTTTATTTTAGAAACACATGCTTCAATAAATTTAGGATTTTGATTGATATACGCTTTAATATCTGTTGTTTCTGTTTTCTTTTTATCTAATAATTTTATAACTTCAGAATAATCTTGTTCCCAAATGGAGACCGGACTTAGTTCAAATAAATTTTTGAAGCGAGAACTACTTTCTAATAGCAATCTATTCTTTTCAGATAATTCAAAACTTAGTTTAGTTAATTCTTGATTTTGATTTTCAGTTATTTCATAAGCGTGTTTTATTGAAGAAATATCTGTAACCAACGCAAACGAACCTATTCTTTCTTTATTATTATTATTATAAATTGGAGTAGATTTAAACAAACATGGTATATTTTCCCCTTTACTGTTTTTTAGTTCAATCTCATATTTTGAAGTGAGTCCTTTGGCTCTTTTTTTCTGTTGCGCTAATAATATTTTAGCATTCTCACTATCAACAAATTCAAAAACAGAAACGCCTATAATATCACTTTCTTTAAATCCTAAAATTTTACACATTTCAGGATTTACTTCTGTAGTTATATTATCTACATTAACCGACCAAAAACCTTCATTCGTAGTTTTTAAAATGGTTGATAAGTAGTTTTCGCTTTCTTTTAATAAATCGAATGTGATTTTTAAGTTTTCCTGTACCTTTTTTCGTTTGGTAATATCTTCTTTAACCGCTAAATAATTAGTAATGTTCCCTAATTTGTTTTTAATTGGTGTAATTGTAACTTGTTCCCAAAAAATAGTACCGCTTTTAGATTTGTTTTGAAATTGACCATTCCAACTATTTCCTGCAGAAATTGTTTCCCACATTTTTTGATAATATTCTTTGGATTGATATCCAGATTTTAAAATTCTTGGATTTTGACCTTTTGCTTCTTCCGCAGTATACCCTGTAATTTCTGTAAATTTTGGATTTACATATTCTATAACTCCATGAATATTAGTAATAACAATAGTATTTGCACTTTGTTCTACGGCAGTTTTTAGTTTTTTTGCCTCAACTTCTAATTTTTTTTGAACAGTAAGATTATTAAAAGCCGATATTCTAACTATTTTCCCTTTATAATGAGTCATTCTTGCTTGTATAGCTGCAGGAAATTTTGTGCCATTTTTTCGTAAAGCTGTTACTTCATAAGCTGTTTCATTACCCGATTTAATATTAGCATATACTAACTCGCGATCTTTTTTATCAATTAGTGTTGTGGCTTTCATTCCTTTTATCTCATCATCAGAATAACCAAACATTTTTTGAGCTGCTGCATTTTGCGCTATTCCAACGCCATTTTCTGATAAAAATACGGCTTCAAAAGAGGCTTCAGATAAACTTTTATACCGTTCTTCAGCTTCTTTCTGTTTTGCATTAGAAATTTCTAAATCTTTTATTTTTAACTCTAACTTATTTTTAAAAAGGTTTTTTTCAAGTACTTGAGCAACTTTAATAGCAATAATTTGAAGATTAATTTCTATAGACTTTGTTTCTAAAATTGGTTTATCGTGTACGATAGTAATTAAACCTATTGGCTCTCCTAAAGAGCTCCATAAAGGCACGCCAATATAACTTTGTGCGCCCATTTTTTTTAATGCAGTATCTTTAGAAAATAGCGTTTGTAAATTATTTGAATACACACATATTTTTTTGTTTATCACATTTTCACAAGGTGTATTTGCTAGTTTGTAAGTTATATTGGGTAAAAACCTTTTTTTTTCAAGAACAACTACTGTTTCAACTATTGTAGGGTTTTTAAGGGAATATTTATTAATAAAAACATAACTAATATTAAACAACGCTGCTATATGCTTAGCTGTATTTTCAAGGAATTTACTGCTTTGTTCTCGCTTGTCATTTTTAGCTAAAAATTCTAACGTTTGAGAAATTAAGATGTGGGTATTTTTCATATATTAGGAACAAACTTTGTAATTATTTTAAATAACGATTCTTTACTTATTGGTTTTGAAATAAAATCATCGCACCCAAAAGCTATTGCTTTTTTTATTTCGGTTTTCGTTGAATAAGCCGTTTGGGCTATAATTGGAATGTTTGGATTTATTTTTTTTATTGCTGTTGTTGCGTCATAGCCATTCATAATTGGCATTTTTAAATCCATTAAAATAACAGCTATTGAGCTGTTTTCTTTATAAATTTTAATTGCTTCTTTTCCATTTTTAGCATGTAAAACTGTACAATTTAATTTCAATATATCTTGTATTAATGTACTAAGGTACAAATAGTTTACTTCTTCATCTTCAACAATTAATACTGTTTGTTTTTCTTCTATATGTTCAATTTTAATATCCTCATCTTTAAAAATTGGTTTATAAGGTATGGTAACATAAAAAGTGGTGCCTTTACCTTTTGTAGAATCTACTGAAATTTTTCCCCCTAATAATTCGGTGTTTTCTTTAGCTATGGATAAACCTAGTCCTAATCCTTTTGTATTTTTAGATATTTCTTTTTCGGCTTGGGAAAAACGCTCAAAAATTAATTTTTGATCTTCTTTTTTTATCCCTTTACCAGTATCTTTTACATACATTTCTAATTGTCTTAACTTATTGTTTTCTATTAAGTTATACCCAAATTCAATAGTTCCAACATTGGTAAATTTTAAAGCATTTTCTAGCAAATTACTTATAATTTTATTTAGCTTAGTTTTGTCTGTTAGTATGGTACTTTGCTTATCTAAAAGTCCTTTTTCTAAATACAACGGTGTTTTATTTTCTTTTGCTTTGGTATCGAAAATTGAAAATAATTCTAGTAATAAGTTGTTTAAATTGACTGATTCTTCAAAAACTTTTACTTGTTTAGTTCCTAACCTTGATATTTCTAAAATATCATCAATAATCTGAAGTAACTGATGTCCACTATTTTTAATTATTTTTACAAAGTATTTTCTTTTCTCATCGGCTAAATTTGGATCGGCTAAAAACTCTGAAAATCCCATAATACCGTTCATAGGAGTTCTAATTTCATGAGACATATTATTAATAAACTCTGTTTTTAAACGGTCGCTTTCTTCGGCTTTTTCTTTTGCTTGAATTAATTCAGCTTCAATTAATTTACGATTTGAAATATCTCTTAAAACACCATGCATTACTTTATTATCATTTTTATTTGAAATTGCGGTGAGTAATATCTCTACTGGGAATATTTTTCCATTCTTTTTTTTATGTGTAAATTCAAATCTATGTGTACCATTTTCAAATGCAGCACCTAGCATTTCTTTAGATTTTACATAGGAATCACTTCCATCAGGTTGTATTTTGGGATATAAATCAGAAATTTTAGTTTTTAAAAACTTTTCTTTTGATGTATATCCAAACATGTGGAGTGCCGCATTATTAAGATCAACAAATTTACCATTCTTACCAATCATAATTGCATCTCCAGATTTTTCATAAAGTCCTCTAAACTTTTTTTCACTTTTAATAAGCTGTTTGTTTTGCTCTTTAATTTGTAGGTTCTTTTGTAATAATGTTTCTTCTACTTTTTTTTGTTCAGTAATATCTTGAATGGTACCTAACATTCTTATAGGCTTTCCTTCTTCATTAAATTCTAATTTTCCAAGCCCATGTACCCAACGTTCTTCCTTATCATTATTTCTTAGAATACGATATTCTTTATCAAAAAATTCATGATTGATAAGCACATTTGTTGATAGGTGATTAAACATCATTTTTTTATCTTTAGGATGAATTATTTTTAACCAACCATCTATATCTTTTTTGTAATTTTTATCAATACCAAAAAGGGTATCTAAAACTAGTGAGGTGGTCCAAAAACCTGATTCAATATTTAACGTATATGAGCCTAGTTGTGCTATTTTTTGTGCTTCGTTTAATAAAAATTCACTGTCTTTTAATTTTTTTTCGGAAATTTTACGCTCTGTAATATCGCGGGCAAAACCAAGTGTTACTTTTTCGTTATTTACTATGGCTACTCCAATTCTAATTTCAACAGGAAAAGTAGAACCGTCTTTACGCTTATGTATTGTTTCTAATGTTTGAGGATTATTTGGTTTTAATGTACTCCAAAGTTTTTTTGGATGTTTATCCTTAATAATATTAGCGTCTATTTCAAAAATTTTCATGGAAAGCAGCTCTTTTTTACTATATCCCAATGCTTTGCAAGCTAACTCATTTACTTGTAGTATATCTCCGTTAAAATTTGCCATATACATTGCATCACCAGCATTTTCTATAATAGTTTTAAAACGAGATTCGCTTTCAATAAGTGCAGCTTTTGATTTGTTTTGCTCTGTTGTATCAATAACTAAGGCTAAAAAATGTAATTTATCATCAATCTTAAATGTACTTACATTAATTTCAACGGGGTATAATGTTTTATCTTTTCGTTGGCGAAATGTTTCAAAACTCAGCCTGTCTATTTTTCCACTTCTTAAAGGTGTTAATTTTTTTAACGCTTCTTTATGATTAAATTGAGGTGTTAAATCTATTGGAGTCATATTTTTTAACTCTTCTAGAGAATATCCTAAGTTTTTAATTGTAATTTCATTAACAAATGTAAATTTTAAATTATCTGCATTAAAAACATGAACTTCATGTGTACTGTTTTTAATAGCAGTATTTAATTTTATTAATTCTTCTTGGCGTTTTTTGTTTTTAGTAATATCTAGTATAATACCTTCATAATATGTAATTTCTCCTTTTTCATTTCTTCTAATTTGAGTACGATCTTTTACCCATTTAATTTTTCCAGATTTGGTGATTATTCTATAATGTTTATGTTCAAATTCTGTTGAATTATTTTCACTATACTTTTTTATTTCGGCTGAAACAGCGTTTAAATCTTCTGGATGAATCAACTTTAAATAAGCTATTTTATTAGTTGAAAAATCTTCCGCTGTATATTCGAAAATTTGCTGCACATTATTAGAAACATATTCAACAAGCCAATTATTTTGATTTTTCCATAAAAAAACTACTGCAGGACTTCTTTCAATAATATGAGAAGCTTGTAAAAGAGTTGCTTCTACTTTTTTAATTTCTGTAATGTCTTCTCCTGTACTTAAATGCCCTATAATAGTTCCTTTTTTATTTCTTATAATTGCATTGTGCCATCTAATAATTTTTTCTTCTCCATTTTTTGTTAAAATTGGATTTTCGTTATCTTTTACACTTTCTGTTTCTCCTTGCAATAATTTTTTAGAAATTGACAGAATCTTTACTTTTGTTTTCTTTGGAAGAAAGTTATCAAACCAATTTTTACCAATAATTTCTTTTTCTTTATACCCTAAAACTTCACACATTTTTTGGTTTACGTGTGTTACAATACCCTTGGCATTTATTTCAACCAATAAATTTTGATTAAATTCTAAGGAGGTTTTAATCTCTTTTTTAGTTTTTAAAATTTCTACTTCTTTTTCTAATTCTAGGTATGTAGGTTTATTTTTAATCATAGATTTAAAATCTTACAAATTAGCACTCATTTTAGTTGTAAGAAGTTGTTATTAAATTTTTTAAATCTATCATTAGAAACAAGCCTCTAATACACTAAAACATAGCTATACATTATATAACCTCTAAATTTATTAAATTTAAATGATTGATTGTATGATAATTATCAATTATAAAGCTTAAAAACTGTGAAGCGTTTCACTAAATTCTTTTACTTTATTCCAATTCGTGTATTCTATTTCAACATTTTTATTAGTAGGTCCTTTGGTCATCCACATAATAAACTGAATCATAATCCGATCGAAAAAAGGATATTTTTTATAATCTAATTTCCCAGCAAAAACTTCAACAATAGGAGGTTTCCATGTAATTGATTTAAAAAATTTAACAACATAAGGATTGGTAGTTGGGGTTTGTTTTTCGGGTTTACGAGCTACTAAATTAACTGAGAAAAATGCTGATTTTATAGTATCTAGTAGGTTTTTATTGGTATTGATAAACTCAATTATTTTTTTATGATGCACGCCGTATCTAATGCTCGAACCAATTATTAGTTTATCAAAATTAGTTATTTCTTTGTTAAATTCTTCAATAGAATAAATTGCAACTTGGTTCCCTTTTTTTAGTAATTCTTCTTGAAGAATTTTACTAATTTTTAATGTTTGTCCATCAACTGTTGCGTAGATTATTGCTATCTTAACTTTCATAGTTGTTATTTAAAATTATCGTTTTCAACTAAGCATTAAAATGCTATTTATGTTATCAAAGTTACAAAAATCGATAGCTTGTTTGTATGATATTTATCAACGTGAGTTCGATATAAGTAAAATAATACAAATTGTTGAATTAGTGCGTTTTATAGTTGTTTTGTCATTCCTGCAAAGGCAGGAATCCATAAATAGAATGCGTTTAGATTCCTGCTTTCGCAGGAATGACACCCGTTTTTACTATAGAATTTATAAATGACTAATAATCAGAAGTCTTTATGTCGAACTCCTTTAGATTTGTTTTTGTAAAATAAGCTAACTTTAAAAAATGGAAAAGGTACACAAAAAAGCCAGTCAATTAAATTGACTGGCTTGAGTTTTTTAAAAAAATGTAACGTTATTAAATTACTTTAACATTTACTGCGTTCATTCCTTTTTTACCTTCTTTAAGCTCAAATTCAACTACATCACCTTCTCTAATTTCATCAATTAAGCCTGAAACGTGTACAAAATAGTCTGTACCTGAACCTTCTTCTGTTACAAATCCAAAACCTTTAGATTCGTTAAAAAATTTTACTGTACCTTTTTTCATTAGTTTTTATTAAAATATTAAAGTACAAAGATAGTTTTATTTCAGTCTTAAAAGTCTCTTTTTTTTAAAATATTTTTAACTAAAAAAGCATAAACATTTGTTAATCTAATAGTTCTGTTAATTTTTTAAAAATGCTCTTTGGATTTTTGTTTTCATATAATATTGCATAAACAGCATTAATTATTGGTGTTTTAGCATTATTTTTTTTATTTAATAAATACGCACTTTTTGATGCATAATACCCTTCAGCAATCATACTCATTTCCATCATGGCACTTTTTACAGTGTAGCCTTTACCTATCATATTTCCAAACATTCTATTTCTACTAAAAACGGAATAGCCTGTAACTAATAAATCGCCTAAATAAGCTGAATTATTGATGTTTCGCTTCATTTTGTGCACTTTTTTAATAAAGCGTTTCATTTCTCGAATAGAATTAGACATTAATACCGACTGAAAATTATCTCCATAGCCTAATCCGTGTGCAATTCCGGCAGCAATAGCAAAAATATTCTTCAACATTGCTGCATATTCTGTACCAATAATATCATCCGAAATTTTAGTTTTTATATAATTGCTAGAAAGATATTTAGCTACTAATTTTGAATTTATTGGATTTTGACACGCAATTGTTAAATACGATAAACGTTCCATGGCAACTTCTTCAGCATGACAAGGACCTGTGATTACACCAATATTTTCGAAAGGAATTTTATAATGTTGATGAAAATGTTGTCCCACAATTAATCCTGTTTCAGGTACAATACCTTTAATGGCAGAAAATATTATTTTTGAAGAAAAATCTTCGGTTATTTTGTCTAACTCTACTTTTACAAATGCTGAAGGAATTGCAAAAATTAAAACATCAGCATATTGCACCATTTGATTAATATCGCTTGATAAATAAAGCTGATCTACATTAAACTCTGCCGAACTTAAATAATTTGGGTTGTGCTCATTCTCTTTTATATAATCAATAGAGTTTTGATTTCGCATATACCAACCAACTTGTTCCAAATTTTCACACAACATTTTTACAATGGCGGTTGCCCAACTTCCGCCTCCAAAAACAGCTATTTTAGGTTTTTTACTCATTTATAAAGTTTAAGAAATCAAATGTAAACAAACTAAAAGTAAGACCAAAACATATAAGCTTAACAATTGTTGAAGTTATATTATTAAATAAAATCAATTTTTTACGTTCCTTTATAAACCGAAATCTTTTGTACATTTATGCGATGAATCTTTGTTACAATAACAATCACTATTGAGCGCACTTAAACGATTTTTTAAAGACACCATTATTTACGGAATTGCAGCCGTATTACCACGCGTAATTAATTTTTTGTTGGTTCGTGTGCATACGGATGCTTTACCCGCTAATAATTATGCTGAAAATACCAATTTTTACATTTGGGCAGCATTATTTTCTGTGCTATTAACCTTTGGAATGGAAACTGCTTTTTTTCGGTTCTATAAAGCTGAAGAAAAAAAAGATTCGTTAATTTCAACAGCATTTATAAGTGTGTTTGTTTCAGCAGTACTTTTTGTTTTAATTGCATTTTTATTTTCTGACTTTTTTACACAAATTTTTGATTTTGGTGGAAATCCATTGCAACTTAAATTACTGATTGGAATTTTAGCAATAGACACGTTAGCTGTAATACCATTTGCATATTTACGCGCCTCAAACCGACCAATTAGATACACCATAATTAAATTAATAAATGTTGTAATAATTGTAAGTATTAATTTATTGTTTTTAAAATTTATACCGCAGTTTTTAAATGAAGGAAAAAGCATTCCACTATTTCTAAATAACCTTTTTAACAGTACGCAAATTGTTAATTTTATATTTATTGCTAATATTGTTGGAAGTGCTATTTCATTGCTGTTATTGCTTCCGTATTTATTAAAATTTAACTGGAGTTTTAATACCGTTTTATTTAAAAAAATGCTCTCCTATTCTTGGCCAATTGCTGTTGCTGGTGTTGCTTATGTAATTAATGAAAATTTAGATAAAATTTTAATTGGAAAATTGATAGATAAAAATGCTATGGGAATATACGCAGCTTGTTACAAGCTAGCTATTTTTATGAATTTATACATTATGGCTTTTCGTTTAGGAGCTGAGCCTTTCTTTTTTAACCACGCCGATAAAAAAGATGCTAAAAAAACGTACGCTAAAATTTTAAACTATTTTATAATTGTTGGGGCATTGGTTTTTGTTGGAATAGTTGTTTTTATTGATATTTTAAAACAATTATTTATCAATGAAGCGTATTGGGAAGCTATTGTTATTGTGCCAATTGTATTGCTAGCTAACTTATTTTTAGGCGTTTACCACAACTTAGCTATTTGGTATAAACTAACTGATAAAACTCGTTATGCAATGCTGTTTTCAATTGTAGGCGCACTAATTACTATACTTATGAATGTAGTTTTAATTCCGAAAATTGGATTTATAGCTTCTGCTTGGGCAACACTTGCAGCTTACGGAACTATGATGGTTCTCTCCTATTTTATCGGAAAAAAACATTATCCGGTTCCGTATAATTTAAAAAAAATTGGAAGTTATTTGATAGCTTCAATTGTAATTTCATTTGTTTCATTTCAATATTTTAGAGAAAATTATTTAGTTTCTGTAGCGCTTGTTTTAGCATTTGGAGTCTTAATTTTTTGGAATGAAAAAAAGGAATTATTCACAATTTTGAAACAATAGTTTTATGAAAAAAATCACAAACTTTTTTATTATTTATTGTTTTACAACTTCTTTAATTTTTGCCCAACATACTTCTAAAAAAATATCTACTGCAGCTATAAATGTTGGTATTTTAAAAAAGGAATTTATTATTCCAAATCTCAATACTATCAGTCATAAAATTTGGGTGTATTTACCACCAAATTATACTGAAACTTCAAAAAAATATCCTGTTATTTATATGCATGATGCTCAAAATCTATTTAACAATACAACGTCATATATTGGAGAATGGGAAGTAGATGAAACCTTAAATAATTTATTCGAAAAAACTGGAAAAGGATTTATTGTTGTTGCTGTTGAAAATGGAGGAAACGAACGAATTAATGAATACACACCTTGGAGAAATAAGAAATATGGTGGTGGAAAAGGCGTAATTTATATCGATTTTATTGTGAATACTTTAAAACCTTATGTTGATGCTCATTACCGAACTAAGAAACAAGCAAAATATACCAGTTTAATAGGGAGCTCTTTAGGTGGTTTAATTTCTTATTACGGCGGATTAAAATATCCTAAAACCTTTGGGAAAATTGGAGCTTTATCTACGTCGTTTTGGTTTTCAAATAAAGTTATTGATTTTACTAAAAAATATGGAACAACTTCTAAAATAAAACTGTATTTATATGTTGGAGGAAAAGAAGGAGATTCGATGGATTCAGATACAAAAAACATGAAAAACTTATTAATTGCAACAGGTTTTCCTTCAAAAAATATAACTGTTAGTATTAATCTACAAGGAAAACATAATGAAACCGCTTGGAAAAACGAATTTTTAAAAGTTGTTTCTTGGCTTTATAATAAGTAGAAAATGACAACAAAAGAAACACCTGTTATTGTAGAGGAAATATTTCAAGTACCCACAAATAAAATATGGGAGGCTATTACGAGTATTTATAAAATGAAACTCTGGTATTTTGACAATATCCCTGATTTTAAACCAGTAGTTGGATTTAAGACTGAATTTAATGTGAAGTCTGAAGATCGAAATTTTTTACATCAATGGGAAATTACCGAAGTAATACCTCTTAAAAAAATTACCTATAAGTGGCATTTTAAAGATTATCAAGGAGATGCTTTGGTTCATTTTGAAATATTTTCAACTAAAAAAGAAACTATTTTACGCGTTACAAATGAAGTTATTAGCAATTTTTCGAATGATATTCCTGAGTTTAAAAGAGAAAGTTGTTTAGAAGGTTGGAATTATTTTATAAAAGACAGATTTAAAAATTATATAGAAAAAACTACTAAATAAAACACAAATGAAAGTTCAAATTATTAATAAATCAACACACGAAAACCCTAATTATGAAACCATTGCATCAGCCGGAATGGATTTACGAGCTAATATTTCGGAAGCAATTACTTTAAAACCTTTAGAACGTGCCATTGTTAAAACGGGTTTATTTATTGCATTGCCTGTAGGAACAGAAGCACAAGTACGTCCGCGAAGTGGCCTAGCGGCAAAGAAAGGAATTACAGTGCTCAATTCTCCTGGAACTATTGACGCAGATTACAGAGGTGAAATTGGTGTAATTTTAGTAAATTTATCTAACGATGATTTTGTAATAAATGATGGTGAACGAATTGCACAATTAGTTATTGCAAAACATGAACGTGCTGAATGGGATATTGTTGAAAGTTTAAGTGAAACTGAGCGTGGAGCTGGTGGTTTTGGCTCTACTGGAGTTTAACGTCATTGCGAAAGAGGTACGATTGAAGCAATCTGCTCATTAAAACCTATAGATTACTTCTTTGTTACCAATCCTCATAACGACGTTAGAATTCAAAAATCCAATCTTGTGATAAATCAGCCCAATTAGGATTCATTGAGTTAATTAGATTTTCCTTTTTATTTCTATTTCTAAATTTTAATTGTTTTTCTCTCAGTATAGCATCATTTATATATGAAAACTCTTCAAAATAAATAAGCTTATCGCAATTATATTTGTAAGTAAACCCTTTATATTTTTTTGTTTTGTGTTCAAAAATTCGTTTAACTAAATTTGAAGTAATACCAATATAAATAACTGTGTTATTTTTATTGGTTAGTAAATAAACAAAGTAACCTGTTACTTTTTAGAAATAAACAAAAAGATTACTTCGTCGTTACCACTCCTCGTAATGACGAGATTTTATTATACTATTTCAATAAATACTTCTTTACCTATATTTAGTGAAGTCGAGTGTTCAAAAAATACAATCGTGTTTTTTAATTTAGCTTCAATTAAGTAATGATTTCCTTTAAAATAGGTTGAAATTACACTTGCTTTTATGTTTGAATTTTTAACTAATTTTAGTTGATTTGGGTACTTTAAAATTGTTTTTTTAGAAATACTATTTAAGTCTAATTCATGTAAAGGAATTTCATTTATTTCGTTAAAAAAAGAAGCTACATACGCTGATTTTTTATTATTATAAATAGTTTCTGGAGTTCCTTTTACATCTATTTTAGCATCTTTTAAAACAATAATTTCATCAGCAAAAGAAAGTGCGTCGGTGGTATCATGAGTTGCAACAATACATGTTATATTTTTCACTTTTAAATACTTAAAAAGACTTCTTCTTAGTTTGTTTTTTCTAAAATTATCAATATGACTAAATGGCTCATCTAGCAATAAAAGTTCTGGTTCTTTTGCTATTACTTTTGCAATAGCAACACGTTGTTTTTGACCACCACTTAAATTTTTTACTTTCGTTTTTAAAAAGTCAGTCATATCAACAACTTCTAATAATTCTTGAATGCGTTGTTGTTTATTTGAATCTAAACTAGATATATTTTTACCTATATTTTCTTCAACAGTTATATAAGGCATTAAATCGAAATCTTGTGGAAGGTATTTTATAAAATCTTCCCCTGGAATTAAGTGAAAATTTGGTCCTAATAATTTTTTATTACTCCAATAAACAGCACCTTTTTCAATATGAAGTAATCCGTAAATAATTTCTAAAAGTGTACTTTTTCCACAACCACTTTCACCTACAACTGCAACATAAGCGCCTTTGTTTATAGTAAAACTAATGTTTTTAAGAACTTCTTTTGAAGTGTAACCAAACGATATGTTATCTACTTTTAGCATCAATTAAAAAACCGTCAAAGCGAACCCAAAAGAAACATATTGCTTCATTTCATTCACAATGACGGTTTTTATTTAATTTTTTAATTATTCTGCTGAATTAATAGCTTCTTTAATTTTAGTTTCTAATTCTTCAGCTAAATCTGGATTGTCTTGTATTAATGCTTTTACAGCATCTCTTCCTTGTCCTAATTTAGTTTCTCCATAACTAAACCATGAACCACTTTTTTTAATAATTCCAAATTCAACGCCTAAATCTAATATTTCACCTGTTTTAGAAATTCCTTTTCCGTACATAATATCAAATTCAGCAATTCTAAATGGCGGTGCTACTTTATTTTTTACAACTTTAACCTTCGTCATATTTCCTATCACTCTATCTCCGTCTTTTAATTGGGTTCTTCTTCTAATATCTAAACGAACTGATGCATAAAACTTTAAAGCATTACCTCCCGTTGTTGTTTCTGGATTTCCAAACATGACACCAATTTTTTCACGTAATTGGTTAATGAAAATTACAGTACATTTTGTTTTATGAATAGTACCTGTTAATTTACGAAGTGCTTGAGACATTAAACGTGCGTGTAATCCCATTTTAGAATCACCCATTTCACCTTCAATTTCACTTTTTGGTGTTAATGCTGCAACAGAGTCAATTACAATAATATCAATAGCTCCTGAGCTAATTAAATTATCGGCAATTTCTAATGCTTGTTCTCCGTAATCTGGTTGAGAAATAATTAAATTATCAATATCTACTCCTAAATTTTGAGCATAATAGCGATCAAAGGCGTGTTCAGCATCAATAAAAGCAGCGATACCTCCAGCTTTTTGAGCTTCAGCAATAGCATGTAATGTTAGGGTTGTTTTACCTGAAGATTCTGGTCCGTATATTTCAATAACTCTTCCGCGCGGATAACCACCAACTCCTAAAGCTAAATCTAAACCTAATGAACCTGTTGAAATTGCATCTATATCTTCTATAGCAATATCACCCATTTTCATTACTGTACCTTTCCCGTATGATTTATCTAATTTATCTAATGTGAGTTGTAATGCTTTTAATTTTGCTGCTTTTTCTTTATCGTCTACCATAATTTTAATAAAATTAGTTAAAATAGTTTGTTGCTAAAATATAAAAAAGTATTGAGTATATTTGATGTTTATTTATAATTCTATCAACCATTTTTATGAAAAAATCATCATTATTAGAAAATATAGCTTACAACGATTCTAAACCATCAATATCTGTGCTTTTTGAAACAGAAACTACCAAAGAAATTAGAATTGTGTTTAAAAAAAACCAGTTCATGAAAGAACATAAAACTTCGTTTCCTATTACTGTTGAAATTTTTGAAGGAATTATTGATTTTGGTGTAAATGGTACAATCTATAATTTAGTGAAAGGTGATTTGGTATCGTTAGATGCAAGTGTTCCACACGATTTGGTAGCAAAAAAAGATAGTATTGTGCGCTTAACCTTATCTAAATTAGATACTGTAGATAGAGTTATTAAGGTTACGGAATAATACGTTTTTAGATAGTTTTTTTACTTTTAATAGCTTGGATATCATTCCTACCAAGGCAGGAATGATAATTTTTTACAGCAACTTATTTATTTGAGCATATTGCAAAAGTATCACTGTTTTAGCATCTTGTATTTCACCTTTTGAAATCATAATTAATGCTTTTTTAAAGCTAATCTCTAATACTTCTATTTCTTCTGATTCTGAAACTAAACCACCACCTTCACTTATTTTCATAGTGTCATTAACTTCAACAATAAAATAATGTATTCGTTCGGTAACTGCACCTGGTGAAGAATAAAGTTCTAAAATTTTTGTAGCATTATTAATTTTATAACCAATTTCTTCTTTAACTTCATTTATAATACAAGTTAAAGGATCGTTTTTATCTAATAAACCAGCACAAACTTCAATTAACATTCCGTTAGAATTACCATTTAAATAGGTTGGCATTCTAAATTGTTTAGTTAAAATAACTGTTTTTTTTATCGAATTATATACTAAAATTGCTGCGCCATCTCCTCTATTATAACTTTCTCTATTCTGATTTTGCCACTGACCGTTTTTCGTTTTAAAATCGAAATTCACTTTATCTAATATGTACCAATCATTCGATAAGTTTTTGATATTTTTTATTTTAATATTGGTATTAGACATTTTTATTGATTTTTAAGCATTCCAATATGAGGAATTCCATCTTCTAAATACTCCTCACCTATTTTTAAAAATCCGTGAGATTCGTAAAATTTCTTTAAATAAGTTTGAGCAGAAATTTTTATAGAAGTTTCATTAAAATACTTTTTTATTGCTTTTATAGAATGTTTTATAATTACATGACCATAACCAAATTCACGTTCTTTTTTTGCAACAACTACTCTACCAATACTTGCTTTTGTAAAATAATCTCCTGGTTTAAAAATACGTGTATACGCAATAATTTTATTATTTTTAACACCAATTACGTGTAATGCTTTTTGATCTTTACCATCTACATCTTGATATACACAATCTTGTTCTACCACAAAAACTTCTGAACGTAATTGAAGTATTGCATACAATTCATTGGTAGTTAATTCAGAAAATGATTTAGTAATAACTTGCAACATTATTAATCTTGTTTTATAATTTCTTTACTATCATCTCTCTTAAATTCTGGTTGAAGTGTACTATGGAAAATATGAAAATTTTCAGCTAAAATATTTTCAATTTTTTCACAAACTAAATCAAAATCAGATAATTGTACATTTTTTCTAAATTCAATGTGTGCTTCAAAATGACAATCGTGATCATTTAATTGCCAAATATGAACGTGATGAATATTTCTAACTTCTTTTATTTTTATAATTTCATTTTCAACAGCTGAAATTTTTATATGTTCTGGAGCAAATAACATTAAAATTTTTAAAGAACTTACTAAAATACTCCAACTTATATAAATTAAATATACTGATATTAGTAATGTTAATAATGCATCAACCCAATAAATTTGGTAGTATTTCATTAATAAACCACCTATTAACACCGCTACAGATGTAAGCATATCTGTTAATAAATGCAAATAAGCTGCTTTCATATTTAGGTTATGATTTGCATCTTTTTTTAATAACAACACACTAAAACCATTTACCGCAATACCTAAAACTGCTAACCAAATAACTAGATTACTATTAATTTCTTGTGGACTATTAAAACGTTTAAAAGCTTCAATTCCTAAAACTACTGCAATAACTACTAATGAGGATGCATTTATAAATGCAGCAATAATTTCAGCTCTTTTATACCCAAAAGTGTGTTGTGGTGTTTGTTTCTTTTTACGAGCTAATATATTAGCTACATAACTTATAATTAATGAAATTACATCAGAAAAATTATGAACTGCGTCGGAGATTAAAGCTAAACTTCCTGAAATAAATCCGCCAATAAGTTGAGCCAGTGTAATTATTAAATTTAAAATTATTGAAAATAATAATTTTTTTCCTGTTAATGTAGAATGGGAATGATTACGATGGCTCATTACTTATTATTTTAATAAATTAACAACAGTTAGTTGGTATTTTATTTACACGTGTTTGATGACGTCCACCTTCAAAAGATGTATTTAAAAATATCTCCACAAAACCTAATGCTTGTTGTAGCGAAACAAACCTTGCTGGAATACTTAAAACATTTGCATTGTTATGTAAACGAGCTAATTCAACTAGTTCATTATTCCAACAAAGTGCTGCTCTAATTCCTTGATGTTTATTTGCAGTTATTTGAGCTCCGTTACCACTTCCGCAAATAATAATTCCTAATTCGGCTTTATTATTTTCTACAGCATTTGCAACCGGATGAATAGCATCAGGATAGTCCATACTATCATTAGTATCGGTTCCAAAATTTAAAATTTCAATACCTTTACTTTTTAATAATTTAATAATTTCGAATTTATATGCTGTTCCTGCGTGATCATTACCAATTGCAATTGTCATAAATAAAATTTTAGTTAATTATAAAGTACAAAAATACAAATTCACAGTTATTAACAACTAAAAATACAAATGTTAATAGTAATTTTTAAATGGTTGATTTACAATTACTTTACATAAAAGTAACATTGTGTATAAAAAATGACTTAAAAAAGAAAACTATTTTTTGTAGTGTTATATATATTTCATAATACAAGAATAGCTTTTTAATTACCAAATTTTTTTATTGATTTTTTAAAAGAAGTTGTTAACCAATTATAGACCTATTATAAACATTATGAAATATTAAACTTATTAACAAAAATTGGTTAATGAACATATTTTATAAAATGTTTATAACCATATAATTTTATTGATTTTTAAGCTTTTAAATAAATAATAGGTTGTTAATATCTATTAATAAGTGATACATAAAAATTTAAGAGTAGTTTTTTATTGTATCTATTAACACACTATCATAACAACCATTTCTTTTTAAAATTTTTAATAAAACTTTTTATTATATATATAGTTGTTAATAACCTTTATAATTAAATTTTAATTGAGAGTTTTAAAATTTTAGGACTTGTAGTAACAGTTTCTATATTTTCTTGAGAAATAAAAGAATTGTTAATACTCTTTATAGTGAAGTAAATTCCTATAAAAAAAATAACAAAAAACAAAAATATAATTTTATATAACCGTTTCATTATAATAGTGTTGTATGTTAAAAAGACTATTAATATTAATAGTTGTTACACTTTTATTAATAAAATTTTAACTACTTTTAGTAGAAACAATAAAATTAAGAGCTTTTGGTAGTAATTCTACTTTGAAATTACCGAATCCAATTAATTCACCATCAGCTTGAATGTATGTTTTTTCATTACTTAAAACCTTAATATATAAACACGTAGTTTTTTCTGTACTCACTAATTTATGATTGGTAATAGTACCGTTAAATAAACCTAAAATATTAGTTAAAATGGTAAATAAACTTATTTTTTGAATGTAAGAAATATCAAATAAACCATCAGCCGGATTTACATTTTTAGTTAACTGCATTCCCCCTCCAGAATAGTTACACAAACCAATTAATAGTAATAAAAATTTACCTTTTAATAATTTATTATTAAATTTAATTTCTAATTTAGGTTTTTTAAAATTAGTTAAACTTACTAAAGCACCTACTAAATAAGCCAACCTACCTAATTTTTTATACTTATTTACGTTATTAACAACATAACCGTCAAATCCAATACCAGCTAAATTATTAAAATATACTGTTTTATTGGTAGTTGTAATTAGTAGTTTACCAATATCTTGTTGAATAATGTATTCATTTTTAATTAATTGAATTGCTTTTTTATAATTTTTAGGAATGTGGTAGGTTTTTATCCAATCATTACCAGTTCCAATAGCAATTATTCCTAGTTTTATTTTTGTAATATTTATAGGATTTAAACTTAAAATTCCGTTAACTATATGATGTAAAGTACCATCACCACCAACACAAATAAACTTTGTAAAACCTTGTTTTATAGCATTTTGAATTAATTTTATTGAATGTTTTTCATATTCTGTGAACAAAAATTTAAAATCAAAATTTTGATTCGTTAATTCATTATAAATCTTTAGCCATTTTTTTTTAGCTGCACCATTTCCAGAAGCAGGATTTACAATAATAAACCATTTATTTTGCATACAGAAACTATTAAAATCAGCACAAAATACAAATTGTAATTTATATAACTTATTATTAACTAATATCAAGTGTAATTATTCGTAATTTTGTTAATAATTAAATAAAAATGAATGTCGAAAAGAAAAATTTATAAAAAAAAAGGAAATATTATTAAAGATTTAACTAGAAAAATTTTACAACTATTAAATCAATCCCCAAGTCAAAGTTTTAATTATAAGCAAATTGCTTCAAAATTAGATTTTACGGATGCTAATACAAAAAATCAAATTATTCAAAAATTAGAAGCATTAAAATCACAACAAAAAGTAGAAGAAGTAGAACGAGGAAAGTTTAAAATACTTCCAATGGATAAATATTATATTGGGACAATTGATGCTACTACTAATGGAAACGGCTATTTTATTTGTGACGATTTAGAACATGATATTTACATTCCTGCTCGGAATTTAAATAAAGCATTAGATAAGGACACAGTTAAAATTTATGTGTATAACCGTAGAAATAGTAAAAAACAAGAAGGTGATGTTGTTGAAATTATAAAACGTTTTAAAACCGAATTTGTTGGCGTTTTACAATTAAATAGAAATTTTGGTTTTGTTGTACCTGATGATTCAAAAATGTATGCTGATATTTTCATTCCTCAAAAAAAATTACAAGGAGCTAAAGATGGTGTAAAAGTATTAGTTGAAATTACAGATTGGCCAGCTAATTCTAAAAATCCGTTTGGAAAAATAAAAGAAATTTTAGGAATGCCAGGTGATCACGATACTGAAATTCATTCCATTCTTTTAGAATATGGTTTACCTTACAAATTTCCAGAAAATGTAGAAGCTGAAGCAGCTAAAATTCCATTAGAAATTTCAAAAAATGAAATTGCAAAACGTAGAGATATGCGAAAAGATACTACGTTTACAATTGATCCAAAAGATGCTAAAGATTTTGATGATGCATTGTCTTTTGAAGTATTAGAAAATGGAAATTATGAAATTGGAATTCATATTGCTGATGTTTCATATTATGTACAAGAAAACACCATTTTAGAAGATGAAGCTTATAGTCGTGCAACATCTGTTTATTTGGTTGATAGAGTAGTACCAATGCTTCCAGAAGTATTATCAAATGGTGTTTGTTCTCTTAGACCAAATGAAGAAAAGTTAACGTTTTCAGCAGTTTTTGAAGTGAATGGTAAAGCACAAATTGTAAATGAATGGTTTGGAAGAACTATCACCTATTCAGATAAAAGATTTGCGTATGAAGAAGCACAGGAAATTATTGAAACGAAATCAAATAAAATTCCTTCAGAAATATCAATTACTGGAGAAGAATATACTGTTGAACCTAAAATAGTTTCAGCAATTTTAATACTTGATACACTTGCAAAAAAACTTCGAAAAAAACGTTTACAACAAGGGGCTATTACTTTTGATAGAGTAGAAGTAAAGTTTAATTTAAATGAAAAATCGGAACCGATTGGTGTGTTCTTTAAGGAATCTAAAGATGCTAATAAACTAATTGAAGAATTTATGTTGTTAGCAAACCGTAAAGTAGCTGAATTTATTGGTAAAAGTAAAGGCGTACCAAGTAAAAACACCTTTATTTATCGTGTTCATGACGAACCAAATTTAGATAAATTAGAAGCACTTCAAACTATTGTTAGTAAATTTGGATACAAAAATAAAATTGATACAAAAGATAAAAAAACAACATCAAGTACTTTAAATCAATTGTTAAAAGATGTACACGGAACAGGTGAAGCTAATATGATTGAAACTTTAGCAGTTCGCTCTATGAGTAAAGCTGAATATACCACTCAAAATATTGGTCATTATGGTTTAGCTTTTGATTATTATAGCCACTTTACATCACCAATTAGAAGATATCCTGATGTAATGACTCACAGATTGTTACAACATTATTTAGCTGGTGGGAAATCTCCAAAAGCTGAAATTTATGAAGAAAAATGTAAACACGCTTCAGAAATGGAATATTTAGCTTCAAGAGCTGAGCGTGATTCTATAAAATATATGCAAGTGAAATATATGGCAAATCATAAAGATCAAGAGTTTGAAGGTGTAATTTCTGGCGTAACAGAGTGGGGAATTTATGTTGAAATTATTGAGAATAAATGTGAAGGAATGTGTAGAATTCGTGAAATAAAAGATGATTATTATATTTATGATGAAAAACAATACGCTTTGGTTGGGCAATCAACAAAAAATATGTACCAATTAGGAGAACACGTATTAATAAAAGTAAAAAACACGGATTTAGAGCGTAAACATTTAGATTTTACACTACTAGATAAGATTAATAAATAATTAACTTCAAAAGGCACAATTATTGTTTATTTTGGTAGTTATACTAAGAAAATAGATTTTAAAAATGAAAAAACTAGCATTATTACTCACATTAATTTGTTCAATAGTATTTGCACAAGAACCAATTACAAAAAATTTAGGAGATTTTAATACGTTAAAAGTCTTTAATGGTTTAACAGTTAAAATCCAGCGATCTTCAACATCTAAAATTGAAATATCAGGTAAAAAAGCTGATGATGTTTCTGTGAAAAATTCCAACGGAATATTAAAAATCCGTTTAAAATTTCCTGAAGGTTTTGCTTCAGAAGATGTCACTATAAAATTGTATTACAATAGCGTAATTAATATATTAGATGCTAATGAAGGAGCTCAAATTACTTCAGAAGAAGTACTTAAACAACAACATTTAGAAGTTAAAGTACAGGAAGGAGCTTTTATTAACATTCCAATTGATACAAAATATTTAGTAGTAAAATCGGTTTCAGGAGGAGCTATTTCTTTAACAGGAGCTACTCAAAATCAAACAATTGAAGCAACTACAGGAGGTATTTATGAGGCGTTTGATTTACAAAGTAAACAAGCAATTGTAACTGCAGCTTCAGGTGCTAGAGTAGAAGTTAAAATTAGTGAAGTGTTAGATGCTAAAGTACGTTTTGGTGGTACAATTTTTTATAAAGGAACTCCTGAAGTTTTAAAAACTAAAAAAATAATTGGAGGTACTATTAAAAATAAAAATTAATTTTGAATTTATTACTATCTTTGTAACTTAAAATTTTAAAACATGAATGCATTATACATATTTTTAGGAATGGTTGGTCCTTGGCAAATAGCAGTAATTGTTGCTTTGGTATTATTATTATTTGGTGGGAAGAAAATACCAGAATTAATGAAAGGCCTTGGTGGTGGAATTAAAGAGTTTAAAAAAGCTTCTCAAGATGATGATGATGATAAAAAAGACGATAAAAAAGACGATAAAAAGATAGACGATAAAAAATAAGAGATACTACTTATATAAAAAAAACCTGTACAATTTGTACAGGTTTTTTTGGTTTAAGTTTCGTCATGTTGAACTTGATTCAACATCTGTACCTTAGTTATTCTAATTTTTTATAAAATATTGAAACAAGTTTAGGATAATATTTCAAAATTTTATTGCAGTTCCAGAAGCTGTAACCATTAACATAGCTCCTTTTGCACCAACTGTTTCATAATCTAAGTCAATACCTATAATAGCGCTTGCACCTAACCTTTGAGCCTGTTCTTCCATTTCTTTTAAAGCAATACTTTTAGCTTCTCTAAGAACTTTTTCATAAGAACTAGATCTTCCACCAATAATATCTCTAATTCCTGCAAAAATATCTTTAAAAATGTTAGCTCCAATAATTGTTTCACCTGAAACAATACCTATATATTCTTTTATTTGGTGTGTTTCTAAAGTATTTGTAGTTGATAAAATCATTATTTTTTAGTTTTTTTAGGAATTTCTTCGAGAGAAGATTCTTGTATTTTATTAGCGGCAATCAAACTTGTAACCATATCATTTAACATTGAACTGGCCGCATTTGGATTATTTGGAAGTAGAATTAAGTTTGATTTTGTATCTGAACCAATACTTTGTAACGTGTCATAATGTTGAGTAATTACAATTAACGCAGATGCTTCTTGACTATTAATACCCGCTCTGTTTAGTACAACCATACTCTCTTCTAAACCACGTGCAATTTCTCTACGTTGATCTGCAATACCTTTACCTTGAAGGCGTTTACTCTCTGCTTCAGCTTTTGCTCGTTCAACAATTAAAATACGTTGTGCATCACCTTCGTGCTGTGCAGCAACTTTTTCACGCTCTGCAGCGTTAATACGGTTCATGGCAATTTTTACATTTTCATCAGGATCAATATCTGTTACCAATGCTTTAATAATATCATATCCATAATTAAGCATAGCCTCTTTTAAATCGCGTTGAATAGCTAATGCTACTTCATCTTTTTTCTCAAAAACATCATCCAATATCATTTTTGGAACTTCGGCACGTACCACATCAAAAATAAAGGCTGTTATTTGTTCATGCGGATTTTGAAGTTTGTAAAAAGCATCATATACATGATTTTTTTGTACTAAAAATTGTACTGAAATTTTAAGATGTACAAATACATCATCTTTTGTTTTAGTTTCAACAATTACATCTAATTGTTGAATTCTTAAACTTACACGCCCAGATATTTTGTCAATTAAAGGTATTTTAAGTTGTAAACCTGGATTTCTTGTACTTTGAAATCTCCCAAAGCGTTCAATCACTGCAACTGTTTGTTGTTTTACAGTAAATAAACCCGATCCTACAAGTACAACAACGATAAAAATAATAGCATACGTTCCAATCATTTTATATTTTTTATAAGGTTAATTAATGTTTTAAAGGTACAATGATTTCACTAAGAAATCGATATAATCTTTAGTTATGTGTAGTATAAAAGATGAAAATGTTACAATTGTTATATTTTTGTAATAGCGTTATTAATTCTTAGAATAGTTTCTTCTTTACCAATCATTTCAGCAATATCAAATAAATGTGGGCCTTTCATGGCGCCTACTAAACTTAATCTGAAAGGCTGCATTACTTTTCCAAAACTAATTTCTTTTGAAGTAATCCATTCTTTAACACTGGTTTCTAAAGTTGTAGAAGTAAATTCTTCAATAGTTTCCAGTATTGAAATAAGCTCTTTCATTAATTCAGTTGTACCTTCTTTCCAGTTTTTCTTTGATGCTTTTGCATCATATTCAATTGGAGTTTCAAAAAAGAAATTACTTAATTTCCAAAAATCAGATACAAATGTGGCACGTTCTTTAATTAATGAAACTACTTTTTTAGTGTAATTCATTCCAGAAGAAATACCTTTTTCTACCAATATTGAAGTAAAAATTTCTGCTAATTCTGTGTCAGATTTTAACATCATATATTGCTGATTGAACCACTTAGTTTTATCTGGACTAAATTTTGCTCCACTTTTACTAACACGCTCTAAACTAAATGTGTTACATAATTCTTCAAGCGTAAAAATTTCTTGTTCTGTACCAGGATTCCAACCTAATAAGGCTAACATATTTATAAAAGAATCTGCAAAATAGCCGTCTTCTTTATAACCACGTGAAACATCACCCGTTTCGGTATTTGTATAAGCTAAAGGAAATACAGGGAAACCTAATTTATCACCATCACGTTTACTTAATTTACCTTTTCCAATAGGTTTTAAAATTAATGGTAAATGAGCAAATTCTGGAATTTTCCAACCAAAAGCTTCATATAAAGCGATATGAAGTGGGAGAGAAGGTAACCATTCTTCACCACGAATTACATGACTAATTTCCATTAAATGATCATCTACAATATTTGCTAAATGATAGGTTGGCATACCATCGCTTTTAAACAAAATTTTATCGTCTAATAGTTCTGTTTTAAAAGATACATGACCACGAATTATATCGGTTGTTGAAATAATTCCGTGTTCCCCTTTTGTAGGATCGTGCATTTTAAAACGAACCACATATTTATCTCCGTTTGCAATACGTTGTTCAATTTCTTCTTTAGATAATGAAATTGAATTCGTTAGTTTTACTCTATTATGCCAATTATAGATAAATATTTTCCCTTTTTCTTCATGGTCTTTTCTATGAAAATTAAGTTCTTCAGCAGTATCAAAACAATAATATGCTTTCCCTTTTAAAATTAATTTATCAGCATATTGTTTATATAAATCCTTTCTTTCTGACTGTCGATAAGGTCCAAATTTCTCATTTTTATCAGGTCCTTCATCAAAAGGGATATTACACCAATTTAAAGCATCAATAATATATTTTTCAGCATTTGCAACATATCTTGTTTGGTCTGTATCTTCAATTCTTAATATAAAAATGCCTCCATGTTTTTTGGCAAATAAGTAATTAAAAAGTGCAGTTCTTACACCACCAATATGCAAAGGTCCTGTTGGACTAGGAGCAAATCGTACTCTAACGTTCTTCATTTTTAACTTGTTTTAAAATGCAAAGATAATTTTTCAATAGGAATAAGTGAATTTTATTACAAAAAAAGGTTGCTCGAAAGCAACCTTTAAAACCAGCCCAAAAAATGATTTTAATATCCTTTGATTTTAATCAAAGAAAACGTTTGTGTGGGTATTTAGGGACAATTATATTCTTAACTATTTTATTTTAATACTTTTTTCAAATACTCTACGAGATTCTGTATTTGATTCAACATTGTATAATAATATAAAGTTTAAGCAAATTACAAGTAGAATTATGAAGCCTATTATTACTGATTTTGATTTACTAAACTCTACGTGTTCCATTTATTTTTTTCAAACAATTATACTTTTTTAAGTAGGTTTGTTATACCAAAAGTAGTAATTGTGATTTCTATATTTAAAGGGAAATACCCTAATTTTTAAAGGGGAAATTTCCCCTTATTTAATTTTTTTAAAAACCAATAAACAAGCCTATAAGTTTTATTTTCATGATAATTAAGGAAGTTTTTTATTATTCAGTTATAAAACTTTTTAAAATTGTACTTTTATCAAACATTTTATAACAAAGCTAATTAACTTATGAAAACAAATTTACCAAAAGGACTTATTACACCTTTAGAAGCTAAAGAATTGAATCAACAATTTGTTAAAACCCGTTCTAAAGATTTAAATAGAATAGTTAAAAAAGAGTCTGGAAATCCTAAAAAAGAAGACGCTATCTCTAGCTGGTTTTCTTTAGAAGAATTAGAAAATTATATTGCTTATGTAAAAGAAGAAGGAACTAAAAAAGGAATTACTGTAAATGGTTTACGTGTTTATTTTGGAGCTTATTCTAATAATGTAAAAAAGCAAGATAAAAAAGATTTATCTACGGTGTTTTTTGCTCCTACAATGGCAAAACCAGCAACATTGCAAAAATCTAGTAGTCTCGAGGTAGAAGGTAGTTCGGATATTGAAAGTATAGACGCGTTAAATGGTGGTACTTTTGGAGACCCACCTTCAAAGGAATATCCTGCAACTTAACCTATAATCTTTTTTGAAAAATGATATTCAAGTACGGATATATTGTTATTTATGTGATAATACTTAGTGTAGGGTTGTTTCATTTTAAAAAATATAAACATAGTTTTTTGTTAAAAATGTGGTTGTATTTTTTAATCTATTCATTTTTAACTGAATGTATTACTAGATATATAGTTGAAATTTATAGAGTTAGAACAATAACATTAAATAACACCTGGTTTATATTAAACGTACTATTTTATATGTTTTTCTACTTATTTAATATTAAAAATTTAGTAAGAAAAAGATTAATTATAAGTTTAAGTAGTGTATTTATTTTAATGAACATTATTATGTCGTTTTATGTGGATTATACAAAAGAATATTTTGTTTATAGTAATATTATTGGACAATTTTTTATTGTATTATCTATTATGATTTATTTTGTTGAAGTGCTTAAAAGTGAGATAATTTTAACTATTCAAAAGTCATTAATATTTTGGATAAGTTTAGGGGTATTAATTTTTAACATTGGTTTACTTCCTGTATTTGTTATTGGAGAATTAATTGATTGGCAAGGAATATTTAAGTATATAATTTTAAGCATGAATATATTAATGGCAGCGAGTTTTATTACAGGTTTTATTGTGAGTAAAAAAGAATTTAATACATAGACAATGGAGCAGAAGGAAATACAAATTTTAATTTTAGTAATTACCGTTATCGTTTTAATTTTAGTGGTTACATTGATATTTTTCTTTTTTTATTTCCAACAAAAAAAAACAGCTTATTTAATTAAACAAAGAGAAACTCAACAGCAATTTGAAGAAGAAATTACCAAATCTAAATTAGAAATTCAAGAACAGGCGTTACAAAATATTAGCTGGGAAATTCATGACAATGTAGGTCAACTATTATCGGTAGCAAAAATGCAGTTAAATATTTTACAATTAAACGTAGCTGAAGAACAGCAAAGTAAAATACAAGAAACAAGTGAAATAATTGGTAAAAGTTTGCAAGAATTAAGAGGTTTAGCTAAGTCTTTAAATCCAGAAACAATTAAAAATAAAGGGCTTATAGATTCTTTAAAACTTGAAGTTGATCGTTATAATAGATTAAACTTTATCAAAGCTTCATTAGAAATTTCAGAAAATATATTTAATTTAAGTAACGAAAAGGAAATTATTTTATTTAGAATTTTACAAGAATTTAGCAACAATACCCTAAAATATTCTAAAGCGAATACCTTACAATTTAAACTAAATTATAATGATGATTTTTTAGAAATATTTATGGAAGATGATGGTATTGGATTTGATGTGAATGATACAACTAAACAAAATGGTATTGGTTTATTAAATATGAAAAGTAGAGCAAAATTAATTGGTGCTCAAATAAAATTCTCATCAAGTAACAACAACGGAACTAAATTATATATTAACTGCCCAAAATAAATTTTAATGAAAAAAATTGACTTACTAATTGTTGATGACCACGTTTTATTTTCACAAGCGCTTAATGGGCTGGTTTCTAATTTTAAAGAATTTAACGTGTTAGCTACTTTAAATAATGGAAAAGAATTAATAAACTACTTTTTAGAGGATAACTTGCAACCACAAATTGTACTTATGGATATTCAAATGCCATTAATAAACGGTATTGAAGCTACGCAATGGTTGAAAGAAAATAAACCAGAGATTAAAGTTTTAGCCTTATCTATGGAGGCTGATGAAGACATAATTTTAAAAATGTTAAGAGCAGGAGCAAAAGGATATTTATTAAAAGACATCCACCCTTCAGTATTACAACATGCTTTAAATGAGGTTTATACCGCGGGATTTTATTATACGGAAAATGTAACCAATACATTGTTAAATTCTATTCATAAAAAAGAGAAACCTACTACAGTAAAATTAAAAGAAAGAGAATTAGAATTTTTAAAATTAACTTGTTCAGAAATGACGTATAAACAAATTGCTGAAAAAATGTTTTTGAGTCCTAAGACAATTGAAAATTATAGAGAAGCTTTATTTGAAAAATTAGATGCCAAAACTCGTATTGGTTTAGTGCTGTATGCTATTAAAGAAAAAATTGTAATCCTATAATTTAATTTTAGTTTAATTTAGCTTTTAATTAAGAACTGTAAGTAAGTAAAAAATAACACAGAGTTCAGAAACAATATCGTGACTTGAAAATGAATAAATAGCAAGATTTGATGCTTCAAATAGATTTTTCTTAGTTCTTACAGATGAAACTGATATGACAAGTAGTTGGAAATTAAAGAGAAACATTGTCTTTTTAAGAGATAAAATAAACAAACACCTGGACAATTTATTAATGGATATGGCAAGTCTTGAAACGGAATTTTATTGGTATAAAGATCAACAGACCTATAATTGTAAATCTGATATTCTGTTCTTAAAATATGGCGTTTGAATAATGCTAGCACGCAACAAAGCCTATACGCAATGCAAATTGTAGTTCTAAATATAAGAGTATATAGTAATACAATTAATAGCAAGATTTAAAATGAAGAGTTTCAAAAACCTGCATTATACATAGCAAAACCATTATATATTTTACCATTGAACAGCTTTAAAAATATACAAGTTAAACTTCAAAACTTTATTAAAAAGTTCTATTATAATGAACTTATTAAAGGGCTTTTATTGTTTTTCACTCTTGGTTTTATGTATTTATTAGGTACGCTTCTTATTGAATATTTTTTATGGCTGCAACCTTTGGCAAGAACGGTTTTATTCTGGATATTTATTATTGTTGAATTTGCATTATTAACAGTTTATATTCTTTTTCCAATAGTAAAAATAGTTGGGCTAAAAAAGGGAATTAACGAGCTTGAAGCATCAAAAATAATTGGAAATCACTTCCCTGAAATTAAGGATAAGCTTCTGAATATGTTACAATTACAAAATTTTGTTGAACATTCAGAACTCATTGAGGCTAGTATAGAACAGAAATCTAAAGAGTTACAACCAATACCATTTAAACGAGCAATAGATTTATCAAAAAACAAAAAATTTATTAAATATACTTTAATACCAATTGTAATCTGGTTTGTAGTTTATATTTCGGGAAATGTTACTATTTTTAATGATAGTTTTTCTAGAGTTGTTAATTATAAAACTCAATACAAACAACCAGCACCATTTTCTTTTCAAATTTTAAATCAATCGTTAAATGTTATTGAAGGCGAACCTTATACCTTAGAAGTAGAAACTTTTGGAAATACCACTCCTGAAGATGCTAAAATTAATTTTTTTAATAGAAATTATTATCTAGAAAACAGAGGATTAGGTAAGTTTAAATACACATTTTCAAGTATAAAATCGTCACTAGATTTCTCTCTTGAAGCAAATGGAGTATTTTCTGAAAATTACCATATTAATTGTATTGCTACACCAGTAATTACTAATTTGAAAATGATATTAAATTATCCAAAATATACTGGTAAAAGTAATGAAGTTATCCAAAATACTGGAAATGCAATCGTTCCTTTTGGAACTAAAATTGCTTGGCAAATCGAAACCCATCAAACCAACGTTGTTAATTTTAAATTAAATCAACAAGCAACAGAAAAATTTAATCAAAACAGTACAAATTATTTTAGTTTCTCAAAACAAATTTTTAATGCTATTAATTATAAAATTTCGACCTCTAATGCACAACTTTTAAATCATGAGACTTTAGATTTTGAAATTCAAGTAGTTCCAGATGAGTTTCCAAAAATTGCTGTTAAATCTGATATTGATTCTATTAGTAGAGGTCCAATACAGTTTATGGGGCAATTAAGCGATGATTACGGAATACATAAACTTCAACTAGTATATTACAGTAAAATTCAAAAAAGCGAACTTAAAACTCATTTAATTAACGTTGTAAATTCTACATTATCAGATTTTTACTATGTATTCCCTGATGGAATTTCTATTGATAAAGGTGTTGAATATGAATTGTATTTTGAGGTTTTTGATAATGATGCTGTTAATGGCTCTAAAAAAACAAAAAGCAGCGTTTTTAACTATTATAACAAAACCGAAAAAGAATTAAAAGAAGAATTATTAAAAGAGCAAAATGAAACAATTCAATCAATTTCTAAATCATTAGAAAAATCTAAACAATCTAATTCAGAAATTGAAAAGTTTAAAAAATCATTACAAAATAAAGACAAAATTAATTGGAACGACACCAAAAAATTAGAGGAGTTTATAAAACGACAAACTCAATATCAGGAAATGTTTCAAAAAGAAACAAATAAACTTCAGAAAAATTTAAATGAACAACCTAAGAGTGAAGATTTAGTATCAAAGAAAGAAGCACTTCAAAAAAGAATTGATGAGGTAAAAAAGTTAGCAAAAAAAGATAAATTATTAGACGAATTAAAGGAACTCGCCAATAAATTAGATAAAGAAGATTTAATGGATAAGTTAAAAGAACTTGTTAAAAAAAATACACAAAATGAGCAAAGTTTAGAACGTATTTTAGAATTAACTAAACGTTTTTACATAGAACAAAAAACCAATCAAATTAGCGAAAAATTAGAGAAACTATCAGAAAAGGAAAAAGATTTATCAAAACAAAATGATATTGAAAATACTTCTAAAAAACAAGAAGAAATTAACAAGGAATTTGATAATATTAATAAAGATTTTAGAGAACTTGAAAAGCAAAACGAAGATTTAAAGCGACCAATGAATCTTCCAAATATAGAAGATGATTCAAAAGAAATTGAAGAGGATTTAAAGAAAGCTTTGGATGAACTAAAAAAACAACAACCAAGTAAAGCAACAAAAAATCAAAAGTCTGCTTCTAAAAAATTGAAAGAATTAAGTACATCTATGGAGCAATCTATGGAAGCTATGGAAGGAGAAGCAATCGATGAAAATATTGATGATTTAAGAAAAATTGTTGAAAACCTTATTGAGTTTTCATTTCAGCAAGAAGCATTATTAAATAACTTTTCAAGCTCCAATAATCATCATCCTAATTATTCAAGAAATATTAAACGACAATATGTATTAAAAGAATATTTTAAACATATTGATGATAGTTTGTATGTGCTTTCTTTGCGTATTGTGAAAATAACCTCATCCATTCAAAAAGAAGTTTCCGATGCGCATTATTACCTAGATGAATCACTTATAAATTTCACAGATAATAAATTTCAACAAGGAATATCTGATCAACATTTTGTGATTACAGCCGCCAATAATTTAGCAAATTTATTAAGTAATTTATTAGAAAGTTTAATGAATGCTTCACCTAGTTTTGGTAAAGGCAAAGGAAGTCCAATGGAGTTTAGTTTACCAGATATTATAAAAAAGCAAGGCGAACTTTCTGATAAAATTAAAAAGGGTTTAAAAAAAGGAGAAAAACCTAGTGATAAAAATGCATCAGAAAAAGGACAAAAACCAGGAGAAGGTAGTGAGCAAATGAATAACGAATTATATGAAATATATAAGCAACAATCTCAACTCAAAGAAATGCTTAAAGAACTTTTAGGTTCTAAAGGAAAAAATAAAAGCAATAGTTCTGGTGATGCAATTAAGCAAATGGAAGCGTTAGAAAAAGAATTATTAGACAAGGGTTTTACAGAAGATATTATTCAAAAAATGCAGCAGCTAAACTATGAGTTGTTAAAATTAGAAGAAGCAACTTTACAGCAGGGTGAAGATTATAAGCGAAAATCTAAAACTAATATTGAAAAATTTAAAACGCGAAGTATTGATAAACTAAAACTACAGAATCAGTATTTTAATTATAACGACATATTAAATAGACAATCATTACCTTTGCGCACTATTTATAAAAAGAAAGTACAAGAGTATTTTAAAACTAAAGAGTAAAAATTTAGAAATGATTTTATTTAATTACGAAACTGATTTTAAATTAGAAAATGAAATTCAAATTCAAAACTGGATTTCTACTTGTATTGCAAACCATGGTTTTAGTGAAGGCGAATTAAATTATATTTTTTGTGATGACGCTTACCTTCATAAATTAAATGTTGAATTTTTAGAACATGATACTTTAACGGATATCATTAGCTTTGATTACACTTTAGGAAAGTTAATAAGTGGAGATATTTTTATTTCTATTGAAAGAGTATTCGAAAACGCCCAAAAATTCAATCAAACAGCTGATAATGAGTTAAATAGAGTTGTAATTCATGGAGTGTTGCATTATATTGGTTTTCAAGACAAAATGGATGAAGCTAAAGTTATAATGAGGCAAGAAGAAGATAAATGTTTAGCATTATTACAATTATAAAAACGTTCCACGTGGAACATAATAAATTTCAATATGTTTAATACGGTTTATGATGTTATTGTTGTTGGTGGTGGACACGCGGGAAGTGAAGCGGCAGCTGCAAGTGCAAATTTAGGCGCGCATACACTTTTAATAACAATGAATTTACAAAACATTGCTCAAATGAGTTGTAATCCTGCAATGGGTGGAATTGCTAAAGGGCAAATTGTTAGAGAAATTGATGCTTTGGGTGGATACAGCGGAATTGTAACAGATAAAACAGCTATTCAATTTAAAATGTTGAACAAATCTAAAGGACCTGCAATGTGGAGTCCAAGGGCGCAAAGTGACCGTATGCGGTTTGCGGAATGTTGGAGAACGATGTTAGAGCAAACTAACAATTTAGATTTTTATCAGGATAATGTTGTTGGGCTGTTATTTAATGAAGATGTAATTGTTGGTGTAAAAACTGCATTAGGAATTGAAATAAAATCGAAGAAAGTTATCATTACTGCTGGTACTTTTTTAAATGGATTAATTCATATTGGTGATAAAACTTTTGGAGGAGGTAGAGCAGGAGAAAGTGCTTCAATTGGTATTACTGAAGATTTAATAAAAGTGGGTTTTGAAGCTGGAAGGATGAAAACAGGAACACCTCCAAGAGTTGATGCGAGATCGTTAGATTTTTCAAAAATGATAGAACAACCTGGCGATCAAAATCCTGAAAAATTTTCCTATTTACCTATTACAAAATCACTTAAAAAACAACGTTCTTGTTATATGAGTTATACTTCATTGGAGGTTCATGATTTGTTAAGAACAGGTTTTGATAGGTCACCAATGTTTAATGGAAGAATACAAAGTATTGGACCAAGATATTGTCCTTCAATAGAAGATAAAATTGATAGGTTTGCAACTAAAGATCGACATCAAATTTTTGTTGAACCTGAAGGCTGGGAAACTGTTGAAATTTACGTAAATGGGTTTTCAACTTCACTACCTGAAGATGTTCAGGATAAAGCTTTGCGTAAAGTTGCAGGTTTTGAAAATGTAAAATTTTTAAGATATGGTTATGCAATTGAATATGATTATTTTCCACCAACACAATTAACACATACTTTAGAAACTAAGTTAATTAAGAACTTGTATTTCGCTGGTCAAATAAATGGTACAACTGGTTATGAAGAAGCGGCAGCACAAGGATTAATGGCTGGTATAAATGCAGCTTTAAATATTAAAAATAAAGCACCATTTATACTAAAAAGGAACGAAGCTTATATTGGCGTTTTAATAGACGATTTAATTACAAAAGGTACTGAAGAACCTTATAGAATGTTCACATCTAGAGCTGAATATAGAACCTTATTACGTCAAGATAATGCTGATTTAAGATTAACACCGTTATCTTTTAAAATAGGGTTAGCATCAAAAGAACGTTTAGATAGAGTAAATGAAAAGCAAACAAAAACAGATTTATTTGTTAAATTTTTAGTTCAAACAAGTGTGAAGCCAAATGAAATAAATCCAATTTTAGAAGCCAATAATACTGCTAAAATTTCGCAATCTATGAAGTTGTTTAAGATTGCTGCAAGGCCTCAATTAAACTTTAATAACCTTCGAGAATTAGAGAAGGTTGAGAGATTTATTATTGAAAATTTAATAGATAACGAAGTGGTTGAGCAGACTGAAATTCATGTAAAATATGCTGGTTATATTGAAAAGGAAAAGAATCAAGCTGATAAGTTAAATAGATTAGAAAACGTATCTATTCCATCAAAATTTGATTATACAAAAGTGGTTTCATTATCAATTGAAGCACGTCAAAAATTAACAAAAATACAACCAATAACTATTTCTCAAGCTAGTAGAATAAGTGGAGTTTCACCTAGTGATATTTCTGTTTTATTAGTATATATGGGAAGGTAAATTTTAGTGTTCCACGTGGAACATGAACTATTTTTAAGTATTTTAAGAATATGAATAACAACAAAAAGCATTATTTAACTTGTAAAGATTATACTGTTTCAAATCAAAAATTTGATTTACGGTATAATAATAAACTTGAAATGCTTGTAACATCACCTCAACCTAAATTAGAGGAATTAGCTTCTTATTATAAAAGTTCAGCCTATATTTCACACACCGATTCAAAAAAATCATTGACAGATAAATTATATCAATTTGTAAAATTATATGCTTTAAAAAAGAAATTGAATTTAATAAATTCATTTAATTCTGAAGAAAAAAAGATATTAGATATTGGTTGTGGAACGGGTGATTTTTTATTGACATGTGTAAATAACGGCTGGAATGTAGTGGGAGTTGAGCCAAATAACAACGCGAAAAAATTAGCTGAAGCTAAATTAACATCCAATCAAGAATCACAAATTTATTCAGAATTAAAAACATTAACTTCTCAAAAATTTGATGTAATTACATTGTGGCATGTGTTAGAACATGTACCAAATTTGGAAGATTATATTTTAAAATTAAAATTATTATTAAAACCTAATGGTGTTTTAGTAGTAGCAGTTCCAAATTATAAAAGTTACGATGCTACTTACTATAAACAGTTTTGGGCTGCTTTTGATGTACCAAGACATTTATGGCATTTTTCAAAAAAATCAATTCAATTACTTTTTTCTGAAGTAAAAATGAATGTTGTTAAAATACTTCCTATGAAATTTGATTCATTTTATGTTTCATTATTAAGTGAGAAATATAAATCGGGTAAAAGTAATTTTGTTATCGCTTTTTGTATTGGTTTGTTATCAAATTTAAAAGCTTTGAAAACAAAAGAGTATTCATCGTTAATTTACATCATCAAAAACAACTAAAATCTATTTTAAAGCCATTTAAGCCCTCTTTTTATAATGAAAGAGCATAATATATTCATTTTAAAAGTTTTTAGTTATAGAAAGCTACAATCAGCCTCTTTTTTATAAATAATAATTATTAAATAATAGTTAACAATAAATTAATCTAATACTGATAAATAGTAGGCTAAACTTGAACTTTTGTTCATATATTCGCAAAAATTTTAGATCAACATCAAAATAGAAAAAAATGAAAAAATTATTAATTGTTGCTATTGCATTTATATTTGCATCTTGTAATCAAACTAAAGTTGCTTATATAGATATTGAAGTTTTAATGAAAGATTATGAAGCAACAAAAGCATTAGAAACTTCGCTAAAAGCGAAACAAGAAGTAATGGCAAAAGAATTAGACAGTATTGGTGCTCCTTTTCAATTAAAAGTGCAGCAATATTATCAAAACCAACAAAAAATGTCAACTCAAAAAAGAGCACAAACAGAACAAGCATTACAACAAGAACAACAATTTTTACAGTCTAAACAACAGGAAGCTTCTCTATTATTACAAAAAGAAAATCAGAAAATGAGTGAGATAATTACTAAAAGAGTTGATAGCTTTGTTGAAAATTTTGCGAAATCTAAAGGTTATAATTTAGTTCTTGGAACTTCAGGACAAGGAACAGTATTATATGGTGATGAATCTTTAAACGTTACAACAGAAATTTTAGAGATATTAAATTCAGATTTTTCTAAAAAATAACATATAACACTGATAATCAATAAATTAAAAAGCTATAATTATTAATTATAGCTTTTTTTATTTAGATTTTTCACCCGTAAATTGGTGTTCTTTAATTTTAAACAATACATTAAATGTTGTTAAACTTCCATAAATACGGGTAATATATTGTTGTAAATTTACTTTATCTTGATTATCTAATTTACTGGAATTTATCTTTTGTTCCATTACTCTAATTCTATCACGAACCATTACAATTTTATGAAAAAAGGAATCGATTTCAATTTCTTTACTTGCCAAATTTGTGTCTTTTGGTTCTAAAATTAATTTACCACCTTTCCATTTATCAGCAATAGGAATTATTTCTGAAATATCTGACCATTGTTTTAGAATAGTTCTTAATGTAGATTCAACTTCAAAAAAACTAATAGTATCTACTTCATCTTCAACACTTTCAATTACTTCAAATTCACTATCAATATCAATTGTTTCTAACCCATTTTCAATAAAAGTAACCCAATAATGTTTAGATGTAACGTTGGTAACAACTCCTAAACCAAATTCAGTGTGATTGATGCGAGATCCTATACCTAATAAATTCATAATTAATATTTTATGTTAATATATAAATGCCAATTATATTTAAAATAAAGTATACGGTAATATTCATAGCACCTTGGTAATCTTTTACGAATCGTTGACCAACTAAGAATATTAAGAGTGTAATAGCAGATATTTCTAACCCAATTTTTACAATAATTTTTACATCTTCAATTACTAAATAGTAGAGACCAAAAGTTAATAATAGTACTGTTAGAATCTCAAAAATTAACACTTTGATAAGTAGGAATGGAATGATATTTTTGAGTATTGTTTTACCAAAATGGTTATTATAATATATGACCGTTCCTTTCCAATCTACCAATTTTTCAAGTATTGATAAGAAATACGTAATAATAAAAAAAAGAGTTATTAAAATTTCAGATGCATGTTCATTAAAAATAGACATAATTTAAAGTAATTAAGATTCTTCTTTTACGTGTAAAAGTCGCGTTAATTTTATCGATAAATCAAGCAGAATTATTTTAGCATTTCCATTTCTTTCAATATGATAAATAGCTTCGTTTAACTCTTTATTTATTTCTAAAATATTTCCACTATGAATAAAAGGAGCAAATTTTTCTAGTTTAAAACCAGGTGTTTTTGGTTGTAAAAATACAAGTGAAGCCGCATCGTAATTAAGTAGCATTGCTTGCCTAAAAAACTGTAAGCAATAATTTAAAAAACGCTTTTGAGTTTCTCTACCAGTTTTAGCAATTGTTTCACTCCATTCAATTAATAATTGAATAACAGAAGCATTTCCTTTCGCTTTAAAAGCTGCTCTTACCCAAGTAATAAACCATTGTTCAAATTTTTCATCCGAATTGTCATTATGTAATAAATGCAAAGCTTTGTTTATGTTACCGTCTGATTGTTGTGCAATTTGTGCAGCAATTGGTAGGTCAGTTCCTTCTTTATTAACTAAATAATTATGAATATCAGCTTCAGATAATAAAGGAAAATGTAATACTTGACAACGAGATTTTATAGTTGAAATTAGTTGTTCTTCATTTTCGGTAACTAAAATAAAAACCGTTTTTTCTGGTGGCTCTTCTAATAATTTCAACAACTTATTAGCAGCTGAAGTATTCATTTTTTCAGCCATCCAAATAATCATTATTTTATAACCACCTTCATAACTTTTTAATTTTAAGGCTTTTACAATTTCTCCTGCTTCATCTACACCAATTTGACCTTGTTTATTTTCAATACCAATAGATTGCAACCACTCGAATAAGTTACCATACGGATTTAAGGCTATAAAATTTCTCCAATCTTCTAAAAATAAGTTACTTACAGGATGATTTTTTACAACATCATTTGTTGCAACTGGGAAAGCAAAATGTAAATCGGGATGGGATAATTTAGCACATTTTAATGCGCAGGTTTCTTTATCGTTACTTGAACTACACAAAATATATTGCGCATAAGCTATTGCTATTGGCAAGGTTCCAGACCCTTCTTTTCCAACAAATAACTGCGCATGTGAAATTCTACCATTATCAGTAGATTTCATTAAATGATTCTTTAAATGTTTTTGTCCTAAAATTTCTGAAAAATTCATTAAAGCGAATTTAAAACATTTTTTCAATCTTTAAATGTTTAATCATTCAATCTTTAAAATATTTTATGAAATCGGTTTCGTAGAAAACTTTAATAACTACGTTAAATTAAATTATATTTGTACACCAAATAATTATTCAAATGAAAACAATACAAGACATAAATTTTGAAGGGAAAAAAGCACTAATTAGAGTTGATTTTAATGTGCCCTTAGATGAAAATTTTAATATAACTGACGCAACAAGAATACAAGCTGCAAAACCAACAATTATTAAAATTTTAGAAGATGGTGGTGCTGTTATTTTAATGTCGCACTTAGGACGTCCAAAAGGTGTTGAAGAAAAATATTCATTAAAACATATTGTTGAAAAAGTTTCTGAAATTATAGGTGTTGAAGTAAAATTCACTTCAAATTGCGTAGGAGAACAAGTAGAAAAAACAGTTACTGAATTAAAAATGGGTGAAGTTTTACTATTAGAAAATTTACGCTTTCATGCCGAAGAAAAAACAGGTGATGTAGCTTTTGCAAAGCAACTTTCTAAATTAGGAGATGTATATGTGAACGACGCTTTTGGAACAGCTCATAGAGCACATGCTTCAACTACAATTGTAGCGCAATTTTTTCCAGAAAATAAATGTTTCGGAAATTTATTAGCACAAGAAATTAGTAGCCTTAAAAAAATATTGGAAGAAGGAAAAAAACCAGTGTTAGCAATTTTAGGAGGTGCAAAAGTTTCTTCAAAAATTACAGTTATTGAAAATATTTTAGATAAAGTAGATCACTTAATTATTGGTGGAGGAATGAGTTTTACCTTTATTAAAGCTCAGGGTGGAAATATTGGAGATTCCATTTGTGAAGATGACAAACAAGAATTAGCTTTAGCTATTTTAAAACAAGCAAAAGAAAAAGATGTACAAGTTCATATACCTGTAGATGTAATTGCAGCGGATACTTTTAGTAATAATGCGAACACACAAATTTGTGATATATACAATATTCCTGACGGTTGGCAAGGGTTAGATGCCGGTCCAAAATCAAGAGAATTATTTAATAATGTAGTTTTAGAGTCGAAAACAATTCTTTGGAATGGTCCTTTAGGTGTTTTTGAGTTTAAAAATTTTGCTGGCGGAACTATTGCATTAGGAAATTCTATTACTGAAGCTACTAAAAATGGAGCGTTTTCTTTAGTTGGAGGTGGTGATTCAGTTGCCGCAGTTAAACAGTTTGGTTTTGCAGATAAAGTAAGTTATGTTTCAACTGGTGGTGGCGCCATGTTAGAAAGTTTAGAGGGAAAAACACTACCAGGTATTGAAGCAATTTTAAAATAAAATAATAATGTTTTTTTGAATTGTCACACTGAGCTTGTCGAAGTGTTTTTAATTTAAATAAGCTGTATAAAAAGTCATGAATCCGTCATTCTGAATTTATTTCAGAATCTCACATTATTGATTACCATTGATTATGAGAACCTGAATCAAGTTTAGGTTGACGAGAATTATACTTTTTATACAGCTTTTTGTTACTCTTAATTTTACTACATTTAAAATGTCTAGTCCTAAAATACGGCTACAGGTTAAATTGAATTTACGCTGTTAATTTATATACCATATTTGGTGTTTTATAATCCAAAGATAGGTGTAAT